>CAKPFD010000001.1 GCA_934149515.1 uncultured Bacilli bacterium
CAAAATTTCTTGTCTTTTCTAAAGACGTATCTCTTGCCATATATTATCCTTTCTACCAACGATAATGTGCATAAGCTTTATTTGCTTCTGCCATTCTATGGGTATCTTCACGTTTTTTAACAGCTGCTCCTGTTCCATTTGCAGCATCCATAATTTCACTAGCTAAATTATCAGCCATACCACGTCCACCACGTTTTCTAGAAAAACCAACTAACCAACGTAATGCTAATGCTTCAGCTCTTGCTGGAGTAACTTCTACTGGTACTTGATAATTAGAACCACCAACACGACGTGATTTAACTTCAACAGCTGGTCTTATATTATTCATTGCTTCATTAAATACTTCTAATGGATCACGGCCAGTTTTATCTTTAATTGTATCAAATGCTTCATAAAGAATTGTTTGAGCAGTTCCTTTTTTACCATCTAACATAATTGTATTTACTAATTTAGTAACCGTTTTAGACTTATATATAGGATCTGGTAATACGTCTCTTTTTACCGCACGTCTTTTACGCATAAGTATATCCTCCCTTCACTTATTTCATTTTACTTAGGTCTTTTAGCACCGTATTTACTACGACCTTGTTTTCTATCTTTCACACCTGCTGTATCTAAAGCACCGCGAACAATATGATAACGAACTCCGATCAAGTCCTTAACACGTCCACCACGTACTAATACAACACTATGCTCTTGTAGATTGTGACCAATACCAGGAATATAAGTATCAACTTCTTTTCCGTTTGATAAACGTACACGAGCATACTTACGTAGAGCTGAGTTTGGTTTCTTTGGTGTCTTTGTTCCTACACGAGTACAAACGCCACGTTTTTGAGGTGATGGATTATTAGTTGATTTTCTTCTAATTGTATTAACGCCAACACCTAAAACAGGAGCCTTACTTTTTCTTACTTTATTTCCTCTTCCTTTACGGACTAATTGGTTAATTGTAGGCATAAAATCTATCTCCTTTCTTCACACATATCCGGGTGTATCATTTTGACTTCTAAATAAAGTTTTGCCCCAAAAGCAAAACTAAATTTAATAGCGTATTTAATATAACACCATAGTTAGTAACTTGTCAACCATAAGTTAAAAAATCAATCATGAAAACAACTTCCACCAATAAATTCTCGAATAATGGAATCATCGGGTATTGCTTCACTAGCAATCGGCAAGATAAGTCGTAACATATTTAATAGTCTTTTTGCCTCTTCATAATAATTAGAATTTTCATCTACAGAATACAAAAGTGGTTCCCCGTATGTTTTTAATACACCAAGTTCATAAATCAAAGCTGTATTAATAGTAGAATCAGCTTCATCTTGATAAGGGAAAATATATAACTCTTCTCCTTTGCGAACATTTGGCCATACTTTAAGTGTATCTTCAACAGAATATCCCCTAGTACGATTATCACGAACAATTCTTCTTAAAAGGCGATTATCTGTCGTCGGAAAACGATTATGATTATCTAAATTAAGTTCTGTCAAAGCAGATAAATAAATTTTATATTTACGATCATTAGAAATTGTTGCTAAAATTTTAGGATTTAATGCATGAATTCCTTCCATTAAAAGAATATCATCAGCACCAAGTTCTAATTCTTTTTTAAACGCCTTTTTCCCTTCTATAAAATTATAAATAGGTGCTTTTACCTTTTTACCAGCTAATAAGTCAGAAATTTGTTGATTTAAAAGTTCATGATCAATTGCTTCAAAGCATTCATAATCTGGTTCTCCTTTTTCATTCGTTGGTGTCTGATTTCTTTCTACAAAGTAATCATCCATGCTGATCATTTTAGGATGTAAACCAAGACTTCTCAAATACATACATAATTTCATCGTAGTTGTAGTTTTTCCAGAGGAAGAAGGACCGGCTAATAAAATAATCTTCTTTGTCGCTTTGTTTTTTTCTATTTCTTTAGCAACATTTAACAATCGATTACTTTGTAAAGTTTCATCCATACGGATCAAATCATTGATTTTTCCATGAGAAACAATATAATTTAAATCAGCAACATTTTCAATATGCATTAATTTACCCCAATCATGACACTCTTTAAACACTTTAAACATATGTGGATGATGAACGTATTCACTAATTCGATTAGAACTATAAAGTGTTGGAAATTGTAAAATAAAACCATTATCATGTAGATAAGTTAATTTAAAATCTTTTAAAAGACCTGTAGAGGTTGGCATTTGTTGATAAAAATAATTATAATAATTTCCAAGTCGATAAAGTGTTACAAAAGTATTGGTATTATATTTCATAATATTAGCCTTTGGCAAATCACCAAGTTCTTCAAAATAACGAATAGCAGAAACTCTTTCAATACTAACTTTTGTAATTTCTAAATCCATTTTTACGAAAGATAACATCTTTGTCCCAATAGCCCTTACTAGGGTTTGACTAATTGGAAATGTCGTTTCTATATAAATACCTTTATCTAGGGAATGTTGAACAATAATATTTGCGTTTTCACCATACAAAGATTTAACAGCAACAAATAACAACATAGTTAATCCTGCAATATGAGTTCTATTTCCAATTCTTGAATTCAAATCAAAAAATTCAATGTCACATGGTTTTGATATCACATAACTAAGTTCCCTATAAATATTATCAACTTTAGCAATTAAAATAGGAAATCTAAATTCAGATGCAAATTGCTTACTAAGTTGTAATAAAGTCATTCCAAATGGAATATCCATTTTTTTTCCATGAACTGTGATAGTTAATGATTCAATCATATTTTCACCTTCTTATTCTATATTGATTATAGCAAATACCATTGTTCTTGTCTAATAATTTTGACGAATTAATCGTTGTATATTTTATGATGGAAATGGATAAAGTAGAATTAGGTGATGATATGAATTTAGTTCCCATGATCGTAGAGAAAGAATTAACTGGTGAAAGAAGTTATGATATTTTTTCTAAGTTGTTAAAAAACAGAATCGTCATTTTATCTGGTACAATTGATGATAATATTTCTAATACAGTTGTTGCAGAATTATTATATTTAGATTCTATTAATCATGAAGATATTTCTTTATATATTAATTCTCCAGGTGGTTCTGTTACCGCTGGTATGGCAATTTATGATACCATGAATTTTATTAAAAGTGATGTTTCTACCATTTGTATAGGAATAGCTGCTAGTATGGCTGCTTTTCTATTATCAAGTGGAAAAGAGAACAAAAGATATATTTTACCGAATGCTGAAGTAATGATTCATCAACCATTAGGTGGCGCACAAGGACAAGCAACTGAAATTAAAATAGTAGCAGAACACATTTTAAAAACAAAAAAGAAATTAAACACTATACTTGCCAAAAACACCAAAAACAGCTTAAAAAAAATAGCACACGATACAGAACGTGATTATTATTTAGATGCCCAAGAAGCCTTAAAATATGGACTAATTGATAAAATTTTAGAAACCAAATAATTATTGCAATTTACTTGCTAATTCTTTGATTTTTCGAAAGCGATGATTCAAACCAGATTTTGTAATCTTTTTTCCTGTTTCCAAACTGATAATTTCACTTAATTCTTTTAAAGAAACCTCTGGATATTTTTTACGATAAGTAAGTGCCTCCAAAGTTTTAGCATCTAATAATTCAACAGCTAAATTATCTTCTAAAATCTGAATATAACCAAGTTGCTGTGTAGCAGTTTCAATAATACGATCCATATTGGCTTGTTCACAGTTATTTAAACGATTCGTTTTATTTTTTTGTTCATGATAAGCACGCATATCTTCATAATACAACACTGCTTTTGTTGTGTTCAAAAGTTTCAAAAAATCACTTATTTTTTCAGCTTCTTTCAAGTAAATCATATATCCTTTATCACGACTTAATAATTTTGCATTTAATTCAAATTTATTTAAAATTTTCTGAACAAAAACTGCTTCTGTAGGTTGAGCAATAAAAAGTTCTAAATGATATTGAGAAGTTTTAGGATCATTAATGCTTCCAGCTGCTAAAAAAACTCCTCGTAAATAGTTTCTTGCTTCTTCATTACCATCCACGATATAAAAATCAGGTGTTTCTTTTCTTAAGCATAATAAAGAGATCAAAAAGTCACAGTTATTTTTAATGAGAATAGAATATAAATCCTTTTTACTAAAATTATTACCTTGAATAGTATTAACTTCATAAGTTATTTCTTGAATGCGATCAAACATATCACATAAAAAAGAAATGATTTTTTTATTTTCATTTGTTAACATAATACCATTATCAATGAATGTTGCATTATTACGCACAAATCCACAAAGCAAAGCAATCGCTTCTGTTTGTGTAAAAGAAAAAGATGTTATTTCATTCTTCACTTGCATTGTAAAAGACATTTTTACCACCTCATTAAGTATGAAAATATTAAAAAGCTTAATTTTTGATTATCATGGCGAAGTCTTTGTTGTTCAACATTTAACAAATCAGCTTCTATCAATTCTATATCATAAGATGAAAGAACATCATAATCAATTAAAACTGGTTGTTTTTGCTCTTGAATAGAATATTTTTCGATTAATTCTTGCGATATTTTAGAATTAGAAGCAATAACAACATCAAGTTTTCTATTTCCCAAATATTGATTTAATAATTTTACATGATCACCAACGGAGAATCGATCTGTTTCACCTGGTTGTGTAACAATGTTACAAACATACATTAAAGGTGCACTACTTTTATCGATCGCTTCTATTATTTTAGATGATAAAAGGTGTGGTAACACACTAGTATACAAACTTCCCATACTAAAAACCAACAAATCAGCTTCAGAAATTGCGTCTATTACCTCCGGCACAATAGTAGGTTCCTCTTTATAAAACAAACGCTGAACACTGCTAGGATAAGTGGTTATATTTTCTTCCCCTTCAACAATTTGCCGATCATTCATTTGAGCCATCAAAGTAATGGTAGAACTTTCTGATAATGGCAAAACCTTGTGTTCAATAGAAAGTAAATCAGACAAAGCCAAAATTGCATTTTTCAAACTACCAGTTGTCTGTAATAAAGAAAGTAACATTAAATTACCCAACGCATGTCCATTTAAATCACTCGTTGTTTGAAACCGATACTCCAACATTTCTTTAATGGAAGAAGGTACAGAAGACAAGCTCGTAATAGTTTTCCTAATATCTCCTACTGCAGGAATATGAAATTCTTCGCGCAATTTTCCAGTACTACTACCAGTATCTGAAACAGCAATAATTGCTGTAATGTCAACAGGATACTCTTTTAATCCAGAAAGTAAATTTGATAAACCTGTACCACCGCCAAAAACAACAATTTTCTTTCTCATCATTCTTCCCTCGCAATCTTTAACGCAACCTGTACTGCTTCACTCATAGCAATAACAATTTGGTAATCCTGTTTCAAAATACAATCACCAACTGCAAATATACCAGGTATAGCAGTTTGATACGTATCATTAACTGTAATGTAAGATTGTTCATCACAGATACCAAGATCGGAAAAAACTTGTGTATTTGGTTGTTTACCAATATAAGCAAAGACTGCATCACATTCTAATTTTTGTTGAGAGTTCAACAATACAGAAGTGATTTTTGTATGTGTATCGTCTGTTATTATTTGTTGTACTTCTCCTTCGACAAAGGAAACATTAGAAAGTGAAAATACCTTATCTTGCAAAACTTTTTGAGCACGATAACATTTACTTCTATGAACTAAAACAACAGAAGCAGCAATCTTACTAAGATAATACACTGCTTCAAAAGCACTATTTCCACCACCTATGACAACCACTGATTTATTTTTATATAAAGCCCCATCACACACCGCACAATAACTAAGTCCTTTATGTACTAATGAAGATTCATCTTCTACTTCTAATTTTCTACTATGTCTACCTGTTGCAATAATAACAAAAGAAGCTTGATATGTATCTTTTACTGTTGTAATAACTTTCTTATTATTTTCTATTTTAATAGATTGAACTGCCTGATAAAAAATGGGAACATGTAAATTTTGTACTTGCTTTAAAATATGTAAAGCTAGATCACTTCCACTAATTTTACTAAAACCAGGATAATTTTCAATAGTAGCATTATCCACAATTTGCCCACCTGGCATATTTGCTTCCAATATGCAACAAGAAATGCCAGCTCTTGCCAAATAGATAGCAGCAGTCATACCAGCAACACCACAACCAATAATAACAACGTTATACTCTTTCATAAATTTTCTCCTTTTGATAAAGATGTGCTAATTTAGGATCACGTCGGTAATGGAAAAACAATAAATAAATGCCAACAAGAAATAACAAACAAGAAACAAGTTGTGCTATTCTTATCGATCCAAACATCAAACTATCTGTTCGCAATCCTTCTATAAAAAATCGTAAAATAGCATACCAAACCATATATCCACCAGTTAATTGTCCTATTTTTAAATAAGGATAGCGACGAAATAAAAGCAGCAAACCAAAACCAATGAAATTACCAAGTGATTCATATAAAAAAGTAGGCTGTCGATAAAAACCATCAATTTTCATTCCTTCTATGATAAAAGTAGGAATATGTTGGTTTACCAAATAGGATTTACTGACAATGGCACCATAAGCTTCACCATTAAAAAAGTTACCCCATCTACCAATTGCTTGACCAATAATCAAACCAACCACTAAAATATCAAGAAGTTTCAACAAACGAATTTTATTCTTTTTCGTATAATAAAAAAGAAAGAAAATACCAGCTAACACTCCACCATGAATTGCAAGACCACCATTCCATATTTCAAAAATTTCAATAGGTCTAGCAAGATAATAAGAGAGATTAAAAAGAACATAATACCCTCTTGCACCAATAATTGCAACTATCATTGTATAAAAAATAATGTCCGATAATTGGTCTAAAGAAAGACCTTGTTTTCTCGCTTCACGATAAATAAAATAACTACCCGTAATAATTCCTAATAAAATAAAGATAGAATACCAATAAATTTGAAAAAATCCAAGATCAATAGCTACCCTATTCATGTATAGTAACCTTCTTCAAAATAGGTTTAATAATCAAACCATCTACCAATAAATTCATAAAAGAAATTAATAAAGAAATAACAAGAGCCACCCAAAAATCTGTCAAATTAAAATGAGAACCTAAAATCCAATCTGTTAATTTCAAGATAAAAAGATTAATAAAAGGATAAAATAAGCCTAATGTTAACCCAGTAATAGGAATTGTCAAAGTAACAAGGACTGGTTTGATCGTTTTATTTAATATATAAATAATAAAAGTTGCTAAGCAAGAATACAAAAAAGGGTGCACATCATCCAGTTGAAAAGATTTAAAAAATTTAGAAACAAGAAAGAATACAAATAAATAGCCTAAAAAATATAATAACCACTCTAATATTTTATTTATTCTTTTTTTTCCATCTGAAACAATAACAACCCTCATTCTATTCCCTCCTTGAATATTATGATGTATGATTCAAAATTTTTGCCAAAAATTGACCTGTATAAGAAGTTTCAACTTTACTAACTTCCTCTGGTGTGCCACAAGCGACAATTTGCCCACCACCATCGCCACCTTCTGGTCCTAAATCGATAATATAATCAGCACACTTAATAACATCTAAATTATGTTCAATTACTATAACTGTATCATTATTATCTACTATTTTTTGCAAAATTGCAAGTAAGCGTTTGATATCATCAGAATGTAATCCTGTTGTAGGTTCGTCTAAAACAAACAAAGTTTTTCCTGTTGCACGTTTTTGCAATTCTTTTGCTAATTTTACTCTTTCTGCTTCTCCTCCTGATAAAGTAGGAGCACTCTGTCCTAATTTAATATATCCAAGTCCAACATCTTCTAGTACTTGTAATTTATTTTTAATTTTAGGATGATTAGCAAAAAACTCTAATGCTTCGCTAACTCGCATTTCTAACACATCAGCAATATTTTTATTTTTATAATAAATATTCAACGTTTCCTGATTGTATCTTGTACCATGACAAACTTCGCAAGGAACATAGACATCTGGTAAAAAGTGCATTTCAATCTTTTTTACACCATCACCACGACAAGCTTCGCATCTTCCACCTTTTACGTTAAAAGAAAAACGATTTTTTTCATAACCAAGCATTTTTGCTTCTTTTGTATTAGTAAATAGTTCTCTAATATCATCAAACACTCCAGTATAAGTAGCCGGATTACTACGCGGTGTTCTCCCAATCGGATTTTGTGAAATATCAACTAATTTATCAATGTGATCTAAACCTAGTATTTTATCATGTTTGCCAGGCTTTTCTTTATTACTATATAAATAATTTGCAACACTTTTTACTAAAGTTTCTGTAATCAAACTACTTTTCCCACTTCCACTAACACCAGTCACACAAGTAAATGTTCCAAGCGGAATTTTAACCTGAATATTTTTTAAATTATTTTCTTTAGCACCTTTAATTGTAATAAATTTACCATTACCTTTTCTTCTTTTTTCTGGAATTTCAATACATTCTTTTCCACTTAAATATCGACCTGTCAAACTATTTGGATTATCCATTACTTCTTTTGGCGTGCCACAAGCAACAATTTGTCCACCTTCATCACCTGCTTTAGGTCCAACATCTACCAAATAATCTGCAGCAAGCATTGTATCTGTATCATGTTCCACCACAATTAATGTGTTTCCTAAATCACGCATTTCTAGTAAAGAATGAATTAAACGATCATTATCGCGTTGATGAAGTCCAATACTTGGTTCATCTAAAACATACAGTACCCCAGTCAAGCGAGAACCAATCTGTGTCGCCAAACGAATTCTTTGTGCCTCGCCACCAGATAATGTCCCAGCACTACGAGCAAGTGTCAAATATTCTAATCCAACATTTTTTAAAAAACTAAGACGATTATTAATTTCTTTTAACAATAAATCAGCAATTGTTTTTTGTTCCTCACTCAATTTCAATTGTTCGAAAAAAGGAATTAGTTCTTTAATACTCATACAAGTTACTTCATAAATATTTTTACCACCAACTAAAACTGACAAAACATTATCCTGCAATCTAGCACCATGACAAACATCACAAGTATGTTCTACCATATAATGTTCTAACCATTCACGTATCCAAGTACTAGTTGTTTCCATATAACGTCTTTCAAGATTAGTAACAATTCCTTCATAATAATCGGTCTGATTAAACAAATTACCACTTTTAGAATGATAATAGAAATGTATTGGTTCATCACTGCCATATAAAATAAGATTTTTTTCTTTCGTAGATAATTTTTTAAATGGTATATCCATATCAATATGGTAATGATCACAAACACATTCTAATTTTTTGAAATAAATACCATCTTGATCATCTCCAAGTGTCACGATACATCCTTGCCTCAAACTAAGCATAGGATTTGGAATCACTAAATCTGGATCTATTTGTAGTTTAACACCTAACCCTTTACATTCTTGACAAGCACCATAAGGTGCATTAAAACTAAAAATACGTGGTTCTAATTCAGGAAGAGAAAAATCACAATAAGGGCATGCAAAATCTTCTGAAAAAACGACTTCTTTTTCACCAATAAAACTAACAACAACTTTACCATGACTTAAACGAAGTGCATTTTCTAAACTTTCATAAAGTCTACTACGAACATCTTCTTTTAATACAATTCGATCAATCACTACTTCAATAGAAGATTTTTTATTCTTATCAAGAACAATATCGTCTTCCAAATCATGCATCTCACCATTCACTCTAACACGAACATAACCTTCTTTACGCAAAGTTTCTAACAACTCTTTATGAGTTCCTTTTTCTCCATAAACAACAGGAGACAAAATAATTAACTTAGTTCCCAAAGGATATTCTAAAATTTTAGTAACCATTTCTTCTACACTTTGACTGCTAATTGGAATATGATGCAAAGGACAATAAGGAACACCAATTCTTGCAAATAATAAACGCAAATAATCATAGATTTCAGTTACCGTTCCAACTGTACTTCTAGGATTTTTGCTTGTTGTCTTTTGATCAATACTAATAGCAGGACTTAACCCTTCGATAGAATCAACATCCGGTTTATCTGTTCCACCTAAAAATTGTCTAGCATAAGCAGATAAACTTTCCACATATCTTCTTTGACCTTCAGCATAAATTGTATCAAAGGCTAAACTACTCTTTCCACTACCACTAACACCCGTCATAACAATCAATTTATTTTTAGGTAATTCTATTGAAACATTCTTTAAATTATTTTCTCTAGCACCTTTAACAACAATTTTATCCATCTTATCAACTCCTCTGAAATACTACTATTAATATGGCATAAATAATAGAAAACATAACATTTTCAAATACACGCTTATTATATATATGAAACATTTGTTTGTCAACCATTCTTTAAAAAAATCACCAAAAAGGTGATTAAGAACTTAATGCAATTAACCATGCCGTAAGCGGGATTAAAAGACTTAATGCAATAACAATGAAAGGTAAAACATAATATTGAGCAAAAGCAGCCATTTTGTTATCGTCATCTGCACTAAAAAGTCTACCAGCCATTGTCGATTTTTGTTTAGCAGTACCTAAAGAAGGAGCATTCCCACCACTACTTTGACTCTTACTAGAAGCATCATTTTCAAGAGAACTTTCCAATTGGTGTGCCACCTGTTCATTTAGCATACTTTTAAAGTCACTATAATAAAAACTAGCATGTTGCAATAAAACCCTACGATAATAAGGCACATCTTTTTCTGGTAAAAATAAAGTAAATCGATCAAAATTATCTTTTAAAAATTGTGGTGTCAAGTAATCTAATGTTTCAGAATAAAGTCCAACTTGTAAAAAAGCATCATTATAAATATTTTTTTGTATAATATCATCCACATCATCAGCATCACTTATTTTATCCATAGATTGATAAACAACATATTCTTGATTATTTTTATCAGTCCCAACTGTTATTACAGAAGGATTAAAATTAGTAATATAATATTGATATTGATGTGCATTTTTCATTGTTTTATCCATCACATAAAATAGTTTTTGATATTCTGATATATCATGATAATCTTCTTGCCATTCTTTTAGAGTTTTCTCATTCTCATTCATAGCACTCACCTATTTTAAGTATACGATATATTCTGAAATTTTTCAATTCATAAGTTTTTTTAATTCAATTCTTGCTTTTTTTATTGTTTTAGAAACAAAATCTTTACTCACATGTAATAAACACATAATTTCATGATAATGAAACCCATTTATTCGAAGTTCTAAAACAGACTGCTGTAAAAAAGAAATCGTATATAAATATTGAGAAAGCGCTTGTTGCAAATCAAAATAATGACTAGCCATCATCGGATTATCATAAGTTGCATTGCTAATTGCACAAAAATCATCTACTTCATAATCAAATGATTGATAATGGACTAGAGGCTGATTTTTCTTTGATCCAAGTGTCCGCAATAAACTTGTATATTTACTTCTTAAACAGCAAAGATAATACGTATAAAACAAAAATCCTTTTCTATCATCATAGCTTTTAATAGCACTATACAAAGCTTGTTCTCCAAGAGCTAGAAAATCATCTAATAAAACTTCATGAAAATGTTGCCCTAAAGCATATTGATAATACTTTTTGGCTTCTAAAAAAATCAAAGGTTTATATTTATTCTTTAAAATATCTTTAGCAACCTCATCCTCTTCTAGCACCAACTCTATCAATTCATAATCATTATACTCTTTATATCCCATAGAAACCTACTTTCTATGGCGAATCACCTCATATATCATAATTCCACTAGCAACAGATGCGTTTAAGCTATCCAAAGAAGAATGCATAGGAATACTAGCAATAAAATCACACTTTTTTCTAGTTAACTGATGCATTCCTTTCCCTTCATTACCAATAACAAGACCAATTTTACCATCATAATTAATGTCTTTATAATCTTGCCCATCCATAGCCGTACCAACTATCCAAAACTGTTGTTTTTTTAACTGTTCTATTGCTTGTGATAAATTAACAACACTAACAATTGGAATATCATAAAGTGTACCAGCACTTGTCTTCATAACTGTTGCATTAATCATCACTTGTCGATCCGTTGGAATAATAATTGCATCAACTCCTGCTGCAACACAAGTACGAATAATAGCACCCAAATTATGAGGATCTTCCAAATGATCCAAAAGAACAACAAACGAAGGATCCTTTCCCAAAACCATTGCTAATGATGTATATTGATAATCCACCATTGAAAGCATTATACCTTGATGTAGGCCACCTGCCAAACGATCCATTTCTATTTTTGGAAGTATTTTTATTTTAGATTTTAACATTTCAGGTACAAAATCTTTATTTTTCTTTTCAAAATTATCTTCAATATAAATAATTTTAATCTTTTGATACAATTCCCTTCGATCAAAAACAGCTTTTGCTACATTTTTACCATAAATAAGCATATTATCCCTCCATTATTTCCTTCATAATCTCTAATACTCGTATCTTTTTTCCTTCTAATTGCAAATACCCAATTAACGCCTCCAAGGCTGTTGCTTTTTTATATGTCACCATCGTACATCCTTTAGGATGCGCATGACCCTTAGCATTTCTTGCTCTTCGTAAAACATCTAATTCTTCTTCACTAAAATAATGTTTGTCTAAAAGCTTTTGTAAAAAGGAAGCTTGAGCAGTTGCACTAACATAAAATACAGCTTTTTGTTGCAATTCTTTGATAGTAGCAATATTTTGCAAAATAAGATAATGCCGTACATAATTTTCATAAATACTATCCCCATAATAAGCAAGCACTAAAGAATTAATTTCAATTGTTTTCAAATTATCACTCCTAGAAGAAAAAGACTAATTAAAGTCTTAATCGCGTTCATTATTTAAAATAACAAGTACTAATCTTAAAACATCAGCAATAGTACTAAGCAACGCCGCAACATAAGTCATCGCTGCTGCTGCTAACATTTTTGTTGATCCTGTTTTTTCTTTACTAGTTATTATTTTATATTTAGAAAGAAATCTCTTTCCACGTTCTGATGCATCAATTTCAACTGGTAAAGTAATTAATTGAAATAACAAAATGACAATTAATAATGAAACACCAATCCACGCAAGATTAAACGCTTGAAAGAAAAGACCAATTAAAATAGAAATATAACCAAAACGTGTTCCAAAATTAACAAGTGGAATTAAGAAAGAACGGAATCGAAGCCAAATATATCCTTCTTTATCTTGAAGTGCATGCCCACACTCATGAGCCGCTACGCTAACAGCAGCAATCGTTTGACCATGATAAATATCACTAGATAGACGAATAACCTTTTGACTAGGATCATAATGATCGGTTAAATAACCTTTCGTTTCAATAACATAAACATCTTCTAAACCATTTTCTTTCAAAATCGTTCTTGCAGCTTCAGCACCACTAATTTGACTAGCAACCGCCAAACGACGATATTTACGATATCTTGTTCGAAGTAAAATATCAGCAATTAATGTTACTAAAAATGCTCCAAAAATAAATATATAACCAACTAATTCATATGTATTCAATAAACATACCTCCTATATTCTTTCAAAAGTCGTCCCTTCACGAGTATCAATCAAACGAATACCTTGTTGTAATAACTCATCGCGAATAGCATCAGCTGTTTGAAAATCTTTATTCTTTTTCGCAGTATTTCTCATTTCTATTTTAGAAATAATTTCCTCTTCTAAAGCATCGTTTGTTTTATCATTTACTAACAAGTCTAACGATAAAACTTTATCAAACTGTTCCACAAGATATAATTTAGCAGCATCTGTCAATGATTTATCTTTCAATACATCATATAAAATAGTAATCATATTAGATGTATTTAAATCATTAGAAATGGCTTCTTTAAATAAGTCAATATAAGCATTTGTATCAGTCATTTCAAAAGTAGTATTTCTATCTAATTTCGCAATTTTCGCTTTAAGTTTAAAATAGGCTTTTTGAGCTCCATCCAAAATTTCATAACTGAAAGTCAACTGACTATGATAATAAGAATTTAAGCATAGATAACGATAACTAAGTGGATCATAACCTTTTTCTTTCAATAAAGAAACCGTTAAAAATTCTCCTTTAGATTTACTCATCTTACCACTTTTATCATTTAAAAAACCAAAATGTACCCAATAAGGACACCATTTATGTCCAAGATAAGCTTCACTTTGAGCTATTTCATTGGTATGATGTGGAAAAATAGCATCTTCAGCACCACAATGGATATCAAGATATTCTCCTAAATATTTAATAGAAATACCAGAACATTCAATATGCCAACCAGGATAACCAACCCCCCATGGTGAATCCCATTTTAACTCTTGGTTATCAAATTTAGAATTAGTAAACCATAAACCAAAATCAAAAGGACTCTTTTTATAAGTATCTTCCTCAATATCATTACGAACAGCAACTAATAAATCATCACTATTACGACCAGATAATTCATAATAATTTGGGAAACGAGATGTATCATAATAAACATTGCCATTAGCAATATAAGCATAACCATCATCTAATAATTTAGAAATCATTTGAATATACATATCAATATTAGCAGTAGCAGGGGAAACAACAGCTGGTTTTTTGATATTTAAACTAGCACAATCTTCAAAAAAACAATCAGTATAAAATTTAGCAATTTCTAAAGATGATTTATGTTCTCTTTTTGCAGCTACTGCCATTTTATCTTCACCAGTATCCCCATCACCAACTAAATGACCAACATCGGTAATATTCATCACACGATGGACATCATATCCTAAAAATGTTAAGCCCTTTTCTAAAATATCTTCTGAAATATAAGTACGCAAATTTCCAATATGAGCATAATGATAAACAGTCGGACCACAAGTATACATCCGAACAATCCCCTCTTCTCTTGGAATAAATTCTTCTATCTTTTTTGTCAAAGTATTAAAAAATTTCATCTTCTTTTCCTCCTATTTATACTATATGCCTTCTTTTTATGTACTTATTATAGCATGTATTAAAAAAAAGAAAAAGAACTAACGAATCAGTTCTCAAAGTTTCACCATTTTTTCACCTCTAAACCATGCATCAACAATAACTGGTGTAATTAATTCATCTATCACTTTATCAACCTGTCTTGCCCCAAATTTTTCATATTGTGTTTTCTCAATAATTTTATTAATCATATTATCTTCTACTTCTACAACTAATGCCCTTTTAGCAAAAGCATCTTTTAAAAGTTGTAATTTTTGCTGCACTATCTGTTTTATCGTATCTATACACAATGGATGAAAATAATAAATATAATCAATGCGATTCATAAATTCAACTCCTAAAAAGCTTTCTAATTCACTCCCCTTTAATGAGGATTGATTAACAAAACCAACTTCTTGATTTTGAAAACCGATATTAGTCGTCATAAACAGAAAAATGTTATCAAAACGCACTTTTCTGCCTTTAGAATCAGTTAAGTAACCCTCATCTAAAACTTGTAAAAATAGTTTTAAAACAGCAGAGGAAGCCTTTTCAATCTCATCCAACAGTAATACAGCATGGGGATGTAAACGAATAGTATCTAAAATCGTCATATGACTATCAAAACCAACATAACCAGGAGGAGAACCAATAATTTTACTAATACTATGGTCCTCTTTAAATTCACTCATATCTAAACGAATAAAATGATCACTGCCATATAAAATATTAGCAAATTCTTTTACTAAAAGCGTCTTACCAACACCAGTGGGACCACTAAAAAGAAAAGATTGAATCTTCGGTTTCATTTGAAATCCTAACCGTACTTTCTTTGTACAATTACACAATTTATCAATAATTTCATCTTGTCCTCTTACTTTTTCTTTTAATTTACTATCTAATTGATACAAAGCATTACGATTTCCCTCTATTATCTCATAAACCGGAATTTTCGTTTTAATATAAATAACTTCTGCAATCATTTCTTTTGTTATTTTATGCGGTTTTCTTTTACCCATTAAAGTAAATTCCAAATGATTTTTTTTACTAATCAATTCTTTTTCTTGTTGCTTTAATTTTGATGCTTTCTTAAAATTTTGATCCACAATTGCTTTTTTCTTATCCAAAGTCGTTTTGGATAACAATCGTTGAATCTTAACCAATTGATTATCTTTCTTACTTTGTTGTAAGGATGCTTTTGTACATACCTCATCTAAAATGTCAATTGCTTTATCTGGTTGATAATATTCGTATATATAAGTGTTAGATAAATCAACAATCAATTCGATCATTTCATCTGTTATTTCAACAGAATGATAAGCTTCGTACAACGGTTTTAATTTTTTTAAAATAGAAATTGTTTTTTCTCTTGATGGTTCTTCTACCAAAATAATTTGAAACCGTCGATTCAATGCTTTATCTTTTTCAATAAATTCTCGATATTCACTTAACGTTGTAGCACCAATCAAACGTAGTGTTCCACGTGCTAAAGCAGGTTTAATAATATTAGAAGCATCTATTGCCCCTTCAGCACCTCCTGCTCCAACCAAAGTATGAATTTCATCAATAAAAACAATTAAATCTTTATTTTCTTCTACTTCTTTTAAGATTTTACCAACTCTTTCTTCAAATTCACCACGATACTTTGTACCCGCAACCAACCCTGCCATTGCCAAAGACAATATCGTTTTACCACGTAATGGTGGCGGAACATTATTTTCTACAATACGTCTTGCAAGTTCCTCCACAATAGCTGTTTTACCAACGCCAGCTTCTCCTAGAAGTAAAGGATTATTCTTTGTCCTTCGACACAAAATCTCAATTAACTGTTGAATTTCATCTTCTCTTCCAATCACAGGATCTACATCATGTCCAACTACTTTTTGATTTAAGTTAACAGAAAACTCTTCAATTAATAACTTTTTATGCAAAGCACCACTATGATCTTTTAAAGAAGTGGAAAACATTTGATAGATTTCATCAATGTCAATATTCATCCCAATTAACAAACGAATTGCAATTCCTTCCCCTTCATCTAATAGAGCTAAAAACAAATCAAGAAGACTAACTTCTACTTCTTTCTTTTCTCTACTATCTAAAATGGCAGCTTCTATAACTCGTTTTAATAATGGTGTATATAAAAACCAATCATTACTATCTTTTCCAATGCCAACAACCGATATTAATTCTTTTTTAAACGCACCATATGTAACACCAAGTTCTAAAAGCTTCTGAACAAAACCAACATCATTCATTGATAAAATAGCTAAAAACAAATGTTCACTTCCAACATAAGGGTGTTTTAAAGATTTCATTTCTTTTCTTGCTAATAGTAAAGCTTTTTGAGCTTCTTCACTAAATCTAGAAAACATAACTTTTTCTCTCTCCTTCTACTTATTAGTGTAAAAAGAAAAAAGTCTTTCTTCAAGAAAAGAAAGACCCAAAAAACTGACAAAAATAGCAATTATTAAACCTTGGTAAAATCATTGCAAGCACTATTATTAAAGATTCCTGTTGTAGTTGGATTATTCATCAACATATCACAAGATACTAAAACCTTCGTTAAAGATATTGTATCTTTAAACATTTCAGACATTTCTGTTACTTTAGAAGGAACAAAACTTGTTAAATCTAAGATTTCTAAACTACCACAACCACTAAACATAGCATACATATTTGTAACATTAGATATATCAAAATTTACTAAATCTACACCTGTTAAATTATTGCACCCACTAAACATACTTGCCATAGTTGTAACATTAGATGTATCAAAATTACCGACATCTACATTTTCTAAACTAGTGCATTTATAAAATAACGCGCTCATATCAGTAGCATTGCTTGTATTAAAGTTACTCAAATCCAAATTTGTTAAACTAGAGCAATTAGAAAATGTAAAATAAAAGGAATTAACAAAACTAGTATCTAAATAAGTAAGATCCATTGATGTTACTTTCGAAAAAGAAGCAAAATAACCATCAAATCCTGATGGAGCAACAATACCACCTGCTCCACCAATAACCAATACATAAGTATCATTTCCACTAAGATCATCTTCAATATAAGCCATAACAGAGCCATCCGAATTCTCAGATAAATCCCAGCTTGCAATCGCAGAAGACGGCACAGTATTTATATCAGTCGTAACAATTGAAGTTATTTTTTCTCGATATTCATAAGTATGAAAATCTCTCTCTGGCAATTCTCCTGCTTCCTCTAACAATTGTAAATCATCATACTTATCATCAGCAGATGTTAGATATGCTTTTAGTTTAGACCCCGAATTTATTTGTTTTACAACAACACGAACTTTTCCAAAGAAATATTTTCCCATTGCACTATTCGTGGCATTATAATTTAACCATACTTTTAATTCGTAACTATCACTTGAACTAGCAGCTACTGTTCCACTTCCTAATAATCTTGTTGAAGTTAATGTTTTCACTCTTGCTGTATCTTTTTTTATTTCATAACGAATATCAGAATCACTAAGTAAAGCACAAGTACTTCCTTTTGTTTTTGTACAACTAGCCTGAGCATCTGTGTCATTATCTAAATAAATTTCATAAGATAATGCTGCAGTTCCATTATTTTTAATAGAAAATTTATAAGGTGTTTGTGTTTGCCCATCACTATCTTTTGTTGGTATTGCCGATGTAATTGCTATATCAGTAGAACCTGTTTCATCTAATACTACATCCAAATCACCAGCCTGATAAACCACCTTGCCGCTACTACCATTAATTTTCTTTTTTAAAGCTGCCAAAGAAAAGGTAGAAATAGCTACTACAACCAATATGGCTGCAATAGACATTAAAATTAATTTCTCTTTTTTTTCTTTATTCACGGTTTAACACCTCCTACTTTGTAATTTCTGTTACATCTAAGTTGATTTTACCAAAGAAATATTTCCCCTTAGCACTATCATCAGCATCCATATTCATCCATACTCGAAGTTCACAATTACTACTTCCTTTTGCAGCAATGGTAACTGTTCCAATTTTTCGATTAGAGGATAATATGCTAGAAGTTGTAGCACTTGGTGTTATTAGTTGATAACTAATCATACTATTAGTAATTAGATCACAGGTACCATTTGATGTTATACATGTTTGTCTTTGATCACTATCATCATCTAAATAAATATCTGCTTTCACACTTTTACTTCCATTATTCTTAATAGTAAATTTATATGGTGAACTAGCTTGTCCAACTGAGTCGGCTACTGGTATTCCATTGCTAACAGAAATAACGTTCGTACTATCATCAGCAATACTAACATCGATATCACCAACTGTTAAAATAACATTTTTCTTACCATGAAGTGTTGTTTTTAATATTGCAAAACTAATTGCAACTGTTATGATACAAGCAAGAATTAAAATGCCAGCAATTACTTTGATATTTTTTTTCTTATTCATCTTTATCCCTCCGCATTATACACACTATAAGTGTAGCGTTTTTAAAAAAAGAATAGTAAATTTTATGCGATTATTACATTTTTTAAGTGAATTTACAAATCATAAAAAAAGCCCTACTTCTCAATAAGAAGTAAGGTTTTTTAATAATAAACACATGATGTTTAGATTAAAAATACAATTGTGAAAATAACAAATAAAACAACAAGTAATGCAACAAGTAATTTCCAAATGTATTTTAGCCAATCTTTATAAGGAACTTTTAAGTATGCTAATGTTACCATTAAAGGCACACTAGTTGGTACAGCAAGTGTAGCAAGACCAAATAAAGATTGAAAAATCACAGCAACTAATGGATAAACTGAACTATCTTTAACAACACTGACAAAGTAAGGTAATACATTATAAAATGCATATAGAGGATCGCCATTGAAAATACTAGATAATAAAATGACAATTCCTGTTGTAAAGATATTGAATCCTTTTGATAATCCTAAAATGACTTTATATAAAAGTAATTGATATGGATTATAAGTTGTCATTACTAGACAAAGATAAACTATTAGTGCAATAGCAGCTGGTAATAAAGCTTTTTTAACACCTAAGCCAAATCCAACAATTATTTCATCCCAGTCTAAACGATAAATGAACTTGATAGCAATAATAGCTAAAGCTAATACTGTCATAATTTCAAATAAAGTCCAATATCCAAAAGCAGCAAGACCACTACCTAAGATTTTTCCGAAAATTGGAAAATCAGCAATTGCAAAATCCGTAACAGCAGTAGTTGCATTATCAAAGATTGTAACATTAAAGGCATTACCCCATGAAATAAATCCTAAAATCATGACAAGTAAAATTAAGTCCAAAATGACAACCAATGGCCATACTTTCTTTGTTTTTGTTCCTTTTACAGCCTCTGGAATAAAGCTTTCTTCACTCTTATCTTGTTTTGTACTTTCTTTTTTACCAAATTTCACAACATAGAAAATTAACAAAGCAATTCCAATAACTAAAATAATTAATTTTGTCCAAATTTCTGTTGTTACTTTAACAGATAAATATTGTGCTAATACTTGAATGGTTGTATAAGCAAAAGTTGTACCCATAAGACCAACAGCCACACTACCAGCTGTAACAGCAGTAGCTGCTAATTTGTTGTAGCCCATCATTAATACTAAAGAAATAACAAATGGGAAAAATAATAATAAAGCTAATTGTAACCCACAAAATGAAGTTAAAATTGCAAATAATGCAACAATAATTCCAATGCAAATAGGTTCTTTTCCTTTGAATTTCTTGCAAATAGTATCCAATATTTTACGATAAGCACCAACTCTTACTAAAACACCATAGAAACCACCGACCATTAAAATAAATACTGAAATATAACCAAAATAACTTAAAACAGTATTTAAATAATTGTAAGAAAATAAATCAAACAATCCAACTTGAGAACGTCCAACTTCTTGATAGGTAGATTGATAAGTTGCAGCAGGTAATATCCAAGTCAATAGTAAGAATACAAGCAACGTAATAACTACTACTTTCAATGTGTTATGTTTTTTCATTTTTTCTTCTCCTTCCAATATCATTATACGAATAATATCGTTATTTTACAATAAAAAGACCAAATTTTATCTGAAAATTTGGTGAATTTTTTATAATTGAATCGCAGCAACAAAGGCATCGATTATCTTTGTTGCAAATATATTTTTACCATACAACAGTTCAGGATGCCACTGCAATCCCATAATAAATTTTTTATTTGGAATTTCTATTCCTTCGATTAGACCATCTTCACTTCTAGCACTAATATATTTTTCTTCAATTTCTGGAATATGATAATTATGTCTAGAATTAACCATAATTTTATCTTGAGAAACAATAGCATGTAACTTTGTATTTGGTTTTATCGTAACAGAATGAACCTCATCCACATCAATTTGGTTATGCTCAATTTTGGTTTCATTCTTAATCGTCGGATCCTCTACAGTTTTAACTTTTTGTAAACAAATCTTTCCCAAAGCTTGCATCCCAAGACAAATTCCTAACAATGGTTTATCGTGTTCAATAAAATATTGGATAATTAATTCATCAATTTCATACCAAGTGGTACCACCAGGCAACACAACAGCATCTATAGTATCTAAGACTTGATATAAATCTTTCAATTCTTCTTCATTATATCTAGGTGTTTGACTAGGTGATAAATGCTTATAAAAAATCGGTTGTGTAGATACAATCATAACAGGAATACCTCCTGCTTCACAGATTGCTTTTCTAGTTCCCTCAACACAAACAATGAAAGACTCCTGTCCTACCATATCTTTTCTACAAACAATCCCAATAAGTGGTTTTTTCAAACAAATCATTCTCCTTTTTATTTATCTAAAGGTTTCATAAGTGGAAATAATAATACATCACGAATAGATTCTTGTTCTAAAAATAACATACATAATCTATCAATACCATAACCAATTCCACCAGCAGGAGGCATACCATATTCCAATGCTTCTACAAAATCCATATCAATATCATTCGCTTCATCATTACCTAAGTCTCTTTCAGCCAATTGAGCTTCAAAACGTTCTAATTGATCAACTGGATCATTTAGTTCTGTATAAGCATTCGCAAATTCTTTTCCAGCAATGAACAATTCAAAACGATCAACAAAACGTGGATCTTCTGGATTTTTCTTCGTAAGTGGTGAAATTTCAATTGGATGACCATATAAGAAAGTTGGTTGAATTAATGTTTCTTCTACATATTTTTCAAAGAATAAATTAATAATATGTCCAACTGTTTTTTCATGTTCTTGCACCTCAATATGATGTTCTTGTGCTAATTTTAACGCTTCTTCTAAAGTCATATTAGTATTTTTAAAATCAATTCCAGTTGCTTCTTTTATAGCATCTGTCATACTAACTCTTTTCCAAGGCCCAGATAGATCTATTTTATATCCACCAAAGTTATATTCCATTTTATGAAAAACTTCCCTTGCAATCGTCTGGAATAAATTCTCAGTCAAATTCATCATACCTTCTAGATCACTATATGCTAAATAAGCTTCCATTAATGTAAATTCTGGATTATGTCTTGAATCAATACCTTCATTTCTGAAAACACGTCCTATTTCATAAACTGCTTCCATTCCACCGACTAATAGTCTTTTTAATGGTAATTCCAAAGCAATTCTTAAATACATATCTAAATCTTGAGAATTATGATGTGTAACAAATGGTTTAGCACTTGCTCCTGTTAATAAAGTTGTCAAAATAGGTGTTTCTACTTCTGTAAAACCTTGATGATCCATATAATTTTGAATACATCTAATAATTTTAGGACGTAAAAAGGCCATTTTTTTAGAATCTTCATTCATTATTAAATCAACATAACGTCTACGATATCTTTCTTCAATATCTGTTAAACCATGAAATTTTTCAGGAAGTGGTTTTAAAGCTTTTACTAAATGAGTATACTCTAAACATTTTATAGTAACTTCTCCGGTTTTAGTTTTCATTATTTTTCCATAGACACCAACAATATCACCTATATCTGCTGATTTAAATAAAGTATAAGCTTCTTCTCCTATATCATTAATAGAAATATAAATTTGAATAGTACCAGTCTTATCTTGAATCGTGAAAAAAGAAGCTTTTCCCATCTTTCGAATAAACATAATTCTTCCTGCTACTTTTGCAGTATCTTCCATCGTTTCAAAAACATCATGTTCTAAAGGAGCATATTTATCTTTAATATCTTGAGCAAAAGCATCTCGATCATAACGATGTCCAAACGGATCCATTCCCATTTCTCTTATTTTTTCGGCTTTTTGTCTTCTTACTAATTCTTGTTCACTTAATTCTCGCATACTTCTTCCTCCTTAACTGTATTTGTCATCACAACATCAGTATGAGCAATTTTATCATGTAGTCCTTCCTTTTGTTGTGAAAATGCAATCATAAATGCACTAATGATAACATTAAGATACCAAATCACACTTATAAATGAACTTGTTGGAATGTAAATTTGTTTATTTGTAAAAAACACTAAACAAACACTAATGATATTAATAAAAATACTAGTGTTAAGACAAGCACGCAACAACAAATCATTCATACTTAAATCTGTATCATTATTTTTAACAATTTTAATTTTTAAAATCTTTTTACCTAAAGTCTGTCCATCTTTATAAGTAGGGTAAACAACAAAGTATAACAAACTGATAACAATAGAAACAATTGTAACAACACCCGTTTCTTTGGAAATATCATAACTAAGATCCATCATATTATTTGCATATTCTTTCATCGTTGTTTTTCCATTTACATAATTTTCTGCCACATTATTTTGTTCAGTATATAACTTATTAGCAGCATCTGACACAGGAATAACTGCTGTAATGATGGTAGATGCAATACCAACGATTAAAATATCTAAGATAAATGCAATAAATCTTTGACTAAATGTCGCCTTCTTTTCCTTCATTTTCTAAATTCCTCCTAAATTCTTCCAATATTTGTAGTATATCACAAACTTGATGTTTTTGATAAATGTTATTTTTTACTTCATTTGCTCCTTTAAAACTTTTTAAATACCAACCAATATGATTTCTTATCTCCAAAACAGCATGGCGTTCGTCTTTCACTTGTTGTAATAATTGCAAATGATATTCAATCATATTAATTTTATCAATCACAGTTGGTGGTGGTAAAAGTGGCTGATGTTCTAGTGTTGCAACAACATCTCGAATAAGCCAAGGATTCCCTAAGGCACCTCTACCAATCATAATTGCATCACAACCTGTTTCTTCTAACATTTTTAAAGCCAAATCACAAGAAGTAATATCACCATTTCCAATCACAGGAATAGAAACTGACTGTTTTACCTGCTTAATAATAGACCAATCAGCTTTACCAGTATACCCTTGTGATCTAGTCCTAGGATGTACACAAATAGCACTAGCACCACTTTTTTCACATATTTTAGCAATTTCTACTGCATTAATGTGATCACAATCCCAACCACTACGTATTTTAACTGTCACAGGAACAGAAACATTAGCACAAACACTAGAAACAATTTTCCCAATTTTAATCGGATCTTTTAAAAGTGCACTACCAGCTTGAGCTCGTAAAGCCACCTTAGGAACAGGACATCCCATATTAATATCAATAATATCTGGATGCATCGTTTTTTCTATATATTGCGCAGCTTCTACAAAAGAATCAACATCAGACCCAAAAATTTGCTGAACAATCGGCCGTTCCATCTGTTCCATTTTTAACATATCAATTGTTTTCTGATTATCATAACAAATAGCCTTATCACTTACCATCTCTGCATAAATCAAACCACACCCCATCTGTTTGATAATCTGACGATAAGCACTATTACAAATACCAGCCATCGGTGCCAAAACGACCTGATTATTAATCTCTACATTCCCAATTTTCCACTTCAATTCAACCACACCATTTCGGCACTATTATAAACCATATAATAACAAATAACAAGTATTACTTAGAAGACTTTTCTTTTAATAAATCACGAATTTCACTAAGCAAAATAACCTCTTCACTTTTAGAAAGTTTTTCCTCATTTTTTTCTTCGTGTTTAAACTTATCCAAAAACTGAATAAATATAAAAATACAAAAAGCAATAATTAAAAAATCAACAACAGATTGAATAAAAGAACCATAAGCGATCGTTGCATCATTAATCTTAATACTTAAATTACTAAAATCAAGGCCACCCAAAATTGTCCCAATTAATGGCATTAAAATATCATTAACTAAACTAGTGACAATTTTTCCAAAAGCACCACCAACAATCACACCAACAGCCATATCAACAACGTTGCCTCTAGATATAAACTTTTTAAATTCACTTGCTTCTTTCTTTACTGCATCAGCTTTCACTATTTTCTTTGTTATCTTTTCCTTTTCCATTTCTATCACCTACTACTTATTATACGAAAAAAAAGAAAAAAGAAAAGAGTTTTTTACTCTTCTCCTTCTAGGGCTTTCACAAGCTCCATTTTATTCATTTTTGAATAATTTTTAATATTTTTCTCTTTTGCAATTTCCTTTAATTTGGTCAACGACATTTTTTCATAAGAAGTTTCTTCATCTTCTTGGGGCATTTTGCCATGTTCTATCAAGTAATCAATTTGTTCTTTTGTTAATGTTTCATATTCTAATAAAGTAGTCGCTAATAAATCTAGTAATTTACGATTTTCTTTAATAATTTTTGTAGCTTCTTGATAGCATTCGTCGATAATTTTTCGCATCTCAGTATCAATCTCATGTGCTACTTCATTAGAAAAATTACGTGTTTTATTGTAATCTCTTCCTAAGAAAACACTACCCTCTTGTTGTTCTAATTGCATAGGACCTAAATCACTCATACCATATTCTGTTACCATACTACGAGCAATTTTAGTCGCTTTTGAAAAATCATTTTCAGCACCTGTTGTCACTTCATGGAAAACAACTTCTTCCGCAACACGACCAGCAAGTAATCCAGTAATTTGTTCTAACAAATCAGTTTTAGTAAGACATAATTTTTCTTCACTTGGTATCATCATATTATATCCACCAGCATTACCACGTGGAATGATTGTTACTTTCTGTACATCGCTTGCACCTTTTAATTTAATACCAACCACTGCATGACCTGATTCATGATAAGCAACCAATTTCTGATCACTTTCACTACGTTTTTTACTTGTTTTAGCAGGTCCCATTAAGACTCTATCGCTCGCTTCATCTACTTCATTCATGGTAATAGCATCTTTATTACGACGAACCGCCAACAAAGCAGCTTCATTTAATAAATTTTCAAGATCAGCTCCAGAATAACCAGGAGTTCTCTTAGCAATTGCTTCTAGACTAACAGAAGGAGCTAATATTTTATTCTTAGCATGAACAGCTAGTATTTCTTCTCTTCCTTTAACATCAGGTAAATTAACAGTAACTTGTCGATCAAAACGACCAGGACGAAGTAGTGCAGGATCCAATACATCAGGACGGTTTGTAGCAGCAATGATAATAATACCTTCATTTTCACCAAAACCATCCATTTCTGTCAATAACTGATTCAATGTTTGTTCGCGTTCATCATGTCCTCCACCTAAGCCAGTACCTCTTTGACGACCAACTGCATCAATTTCATCAATAAAGATCAAACAAGGAGCCGTTCTTTTGGCTTGTTGAAACATATCACGAACACGACTAGCACCAACACCAACGAAAAGTTCTACGAAATCAGAACCACTAATATAATAAAATGGAACATTTGCCTCTCCAGCAACAGCACGTGCAAGAAGTGTTTTACCAGTACCTGGAGGCCCAAATAACAAAACACCTTTTGGAATTCTAGCACCTAATTTTTGAAATTTCTTTGGATTTTTTAAGAAATCAATTAATTCCTTTACTTCTTCTTTTTCTTCTTTTAAACCAGCAACATCTTTAAAAGTTACTTTATTATTTTGACTAGATAATTTTGCTTTACTTTTACCAAAATCTAAAGAATTTTTTGTTCCACCCATTTGCTTACTTAACATCCAAACTGCAAAACCACCAAAAATTAATAATGGTAAAACATCTGCCAAAATAAGTAAAAATGAATTAGATTCAGGATCAGCAATTGTTTCAAAAGAGAATTCCTGCGTTTCACTTGCTTCTACTAATTTCTTCATCACTTGTTCAGATAAAGGTACACGAACATAAAAAGATTCATTTTTATCATAATTTTTTAATTTTCCACGTATTTCATATACCTTTGCGCGATCACGTGGTGTTACTTCTATTTCTTCAACCTCAGCAGTATCTAAAGAATTCATAAATTCATTATATTTTAAAACATTTACTTTTTGATTCGCAATATTAACAAAATAGAAAACACCCAAAATAATCAAAAATAAAAATACATAAGGAACTAAGCCTTTTTTGACATTCTTTTTATTAACATTCACAACTATCTCTCCTTCTTTTATTCATATTCCAGTATTATATCATATATTTCATCTTTTTTTCTATCAAATTTAGATTTTTTTAACCCTGGTATAAAAACAATACGATTATCAGCATCCACCACAATTGGCCAAACATCTCGTTGTCTTGACGGAATCTTCTTATCAATAAAAATATCCTTTACTTTTTTATGTCCTCCACCTTTTAAGGCAATCGTATCACCATTTTCTCTTGTTCTAACTCTTAATGGTAATTTAACATCACAACTAGATAATCGACACATAGTATTGTTAGTTTTTTCAGTAGAAGTTACAAATTGCAATTTATGATGATTCGGTAACATCACACAATCTGTAATTTCAATATCATAGCTGCTAATAGCATCTATTTTCTTTTGAATCGTCAATTGCTGATAACTTTTATAAACAACAACATCATTTGGTAAATCAATCGAAAGATTAGCTCTTTTAGAATGCGTCATTTTTAAAATGGCTTGAATATGTTTCTCACCAATTAAAATCAAATCATCTTGATAAAATTTTGATAACACAGATTCAATAATTCGTTTTTGTAAATAAGGATCTGTTTGTAAGAATAAATCAATAGTTAAAGTATTATCAGAAACAACAAGATCCATAGCACTTTGTGTTTGTTTAAAAAGGTAATCTGTTGCTTCTTGTAAAGCACAAGAATACTTAAAAAATTTCTGATGAATATTTGGATCTTCTTTTTTTAAAAAAGGTAAAACAATTTTACGATAACGATTCCTTGTATATACATCCATTTCATTAGAAGCATCAATAGCAAAAGGAACATGATACTTCTCATCAAAAGCAAGTAATTCTTGTTTTGTATATTCAATGAAAGGACGATAGATAGTATATTGATCAAAAGAATAGATCTTTCTAAAACCACTATATCCTTCCAATGTAGAACCTCTTGCAATTCTCATCAAAATAGTTTCCATTAAATCATCTGCATGATGAGCTGTCATAATATAACGAGCATGATATTTGAAAGCAACATCTTTAAAGAATTGATAACGAATATTTCTAGCTTCATTATGAAAATTATCATCCCCATAACGCATAATTTTCATATATTCAAACACAACATTATTTTTCTTACAATAATTCTCTAAATCTATCTTCTCTTGTTCACTTTCTTTTCTTTTTCCATGATTAACATGTGCACAAACAAGTTGTACATCGATTTTATTTCGTAGCAAAAGTAAACTTTTAAATAAAGCCATTGAATCTGGTCCATAAGAGCATCCAAATACAATCACATCTTTAGGCTTTATTTGAATATCTTGATATAATTTTTCTATTTTCATATTTAATTCCTTCTCCAAAGGATATTATAGCTTAAAATGATCAAAAGAAAAACACCTATTTTTCTTCAGGTATTCTCAAAATATATTCTCCATCTTTAGAATAGTAGTATTTTTCTCTTGCATAACGAGCAATATAATCAGCATCTTGTAATTTATTAACATCTACTTTTAATTCTTCTTCTTTTTCTTTTAAACTAGTAAGTTCTTTTTCAAGTTCTTTTTTTTCTTTGTATTTTCCATAAATATCAACCCAATATCGCCCAATAGTATAAGTTGTAGCTGCGATAATCACAAACGATAATAAAGATAGTAATAAAGGACCATATTTTTTTTTCTTTTTCTTTATCTTTTTCATCCACCACACCTACTCTCCTAACTTATATTATAGAATGGTTTAAAAAAAGTGCAATAAATTAGTAAAAACTATTTATGGCACTTTACACGATTTAACAGTTTTGGAATGATTTTTCTAATGTTTCGAAAAGGAGCAAAGCTAAAGAAAAAACCAAGTAACAAAAATAAATAGAAATAAGGATGCAATAATCCATAATTTATTTTTTTTAAAAGTAAAAAATATAATAACACAGTATCTATCATAAAAAACAATTGACTAATAAAACGATACCAAAATTTGGATGAAAATAATAAAAAGTATTGAAAATTAAGAAGAAAAGATAAAAAAACACCAAACAAAAAAGAAAAAACAATCGATAGTATTTGAACTTTTAAAACCACGTATTTTATTTAAACAAGCGATTAAAAACGCTTACTCCTTCTTTTCCTTTCTTATTAGATTCATCCATATAAGAAAATCCTTTAACAAAACCTTTAATAGAAACATTTCCTGAAATAGTATCTAGTTTAACCAACTCTAAATCATCACCCTTAACAACCAAAAAACCCATTGTTGTTTCCAGCAAAAATTCTTCCTTATCAAAATTTTCAATTTTCTTAACTCCAGTTATCAACAAATTCTTTCTTTCTGTTAAATTGATACTATGATTATAATTACCAATAAGGCTTTCCTTTGTTTCCATCGTTTTCCCTCCTACAACAAACTATGCAAAACAAAGAAAAAATATGAAAAAAAAGAAGCATTAAGCCTCTTCTTCATCTTTTGTTTCATTATAAGCTTCAATAATCTTATCCTGGAACATAGCACGTACTTCAGGATTGATAGGATGCGCAATATCACGATATCCACCAGTTTGTGTCTTTCTACTTGGCATCGCAATAAATAATCCGTTGTCTCCTTCAATAATTCTGATATCATGAACCGCAAAACTATCATCAAGTAAAACAGAAGCAATTCCCTTCATTCTTGATCCTTCTTTTTCCATTTTGCGTACACTAACAGATGTAATTTTCATTTAACTATCCTCCTCTTAAAGCACTCACACTTTATAATATTATTGTATACTATCTAAATATTAAATGCAAGATGTTTCATTAATTATTTCCAGGCTTTCCATAACAAGATCATTATAGGAAAAAGATTTTACTTTAGAGTTTTGATCTTCTAATCGCACCAAGAAAATAGCAGGATATGTTTGAATGATTCTTCCTTTAAAGTCTTCTATTTGATTTCTACTTCCATTAAATTTAAAATGTAATATTTCTCCTTGTCGTTGCTGTATTTCCTTTCGAATCACATTAATATTCATCTAGGATACCCCACATACATCGTTCCATTGGTGATAATACCACCAATTCCAGCACTACCATAATGAGTCTTTTCAATCAACGACAATAAATCTAATTCTTTATTTTTATTAGATAAAGCAACAATAGAAGCAATAATAGCAGGATCAAGTGCATGAATATTAATTCTCTTTGGACTTGAAGCAAAATTAGCACCAGCCTTAATCAACTCTTCATAATTAGACTGACAAGCTCCAGCAATAATAATTAATTTATCTTGACTCTTCTCAAAAGTTCTAGCCGCTTTTACCGTTTTCACAAATTGCCAAGAATTTTGGTAATTATCCAATTTATTTTTATCATGCGCTAATCTTTTAAAAGAATCATGACCTGTAATAATCACAATATCTGGCTGATACTGTTCCAAATATTGACGTATTCCTTGGACCATATCATCTTCTTTTAAATAAACCCCATAAGCCTCTAAATGCATCTGTTTATAAAAATCTATACACCTCTGTAAATAATCCTTATCGCCATCAATATGTAAAATCTTACCAGGCAAATAAAAATATTCACTACGATTTAGTTCAAACAAATCTTGTAATTTCATAACATCACTGCGATCATCTGAAGAATCACTGGGATTTTTAACAAGTACTAAATCATCCACATCACTATCTGCATACAACCGAACATCAACGCCTTTTAAATAAGCAACTTCATCATCAATATCAACAATTTTGAATAGTAAGTCATTCTGATAAGATTTTCTAGTGACAATATCGCCGACTTTAAATATCATACAATCACCTACTACAAAATATGCAAACAGCAATTAAAAAATGCCAATCTCAATCAACTAAAAAATTAGCAATTTCTACAAAAATGACAACATCAAGTTGTTCTGCTCGAACATTTAAATCAAAATGATATTTCTCTAAAACTTTTAATATTTTATCTAAATCATAATTTTTTAAATTATTTCGAAGAGTCTTTCTTTTATATTGAAAACTATCATGAACTAATTTTTTAAAAAAAGTTGGATTTTTTAGATCTTGTTTTTTCTCTTTTCGTTCAAATGATACAACAACACTATCAACATTAGGACGTGGAACGAACTGATTACGATCAACAATAAATTCTTTTTTTACTGTAAAATAGTAATGCAACAATACTGTCAAAGCATTATATTCTCGTTTACCAGGTATAGCACAAAAACGATCTCCAACCTCCTTTTGCACCATCACCACAATCTTTTGAAAAGGCAAATTAGAATCAATCAAATGAAACAAAATTGGTGTTGTTATATAATAAGGGACATTGCCAACAAAATACAAAGCTTCATGTGCATAACTTTGAGTATCTTGTTTTAAATCGCTTTGCAAAAAATCTTGAAACAATACTGTCACATTAGAATGTTGATGACAAAGTTCCATCAGACAATCTTCTAAAGAATCATCAATTTCATAAGCTAAAATAGAACTAGTCGCATCAAACTCTGCCAAAGCTTTCGTTAACGCACCAGCTCCAGGACCAACTTCTATTATCAAAGAATGTGGCTGAATATTAGCAACTTTCACTATTTTTTGAACAACAGCTGAATTTTTCAAAAAGTTTTGACCAAATTTTTTCTTAAAAGTAAATGTTTCATTCATTTTTTATCACTCAATTCCAATATTATTATAACAATAGAAAAAGAAAAGGAAAAGCTTATTTAGCCTTTTCCTTTGTTTCTTTTAAATGAAACATAAAAAATACATTTCCAATACACAATCCATAAACCATAATTTTCATATAAGATAGAAAATTATTAAAATAGTTAAAATCAATATCATAACCATATTTAGCATTTAATACCATGTTTTTATCATATAAAGCTCTATAACAAACACAAATAATAACAGCAAATACTAAACAACACGTTATGTTATAAAAAATGTTTTGAGTAACCGATTTTTGTTTTAAAACCATATTTGCAACAAACAAAATCAAAATGAATAAAAATGGAATAAACAATTGAATCGTTGTTGTAAAGCTTTTATTAAGTCTAGTATTCATCTGAACAATAATCATTAAAGTCAATCCAAATGCACCAAGCAATAATAAAAACTTCAATACATAAAACATAATATTCATTATCTTTTTCATCTTAACCTCCTACAACAACACCTTTATACCACTCTGATATTTCAAGTAATAAATCTAAAGCTTGTTGATAATTTGTCATCGTTGCATAATAACTATCTCTTGTCAAATCAAAAATACTACTTTTATTAGTATCATTACTCATGTAATAGGCATCCGCATTTTTAATGGTATTACCAACATAAGAAGGTGATGATAATAAATTATCAATATTTAAACGCATAAATGGACGAATTGCTTGCAAAGATGAAATACCAACAGAAGAATTTTCAGTTCCTAATGCATTTAATTGCATTACCAAACAATTATTTAAAATTTGATTTTGATAAAATAAATGGAATTGATAAGAATCTTGAAGTGTAATTTTATCTTTTGTCAAAAACTTTTGACTATCTTCATTTTCAAAAATAGCAACACAACTATTAATTCTAATTTGTACACCATTCATATCAAACACATTTTCTTTTCCTTGGTAAGAATTTTGACTATAGGTTGCACTATTTTCTTTAATTTTATTTAATTTAGTTTCAGCATTTTCTTTATTCATCGCAGTTGTAGCAGATATATCCACAACCTCTGCCAATTCATTAGCATGATAAAAATTAATGAACAGCAAGAAAAAACTAAGACCAAACACCAAACCAGTAATGGTATAACCTATCATATTTGCATATTCTAACAATATTTTCTTCATTTATTTTCCCTCCGTCTGCATCACAACTTTATAATAATAAAATTTATTTTGCCAAGCTGTATCAACAGCACTTTCACTAATATAAACCTTTAGTTCATAACGATTCGTAACATTAGAACCAATGTTTCTTTCATCTAGAATGTTATTTTTTAGATCAGATAACATTCCTTTTTTGATTAATGTACCATTTAAAAGTAATTGATAAGCAAGCTGATTTCTAGATAACAAATTTTGACTTTGATGATTTACATCGTCTTGCAAAGCAGTTTCTTCTAGTAAGACTTTATATATACCAGCTTTACTACTTGTATTCTTAACAGAAAAAATATAAGGTGTAACATTTTTTGCATCAGCATCAGAAACAGGAACAACATTGGTTTCATTAATACTGCCATCTTCTTTAGATAAACTAACCTGTAAAGTTGTTACTGCTTGATCAATTGGGCTCTTCCAGTAAAACAATCGATACCACATAAAAGAAGTAATAACAATAAATAAAAATAAAACAATCCCACCAATGATCAAAAAGATATTCTTTCTCATTTTTTTCCTCCTACTTTAGACTTTTTCTGATTATTTTGATCGGAAACAGCTGACTGTTTAACCGTTTTAAATAATTTTACAATATCATAAATAATAATCAAAACAGCAGGAACCACAATTGCAATTATCCAACCCCAAGCAGTACTAAGAAAATATTGAATATATCCTACCTTTGGTACCCTTAACAAGACTTTACCATATATATCATCAAAAGTAATACGAGAAGCATCTTTGGTATTATTAGCATCTCCTTTAGTTGTAAATAAATACTTCCCATCACTTGTTTGTTCTATTTTATAAATGCGGTGCGTAACAGTAACGCCAGAATAACGATAATCAGTTGAATTAAAAGTAATAATATCGCCTTTTTTTAAATCTTCTGGTTTATTGACACGCATGGTTACAATCATATCCAAAACATTAATTGTAGGAACCATACTAGGACTGACAATTGTATAAGCAGAAAATAATGGTGATATAGTTTTACCAGCACTCAAATTTCTTTTTTGATCAAGAAAGTTTATAACAATAAGAAGGAAAACTAAAATCATGATCAAAACAAGGGAATACATTAAAACAGTAGAAACATAATGACAAGCCATCTTTATTTTTTGCCATACACTCTGATGATTATCTACCTCATTTTTCAAACTATCACCCACTTATTATTCTAATCTATATTTACTATAACACATTTTAGAAACAAAGAAAAGTTTTTAATGCAAAAAGAAAGGGAATGAAATTTATTTCCCTTATACTTCTACTTTAGCATTGACAACGACTTGAACAGCAAATCTTTTTGGTATATCTGTAATAACAGCATTTTCTCCAACCCACATTCTTAAACGATAAGTAGTAGCAGTCGTTTCATGAACTGATTCTTTTACAAGTACCATTGCCCCTTTTGGCGTTCCAACTTTTGTTTTCGCATCAACTGGAGTAAATACTTTAGGAACCATCACACTACTCATTCCAGATGATGTCTTCTTCTCAAGATATAATCTCACTTCTTGATCATCTAATGTACAAGTTCCATTTTTTTCAGCAGCTACTTCATAAATAATCGTAGCATCCCCTTGAATCGTAGCCTTGACAGTAAAATCAAAATATTGATTCTCATCACTTATTTTTTTACCAGCTTCATCACTCATTGGAAAAGCATTTGTAATAGTGATACCATTTGTATCTTCTGTATAGTCAAGTGAAATATTGCCAGTACTAATTGTATTAACCTCATCACTTTCTCTAGTAAAAGTAAAAGTTGCCATGGATACACCAATTACCATTACCACTAAAATAAGTAAAGCAAGTAATGTAATAATACTCTTACTGCTCGATTGTCTTTTAATCTCCTCTTTTTCTTCCATCATACAAGCTCCTTATCATAATAATTGTAACATAAGTTGATTTCATGGTAAAGAAAAAAGTGTCAGAGATTAGACACTTTCAATTTCTTTTTTCAATGACTATTGAGCAGCAGCTTGTCCATAGACATTAACTCTTAACTTGTAAGTTTTTTGAGTTACAGAACCACTTGCTTCAGCATAATCATCAGCTACCCACATTCTTAAACGGTAGAATGTGTCAGTAGAAGTTGTAATAGAACCAGTTGCTAATTGATATTGATCTTTTGGAGCTCCAGCTGTATTACCATCAACAGTTTTTGTTAAAGCAGAAACTTTAGATGGTGCTAAAGCAACAGTTCCATCAACAGCATCATTACTAGCTCCAGAAGTTAAATATACTTTAACACCAGTATCTGGTAAAGTACTATCATCTTCTTTTGTTGCAGTAATAGCATAGTTAATTGTTGCAGTACCACTGATTGTTGCAGAAACTTTAAAATCAAAGTATTGATTTTCAGCAGATAATGCTTTACCTGTAGCATCACTCATTGGTAGTGCATCAGTAATGTTAATACCATTTGTTACATCGGTATAACTCATTGTAATTGTACCAGTTTGGATAGTATTAACTTTTTCACCTGTTCTAGTATAACTAAAAGCAGCGAATGATACACCTACTACAGCAACTACTAAGATAGCAACTCCTAGCACTGATAATAGAATTTGCTTTGAAGAATTCTCTTTCATGCTTTGTCTAACCTCCTTATGATATAAATATAACACACAATTTTTTTAGTGGCAAGATTTTTTCTTACAGAAAAGAAAAAAAGTATCAAACTAGACACTTTTCTTCACTATTTACTATTGAGCGTTAGCTTTACCGTAAACATTAACTCTTAATTTATAAGTTAAAGATGCAATACCAGTACTAGAATCACCAGCATAATCATCAGCTACCCACATTCTTAAACGATAAGTAGTAGTTGTAGTAGCAGTTAATGAACCACGTTTCAATAGATATTGACCACTTGGAGCTCCAGATACATCACTAGCAGCAATTTTTGTTAAAGCTGAAACTTTAGTTGGTGCTAACTCTACTGATTTATCAGAACCTGAAGTTAAATATACTTTAACAGCAGTATCTGGTAATGTACTAGTATCTTTTGTTGCAGTAATAGCATAGTTAATTGTTGCAGTACCACTGATTGTTGCAGCTACTGTAAAATCAAAATATTGATTAGTTGCAGATAATGCTTTACCATTTGTATCACTCATTGGTAATGCATCAGTAATATTAATACCATTCGTTACATCAGTATAACTCATAGTAATAGCACCAGTAGTTAATGTATTCACTTTTTCACCTGTTCTAGTATAACTAAAAGCAGCGAATGACACACCTACTACAGCAACTACTAAAACAAATACTCCTAATACTGATAAAAGTATCTGGCTTGTATTCTTCTTACTATCCATATCTTTTCAATCCTCCTTATGATGAGAATATCATAAAATAATCCCTTTAGGCAATGGATTTTTCAAAAAAAAGAAAAAAGTGTCAGAGATTAGACACTTTTTATTCTATTATCTACTATTGAGCATTAGCTTTACCGTAAACATTAACTCTTAACTTATAAGTTTGTTTTGTGATAGCATTGCTGTTTTCAGTACCAGTTGTAGTATTTTCAGCATAATCATTAGCTACCCACATTCTTAAACGATAAGTAGTTGTACTAGTTCCATTTAAAGTACCTGTTTTTAAAGTATATTCACTAGCAGGTGCTCCAGCTGTATTACCAGCAACAGTTTTCGTTAAAGCAGAAACTTTAGTTGGTGCTAACTCTTCAACTGTATCAGATCCAGAAGTTAAATATACTTTAACACCAGTATCTGGTAAAGTACTATCAGCTTCTTTTGTCGCAGTAATAGCATAGTTAATTGTAGTAGTACCACTAATCGTTGAAGCTACTGTAAAATCAAAATATTGTTTTTCAGCTTTCAATGCTTTACCAGTTTCATCAGTCATTGGTAGTGCATTAGTAATATCAATTCCATTTTCTGTTTCAGTATAAGTCATACTAATTTGACCAGTTTCGATCTTATTAACTGTTTCACCTGTTCTAGTATAACTAAATGCTGCAAATGAAATTCCTACTACGGCAACTACTAAAATTGCAACTCCTAGTACTGATAATAGAATCTTCTTAGAAGAATCTTTCTCCATACTCTTGTCTAACCTCCTTATGATATAAAGGTATCACATTTAACAATTCATTTCAAGATATTAATTTATTTTTTTGATAAATTTTATTGTTAGTTTTTTAAATTGACAGATAAATGTCTAATAAAACTCAATTTAAAAACGAAATAATTTTTCAGCATTTTCCGTTGTAATAGTTTCTACTGTTTCGATGGGTAAATATTTAATATCTGCTAATTTAGCTGCAATAACAGGAATATTTTTACTAGCATTTGGTTTGCCTCTAAAAGGTACTGGTGCTAAATAAGGACTATCTGTTTCTAATAAAATTTTATCAAGTGGTATTTCTTGAACAACACTTGGTAACTTAGAATTATGAAACGTTAAAACACCACCAATTCCTAAATAATATCCAAGTTTAAGATATTGCTTAGCTGTTTCTAAACTACCACTAAAGCAATGAATACTTCCTGTTACTTGATAATCTTTTAAAATTCTAATCGTATCTTCCGTTGCTTCTCTAGAATGAATAACAACCGGTAAATGATATTGTTGAGCTAAAGATAATTGTTGCCGAAATAGTGTTTCTTGTTGTGTTTTATTCTCTTTAGTATAGTGATAATCAAGTCCAATTTCACCAATTGCCACCACCTTTTCGTCAGTCAAATGACTTTCTAAATATTTAATATCATCTAAAGTAACAGTAGAAGCCACCTCCGGATGATAACCAATGCTTGCATAGACATAAGAATATTTTTTTGCAATTTCAAGTGTTCTATCTAAATCTAGTGTTGTAGAACTAGATAAAATAATTGGACTAACCTTTGCTGATCTTGCTTCCTTTAACATCGTTTGAACTTCCAAATCATTTTTATCTTCAATATGACAATGTGTATCAATATACATATGTTAACCTCCAAATTTAATAAAGTACAAAAAAACAACAACTTAAGAATTAAGCTGTATTGTTTTTCTTTTTCTTCTGTAATAGAAAAAAGCCCGAATAAAAAATATTGTTAATGCAATGAAATAAAGTATGTCTATCCAATTATGCCCCATTATTGCAGAATAGCCAATACATAAATAGAAAAGAAAAAATACAATTCTCCCTATTCCTATTTTTACCATGAATTTTGGCATTATTTTTCTTCCTCCCTCACTTACTACTTACCACTGCATTAACCCCCTGTTCACAATATATCATAAAATAAAAAGAAAAGAGGAACTTTTTATTCCCATTGAATAAATTTGACACTAAGATTGACAATGAATCTCTTCCATAAATTTATCTTTGTCAATTCGTGCAAACAACACTTTTGGTTCATTTAATTGATAAATATGATCATCACAGAATTGTTCAGTACTATCATGTAAATTTAACTGACGAAGAATTTCCTCGCTAGTATCTGGTAAAAATGGAGCCAATTTTAAAGCACAAATTCGAATGGCTTCTAACAAACAATAAATAACCGTTTCTAATCTATCTTGTTTGCTTAAATCTTTACTTAGAACCCAAGGCGTTGTTTCATCAATATATTTATTACTACTACGCAAAACATCAAAAATCAAACTAATACTATCAGCTATTTCTAAATTTTTCATTTTTGACTCTACTTGAGCTGTTAAATCATTCATAGCCTGAATAAATGGTTTATCAATTTCTTCGTAGACTTTTTTGTTAGAGACTTTTCTATCAAAATATTTATTAGCCATAGAAATTGTTCTTTGTACTAAATTTCCAAGAACATTTGCCAAATCACCATTAATACGTTCAATTAACAATTCATAAGTAATATTACCATCACTAGAATAAGGAATTTCATGTAATAAGTAATAACGAACAGCATCAACACCAAATTTTTCAACCAAATCATCAGCATAAATAACATTACCCTTAGATTTGCTCATTTTATCATTTCCCATTAATAACCAAGGATGTCCAAAAACTTGTTCTGGCAATGGTAAATCTAATGCCATTAAAATAATAGGCCAATAAATCGTATGAAATCTTAAAATATCTTTTCCTATTAAATGTAAATTTGCTGGCCATAACTTATGAAATTGCTCTGTTGAACCATCGGGATCATATCCTATAAAAGTAATATAATTCGTTAAAGCATCAATCCAAACATAAATAACATGTAATGGATCAAAATCAACTGGTACTCCCCACTTAAAGCTGGTTCTAGAAACACACAAATCTTGTAATCCTGGTTTTAAAAAGTTGTTAATCATTTCATTTTTTCTAGCAGCCGGTTCAATAAAATGTGGATGCGTTTCAATATAATCTTCTAATTGTTTTTGATATTTACTCATTCTAAAGAAATAAGCTTCTTCTTCTGCTTTTTTTACTTCTCTACCACAATCAGGACAACGTCCATCTACTAGCTGACTCTCTGTAAAAAATGACTCACATGGCGTACAATATAATCCTTCGTATTTTCCTTTATAAATATCTCCTTGATCATATAATTTTTTAAATATTTTCTGAACAACTTCTTCATGATGAGGATCTGTTGTTCGAATAAATCGATCATAGCTAGTATTCATTAAATCCCAAATATTTTTAATTTCTGCTGCAACTTCATCAACAAATTGTTGTGGTTTAATACCAGCCGCTGTTGCTTTTTCTTCTATTTTTTGACCATGTTCATCTGTTCCTGTTTGAAAATAAACATCAAAACCCATTTGTCGTTTATATCTAGCAATAGCATCAGCTAAAACAACTTCATAAGTATTTCCAATATGAGGTTTACCAGAAGTATAAGCAATAGCGGTAGTAATATAGTATTTTTCTTTCATCTAAATTCCCTCCATAACAAAAAATTTATTGCATAAAAGGACGATATAATCGTGGTACCACCTTTCTTTTACAATAAATGTTCTCCTTCTAATTAACGCTTAAGTCACGTTTATACCTACCTATCGATATAAAAGCTCAGAAGCCATATCTTATAAACTATACTAGACTCATTTCCACCATCAGAGCTCTCTATTCTTGATAAGATTCTATAAGACTCTTCATCTCTGCCATTTATACCAGTAGTCTATCACAATCGATTTCACTGTTCAAGATATTTTCCTAAAAATTGTGCAATTATTAATGTTAAACGTTCCTCGTCATGAGTAAAATCTATATTACAATTTTCAATCATTAAAACTAAACCTATCGTTTCTCCATCAGCTAAAATAGGTTGTAAAATATAATTATATTTTTCATTTTTAATATCAGAGATAGCAATTATATGATCTAGATTTATGCCTTTTTTGATAATTTTTTCATGAGTTAAAAGGAATTCTTCCATACTTGAAGATAATTCTTTGCCTAAAAATTCTTTCTTCAAATCACCACTTCCAGCAATAAATTTATCTCGATCCGTCACAAATACACTTCGACGAAACGATGTATAAACAGCATCCAATAAAGCTTGAGAAATAGAACTCAAATCCACAGAAGAAGAATACTTTTTTAGTGTAATTTCTTCATCATCAACAAAAATTTCTAATGATTCTCCATCTCTTATTTTGAGATTTTTTCTGATTTCTTTTGGAATAACAATTCTTCCTAAATCATCAATTCTTCTTACTACACCTGTTGCCTTCATAAATGCTCCTTTCCTCCCATAATAATATTCTCTCTGATTTCACCCATTTTATACTATTTAAAAATACTATCTACTGTTATTATAAACTTCTAAAGAAAGTTTTTCTTTGGTAATTATTTCCAAACAAAAAAAGACTCTCATGAATCAAATAAATGAGAGTTTTTTGTTGTAAATATAAAACGTTCTACCTGTTCTTTTAAAGAATTTAATAAAGTTGTATCTTTAATTAATACTTTTATATCAAAGGTTTCCAAAAATTGCTTTAAGTAAGTTGTCTGCAAATATTTAGTAATATCTTTTGAGAAAGAAGAAATTACAGTATCATCTGTTATTAATTGATCTAAATGATCTAATAAATATTCTTGATTAGCAGAAACTAACCATTCTTTCATCTTTTTTTTCATTTGCTTATCAAGCTTTAACAATTCTTTTTTTAAATCTCTTACAATTTGCGTTGGCTTCGTGTAATCAAAACTTTTAACAGCATGAATAAGGGTTTCATTTCTTTGTTTTTTTAAGGTATTTATATTGGTTTGTAAAAATTGCCGATATAGATGCAAATATTTATTTAATTGCTCCGTATTTAACACACAATTATAATTTTTAGCAATAGAAAAGAAACGTTGTTTAACCATATCCATTGTTTCCAACGGTGGTTCCATCAAAAGGGGCATAATATCATCATTAATTAAAGCCATTGTATTATTATCAATCAATTCTCGAAAAGCATTAATATATAATTGTTGGTGTTGTTCAATAACATTTAATTCCATATCCAATCCTCACATTATAAGAATAACAGGCTATGCAAGTTTCGTCAAGTAAACTATCAAGAAACCAAAGTAGAAAGTAATGCTGTTAAATAAAAGATTGGATGTTTTTCTAACTTTATAGTATCTAAAATGATAGTTAAATTTTCACCACTACTTTTAAAACGAAACATTGTGCTAATATGAAAAGCATCAACAAATAACTGTTCAGTATCAATTCTAGAAACAACACTACTATCAAAATAAAGCTCTATACTATTACGCGTTTGTTTTACACTAGTAACAGGAATTTTAGAAACCATTTTCTCAAACCATTCTTCATACATATAAATTATAATAGTTTCATTTAATTTACCAAAACGATCTTCTAATATTTGTCTTGTTTTTTCTAAAGATTCTTTACTATCAATTTCATTAATTAAACGATGAATTTCTATTTTTAAATCAACATCAGATACATATTGATCACTAATATGTGTAGAAATTTGTAAAAGAGAATGCTTATTATTTGCCTCAGGCTCAATATCAATAGGTGTTCCTTTTAATCTCATAACTTCTTCATTTAATAATTTCAAGTATAAATCAATACCAACACTATCAATAAAACCTGCTTGTTCACTACCTAATATATCACCTGCACCACGAATCGATAAATCACGAGTAGCAATGGAAAAGCCACTACCTAATTCTGTAAATTCTTTAATAACTTTCAATCGTTTTTCAGCTGTTTCTGTTAATATCTTATTTGGTTGATACATCAAGTAACAATAAGCAATTTTATTACTTCTACCAACACGTCCTCGAATTTGGTAAAGCTGGCTTAATCCAAAACGATCAGCATTCAAAATAATCAATGTATTAACATTGGGAATATCAATACCCGTTTCGATAATTGTCGTACAAATCAAAATATCAGCTTGATGATTGACAAATTGCAACATTCTATCTTCAATTTGTTCCTTACTCATCTGACCATGGGCATAAATAATACGAGCTTCAGGAATCAGTTGTCCTAATTCAGTAACTTTTTGTTCAATCAAACTTACATTATTGTATAAGAGGAAAACTTGTCCATTTCTTGATATTTCCTTTATAATCGCTTCACGTATTAAACTCTTATTTTCTGGTATAACATAAGTTTGAATAGGATATCTATCAACAGGTGGTGTTTCAATCAAAGATAAACTTCTAAGACCAACAATAGATAATTGTAACGTTCTAGGAATTGGTGTTGCTGTTAATGTTAATACATCTATATTTGCTTTATATTGTTTTAATTTTTCTTTATGTTTGACACCAAATCTTTGCTCTTCATCAATAATTAACAGACCTAAATCTTTAGGTTGAATATCAGCACTTAATAAACGATGAGTACCAATAACAAAATCAACAGTACCTAATCTTAAGCCTTCAAGAATTTGATTGGTCTCTTTTAAAGAAGTAAAACGATTTAAGAGCTTTATGGTAACAGGGAAATCTTTAAAACGCTCAAGTGCATTATCATAATGTTGTTTAGATAAAATTGTAGTAGGACATAACAATAACACTTGCTTATTATCCATGATAGCTTTAAAAGCAGCACGAAATGCAACTTCTGTTTTTCCATATCCAACATCCCCAACTAATAAGCGATCCATTGGATGTTCTAATTCCATATCTTTCTTTATTTGTTGCGTAGCAAGTAGTTGATCTTTTGTAGGAGTATATAAAAATGCCTGTTCAAAATCCTTCTGCAAAGCAGTATCTTTTGAAAAAGCAAATCCTTTTCTACTTTCTCTTTCCGCTTGTAGTTTTAATAATTCAGAAGCCATATCTTGAACTTTTGATTTTACTCTATTTTTTACTTTTTCCCATTGTGTTCCACCTAGTTTATAAATCTTAGGTGCTACTCCTTCTTTACCAGTATACTTAGATAGTAAATCAATTTTCTCTACTGGAATATATAGTTTATCATTATCTTGATATAATACAACTAAGTAGTCTTTTTCTACATCGCCTTGTTTTAAAGTCGTTAAACCATCATAAATTCCAATACCATTAACTTGATGTACAACATAATCACCAACTTCTAATTTATTAATATCGGTAATCTTAGAGGTATACTTAAACTTAGTTTTATATTTTTTAGAAGGAATAGTTGACAAGAAAAGTTCATAAGAAGTTAAAAACACATAATCAAGATATTCAAAACCACGAGACATTTTATAAGAAACATAATTCAATTTACCAATAGTTATTTGATCAATACTAGATGTAACAAACGGCAAATGGATATTTTTTTGTAAGGTTTGTATTTGATAATCATTAAGACAAACAATTACTGTTTTGTGTTCTTGTAACTTTTTTCGAATAAAATTTTCAATTGCTTCTTGATTTTCCTGAAAAGTTGGCAACTCTTTCGCCTGAAAACTGTATATTTTTTTTGTATTGTCAACAGGTATACTATCAACAGTTAAATACTCTATAGCATCTTGTGAATACACATTTGAAAAATCAAACATATATTTACCATTAAAATTAACATCTTTTTCTTGTTGATACTCAAACATTTCTGTTTCTAATTGTTGATAAGCGGTTTTAATTTGATGTAAATCTTTATAAATGACAGTAGCATTTAAAAAATACGAAGCGATATTTACAACCTTTGTATAATCAGGAAGATATTTTATTTGTTGATTATCTTCAAAAATATGATTTTCTGATAACATCTCTGTAACAGGATAAATCATAATATGATCAATCGCTGCAATAGATCGTTGTGTTTTTTCATCAAAATAACGAATAGATTCTATTGTATCACCAAAAAATTCAATTCTAATTGGGTGGTCTTCTCCTAAAGGAAAAATATCAATAACAAATCCTCTTTCTCCAAATTCACCAGTTTTTGTAACTAAGGTTTGTTTTGTATATCCTAATTTAGATAGTTGATGCAATAATTTAGATAAAGAAATTTCTAAATTCACCTCAAGAGATAGTTTAAAAGAAGAATATAAAGAAGGTTCTGGTAAAAAACGTAAATATCCCATTAAATTAGTAATAATAACGTGACTTTCTTTTTGAACATCTACACTTTGTAAAGTTTCTAATCTTGATATCATTAAATCAGGACTAATAGCAATTGCTTCACTAGTTAAAAAATCATCCATTGGAAAAAGTAAAACACGTTCTGTATAATTAGATATACTAGAAAATAAGCGATTTGCTTCTACTAAACTAGAAGTAACAATTAAAACATTATGATCACTTTGTATCATTTTAGTAACATAAAGCGAAAAAAGCTCTTCTGGCATATCAGTAAAAGCTGCATTTTTATAAACTATTGTAGATTTAGAAAATAAAGAATTAATCATAAATACCACCTATCCTCGATGATTGTACTTAGACATCAAATTATCAAAATTAATCTGTTGAAAATCAGTTAAAATACGATTAATAGTTGGTATCATTTCAATTAATGTTTTTCTTTCTACCACAGAAAATTGGCCTAATACATAATCAACCACTTCATGCTCCAAATGTTGTCCAATACCAATTCTTAGTCTTTTATAACAGTTTGTATGTAAATGATTTTCAATACTACGTAAACCATTATGACCACCACAACTACCATATGAACGTAACCGATAGGTTCCTAAAGGTAAATCCATATCATCACTAATCACAAGCAAATCGTTAATATCAATTTTATAAAATCTCATAAAAGCAGCCACAGCTTCTCCAGAATTATTCATATAAGTTTCTGGCTTTAAAAAGTATATTTTTTCATTATTTAACATAATTTCTGTATATAAAGCATTACATTTTCTTTTCCAATTTGATTGTAGTATCGGATCATAATGATCTAAAAAATAAAAACCAATATTATGTCTAGTATTAACATATTCTTTCCCTGGATTTCCAAGTCCTACAATTAATTTCACAAAAATCACCTCTTTATTATTATCTTACATAGTAAATTATTTATCAGTATCTTTTAATTGATGATATTCTTGATAAACTACCGCCTTTGACAAATTTCGTTCTTTTGCAACCATTTTTATTGCCTCATTAGTTGTAATACCATCATTTTTATACAATTCAACGTGTTCTACAATAGATAAATTATCAAAATTTTGCTTTTTATGAACACCATCTACCACAATAACAAACTCTCCTTTTAAAGTTAATTCTTCCATCACAGTAGAAAAAGTTCCATAATAAGCAGTTTCAAACTTTTTTGAAATTTCACGTACAATGCAAATTCTTCTATCACCAAGTACTTGTTGCATACAAAGTAAAGTTTTCATAATTCTATGGGGAGCTTCATAAAAAATCATAGTATATGGAAAATATTGAAGAGACTGTAATTCTTTTTTTTGTTGAATTTCTTTAGAACTTAAAAAACCATAAAAAAGAAATGGTTGTGGTGGCAAACCAGATATTGTTAAAGCCGGAACAAAAGCAGTAGCACCAGGTAAACTAACAACAGAAAAATGATGCTCAACAATATAATCAACAATTTTATATCCAGGATCACTAATTAATGGAGTGCCTTGATCAGTAACTAAACCTACATTTAATCCAGAATTCAAATATTCAAGTACTTTCGTTTTCACTTTTTCTTCGTTATATTCATGGCAACTGACTAATTTGTTTTGAATACCATAAAACTGAAGTAACTTAGAAGTTTCTCTAGTATCTTCACATAATATTAAATCTACTTTTCTTAATGTTTCTAACGATCTTTCGGTAATATCAGATAAATTACCAATAGGTGTTGGTATTAAATACAAAATTGCTTTATTTTCCACTATATTTCCTCCTTTAAAATAATTGGTGCTTCTATTTTTAATCCTTCTTTTGCATCCTTAACAGCTTCTAATAAGAAAAGTTCAGCATCACTAGATAACGTATTATACACAAACTGCAATCTTTTTGGTATTAAATGATAATTTTGCAAAATACGTAATATTTCTGACAATCTCTCAACACGATGAATAAGAAAAAAACGACCATGATTTTTTAAAACCTTACTAGTTTCTTGAGCCAGTTCAGAGAAAGTAATATTCACTTCATGACGAGCACCCATTTTATTAATGGAATGATTAAGCATAGAACCAGAACGCACTTTAAAATAAGGTGGATTACTTACTACCACATCAACAGAATGATAACCTAAAAAAGAAACTGAATTTTGAATTTTCATTTCAATAATCTTAATTTGAGCTTCTAAATTATTAAAGGTCACTGTTTTTGATGCCAGTTGAACAAATTGTTTATTCATTTCTATACCAATCATTGAAATAGAAGAATTAGAAGATAGCAAAAGAGGAATAGTTCCTAAACCAGTACCAAAATCTACCAATAATTTATCCTTAGAACTAATGTGAATAAAATTTGTCAATAAAACACTATCTGTTGTGATTTTAAAAGAATCAGTATCATAAAAAAAGCAAAAATTTTTACCACGATGATAAAGTTTTTCCATTTGCTCCATAATATTATACCTCAACAGTCACAATTTCTTTATTTTCTAATTCCACCTGATATGTTCGCTTTAAAAAATTTACATCAATTACTTTACCATGTTTATGTTCAAACTCAACATCAGTACCAATAGAAGGAAGTTTTTTTCTTAACTCTGTATAAAGATCATCTTCATAATTTAAACAACACAACAAGCGACCACATAAACCATTTATTTTAGAAGGACTTAAAGCTAAATTTTGATTCTTAGCCATATTTATTGAAACACTAACAAAATCAGTCAAAAAGGTATTGCAACACAAAAATAAACCGCATGGTCCTAAGCCACCAATTTGTTTAGCTTTATCTCGAACACCAATTTGACGCAATTCTATACGAGTTTTATACTTTTGGGCCAACACCTTAGCAAGCTCACGAAAATCAATTCGGTTATCAGAAACATAAGTTAGATATAATTGTTTACGATCAAAAACATAAAATGAAGAAACAAAACGCATTGTCAATTGTAACTTATCAGCTTGCTGTTGAGCAAATAATAATGCTTCTTTACTTTCTTTTTCATTGTTTTGGATTTGATTAATATCTTTTTCACTTAAATTTCTAATAATAGTTGCAGAAAGAACTGGAATTTGTGATTCATTAGCATCAAAAACAGAAGAAATAATTCCACATCTAATTCCCATTGATGTTTTTATCAAGATTTCTATTTGTTCCTCTAAGAGCATTTTTCTATTTTCATCAACTGACGCATACAATACTTCATCATTGATAAGTCCAGACTTACATACAATTTCAACTATTTTCATTTTCTTCCTCCAAAAAAGATAACAGTAATCCATCTAACCATAATTTCAAATTAACATTATATTTTAATTTTACAATAAAAGTTTCTATTTTTTCAACAATTTCTAAAGTTGAAATCGAATAATTATTCTCAAATTTCATTTTAAAAAACTGCTTAGCATGATTTAATGTTTCTAAAGATAATTCACGAGTTTTAAACAAATTTTCATAGTAAGTATCAAAAAAAAGCATTAACAACTCTGGAGCATTTAAAATTTGATTAAAAAAAGATACTTCAAATTCATTATAATTTGATAAATCAAAGGTAACATTTTCATGTTTCAAACTTAAAACCTGACATCTTGATAAAATTGTATTGATTAGTTGGTATCGATTATTGGTAACTAAAATAGCAATAATATTTTCTTCTGGTTCCTCAAGAAACTTCAAAAGTGTATTAGCAGCCACTAAATTTAATTTCTCTGCATCATAAATAACATAAATTTGATGTCCATTATATTGAGATTTATTTTTAAATGCATCCATCACTTGAATAATCTGTTCTTTTTTAATAACATTATTAATAGGACTAATTTTTAACAAATCAGGATAATTGTTTTGTTCTAACAAATGATGAATTTTATCAACAGATAAATCATTATTAGTTGATACTAATATCTGTTCTATAAAAATATTCAAATAGTTCTCAACAATTGATTCTATATTATCATTTTTTTCTATTAAATATGCATGAAAAAACTTCCCATTTTTCATAGAAAAAAGGGTTTGTTTATAAAAATTAGGTTGTTTTACCTGTAATTCTTCACACATTATTCATCACGCCATTTCTAAAACATTAATACCCTCAATAAAACCAAAACAAATAACATCGGAAATCCAAACAAACCAACCGCCAAAGTTGTGATAATATTAATAGGAATAATTAAATTAAATTTTACAGCAATTAAATTATAACCATAAAGAATTAAAAAACTTAATATAATTCTTTTTACTATTACAATAATTTTTTTCATATTCTCACCTAATAAAGAATATGAACAACCAATATGATTATGATAAACTTTTTCTATCAGCCAAAGCTCTTTCTAAAGTTAAACTATCAATATATTCCATATCAGCGCCAATTGGGACACCACTTGCCAAGCGACTAATCGTCAAATTCATTCCTTCCAAAACTTTTTTAATGTAAAGAGCTGTTATTTGACCTTCAACATTTTGTTTAAATGCTAAAATAACTTCAGAAAATTTTTCTTTTTTGATTCTGTCTAATAGATCTTCCAAACCAATGTCTTCAGGATTAACATCATCTAAAGGAGAAATAAGTCCATTAATAACATGATACATTCCCTTGTAAGTCCCCATCTTTTCAAAAAGAAAAACAATTCTCGGATCTTCAACAACGCATAAAGTAGTGTGATCGCGATTTATTGCAGTACAAAGACTACAAACATCTTGATCAGTTAAAGAATGACACTGTGGACACAAATGCAATCGTTTGTGAGCTTCATCAAAACTTTGCCCAAAAAAAGCAATTTGATCATCATCAAAATTTAAAAAAGCAAATGCCATTCGTTCAGCTGTTTTTTCACCTATTCCAGGAAACAATTTAAAACTTTCAATTAGATTTTTTAAACTTTCTGGATACATAATCATAGTCCTCTATTTTTAAAATAAACCAGGTATTGAACCAAATTGCCCCATTTTTGATTCCATTTCTTTATCAACTTTCTTTGTTGCACTATTTATAGCTATCATAATCATATCTTGTAGCATTTCCATATCGTCAACAGAAAAATCAGCATCAGGTTTTATTGTTAAAGATATAACCTCTTTCTTTCCATTAATCTTAACCATTACAAAACCATTTGTTGCCTCAAATTCAGAACTATCAATATCATTTTTTACTTTCATCATATCATTTTGTAACTTTTGTGCTTGTTTCATCATTGCTTGAATATTCATATTTTTTTCTTCCTTTCTATTGAATTTCTACAACATCTCCAAATAATGCAATCGCCTCTTCTGTCGAAGATTTACTATTATTGTTTAAATTTTGCAAAATTGATGAATCTGTCATTTCTATTATATCAGGTTCTTTCTGATAAATAAAATTTTTACCACTTTTTAACAATGCAATATATTGTTTTTTCAAAAAATTCCATTTTTCATCACTAATAAATGCCAACTGTTTTTGAGAATTTGTTTTTTGTTGATAGAATTTTACCATTTTTTTCCAATGAGAGCTAATTTTTTCAATCATAGCTTCATACTCATAACTAATTACTAACAAATCATTGCTTGAAGCTCTAGGAACTGCATCTAATAAATCACATGCTAAATATCCTTCATTTTGATCAAAGGTAAAATTTTCCAAAAGTTTCCAATTTACTATTTCTTTTTCCAATTCGCTTTTTTTAGCTTCAATCATGCAATTTTTAGAACGAATTTCCATTAATTCCATAAAATCGTTATTCATAGTATTAGAATCCATCGAATTTGAAGATAAAGTTTCATCAAAATTATTCTCTTCCATCGTTTCTATTATATTTTTCGTCATTTTTGATTGTTCGTTTTTTCGTGAAAATATTTCCCGGGAAATAATTTGATCGGAATTAGAACTTTCTTTTGTTAAAATTTTGCCATTTTCTTTCTGATTAATAAAATGTAAAAATAATATTTCTATATACATTTTCACATCATCAGCTCGTTTAACTTCATTTAATCTATCATTTAGTAAATTTACAAAATCAATCATAATTTGTTCGTCAAACGGCAAATCTACATTTTGTAAATAAAAATTAACTAATTTGTTTTTCAAGTCTAGCATCAATTGTTTTAATATTTGAATTAAATCTTTTCCATCATTATAATATTGTTCAATACATTCAATCATAATTTTAGAATCATAAGAAAATATATTGGTTTCTAAATTATTTAAGTCTTCTTGTGATAAATTTCCATTTATTTCCAAAAAATCATCTAGTATAATATTATCTTCTTTAAAAGAGATGGTTTTATCCAACAAACCTATAGCATCACGTAAGCCTCCATCTGCTGCTAAAGCTATCGCCTCTAGAGTTTCTTCTGTAATGTTAATTTTTTCCATTTTAGTAATCTTTAATAATTGTTGCACAATTTCTTTTACCGTTATTTTTTTAAAATAATAACATTGACATCGAGAAATAATTGTAGATGGTATTTTCTGCGGATCAGTTGTAGCTAAAATAAAAATAACATGACTAGGAGGTTCTTCAAGAGTTTTTAGTAAAGCATTAAATGCACCTATCGATAACATGTGAACTTCATCAATAATATATACTTTATATTTCAATTGAGTTGGCAAAATAGTAACTTTATTTCTCAATTCACGTATTTCATCCACTCCATTATTAGAAGCAGCATCAATTTCAATAATATCCATACAATCTTTTTCTGATGAGTATAAACAATTGGGACATTTTTCACAAATTATGCCATTTTCTTCAGAACAATTAACTAATCTAGCAAAAATTTTTGCTACAGTTGTTTTTCCAGTGCCTCTAGGACCAGAAAAAAGATACGCATGAGTAATATGATGATTTTTAACAGAATTTTGAAGCGTTTTTACAATAGAAGTTTGACTAACAACTTCTTCAAAATTTTTGGGTCTATATTTTCTATAAAGTGCTTTATACATATATTTTTACGCCTCCATTTCTCTTTCATTATTATAGCACGAAGCTAAAAATAAGCAAACTGAACATTATCAAACATTTGTTCTATTTCTGCTTTTCTTAAAAAAAGTAGAAAGCAATTCTTGACATTCTTTTTCCAAAAAACCACCATATATTTTTCCACAAGGATTTGTATCTATATTAGTAATAATCTTTTCTGTAATATCTCGATTAAAGGAATCTGCAATAGAAACACCATAATAAATTTCATTAATTCGAGCTTGGTGTATAGCACTAGCACACATTGTGCAAGGTTCTAAAGTTACATATATTTTACAATTATTCAATCGCCAATTACCAAGTTTTTTGGAAGCTTTTTCTATTGCAAGCAATTCAGCATGAGCTAAAACATTTCCTGCACTTTCTTTCAAATTAAAAGCCTTAGCAATAACTTCATCATTATAAACAATTACAGCACCAATGGGTATTTCTCCAATTTCAAACGCCTTTTGAGCTTCCCTTAACGCTAGCTTCATATAATATTCATGTTTCATATATATACAATCCTCCACTTATTTTCAAACAAAAAAGTGCACATAGATAATAAACATTAAGGCTGCCATGTTTCCATTCTGACCTGGTTCTGTAATTACCTATTGCACATCATTATTATACTATATATTCTTTTAATAGACAACATTTATTTGCAAAAACAAATTATTCAAGCAATGTTCCACGTGGAACATTGCTTTTTCTTCTATCATAATATTCCACTTCTATAACAAATAACAACATAATTATTTCCCGAGAAATAATTACGAATTCTTGAATTGTTTTTTCATCACCTATTATTATCAACAAAAGATACATTTATTTATGATAACTAACTAAAAAGTTATTTATATTATAAAAAAATTCAGCATTAATTTCTGATATCTATATAGAAACATCTAATATACTCGTATGAGTAAAAACAAATTATTCAATAATGTTTCACGTGGAACATCTCCTTGTATTTTAGATTTATTCACATTAGTTTTCATAATAAACTGCCTCAGTGCAAGCACACGAGGTATCTTAGTATGCTCTAATCAAAGAATTTCAATTGTCCTCTATATATTTTTGTGTATTCTTTCCTTGATTTCTTACATAATTTTTGATTTGACTCTCATTACCATTTCTTCCAACGGTACTAACGAAACAGCCAGCACTTCAAATGTTACCTCCCCGCAGTTTTTTCTTAATTTGAGGATATAATCTATATATTTCTTTTGCTGTTATGCTCTTAATTATTTTTATAATTCGTGTTGGAGCTAAATTGGAACTGACTATATCAAAAAATGGACATGATCACCGTCTGTACCTAGTTCTATAATATTTATTTCGTACCGCTTGGCTATTTCTCCACATGTTTGAATCAATATTTTATCTACACTATCATCAAAATTTACTCTACGATACTTTGCCGGGCAATCATAGTGATATAATAAGACTGTAAGAAGGCAGTGTTGTTATGAGTGAATATATACATAAGTCACATAATGTATCAGTCTTATTATATCACACAATTTTCTCTAGACAAGTCTAGGTGAATGTACCCTAAGAGGTTCAAAATTATTTCCCGGGAAATAATTTATACGAAAAAAGCAAACTAAAATGTTTCACGTGGAACATAATTATTACATAATGAGTAACTAATCGTCATTATTATTAACATTAAAATTTCAATATATTTATTTTTTTACTATTTGAACATATAGATAACTAATATTATTTATAAAAACAATATGTAAATTATAGATAAAATATCATTTCTAATATTAAAAATTACAGAAATTTCTATTTAGTTTTGTATTTAAGTTATTAGTTATTGTTAATAAACTGCAAAGCAATGTTCCACGTGGAACATTGCTTTGCACAATTGATATAAAACATTTTTATTTAATATAAAAAAATATATTTTGCATAAATGACAATCTTAAAACTTTACATAAGAATGAATCTTTTTATAGTAAAAAACAAGATGACTACTATTTTTACACAAAAGAAAAAACTGGATAATTTACTAACATTTTGAATTTAATTAAATATTATTTTAACTTAATTTACTCTGACTTAAATTATTTTAATAAATATAGTATAAGTAAATTTTTATACAATATAAATTAAACAGCAATGTTCCACGTGGAACATTGCTGTTTAATAACTACTGTTTCAAAAAATGATTTACTCTTTTTTTCAGTAAAACTCATAAAATTTACAATACTCTATTGATATTATTAATCATACAAAGAATGATCTTTTAATAAAATTTCATCATATAAAACTCTTTTCCCTATAAAATTATTTCCCGGGAAATAATTACGAATTCTCAAATACTTTTTTACGGTATTAAATAATATAAATTTTGCACAACAATTCTTTTTATAAAAATAATTAATATTTATTAAAAAATTAAAATCAGGAAATATTATTTTCATAATAAAAATAAATATTAACACATTGTTTCACGTGAAACATTATTAACAAATAGTTATAATAAATACTCTTTAAGTTTATTAATAACAATATGATATCACAACTTGAATGCTAAAAACTTTATTTTTCATCTGCATTTTTACTCATTTTATAAATAAAAATATCTTAAATTATTAATTCTATAATATTTCTATCTTTTATAAACAAACTATTATTAATAAACTTTATACAAATAATATCAATATTCTATTATGCACAATGAAATTAATTTTTTGAACATGAATGAATGATTCGATATTTTTTATCCACAATGAGAAAATATTTTTTCCACAGTTTTTGTGCAAAAAAAAAGAAATCTACTTTTCTTCTTCGATTTCTTTTTCAACAAGAACAACTGTAGCTACTTTTTGTTCTTCTTTTAAATTTATTAACCGTACACCTTGAGTAGCTCGTCTCAAAGTAGATATCTGACTAATCGGCATTCTCATAATAATTCCACTATTCGTAACTATAATTAAATCTAATGAATCAGATAAATCAGGTGAAACACAAGTAAGACTTATCATTTTACCATTCTTATCAGTAATATTTAATGCTCTAACACCTTTACTTCCTCTATGAGTTAAACGATACTCATTAATATCTGTCTTTTTTCCGTAGCCATTTTCTGTAACAATTAATACTTCTTGTCCTAAATTGATAACTTCTGCTCCAACAACATTTGCTCCATCTAAATCAATTCCTTTTACACCAGATGTGCCCCTTCCCATAGAACGAATTTCATTTTCATCAAATCTTACCATTCTACCATTACTAGCACCTATAATTATTTCATTATTACCTGATGTTTTTCCTACTTTGATTAGTTCGTCACCATCTTTTAATACAATAGCTATTTTTCCATTACGACGAATATTATCAAATTCCGTTAATGGTGTTCTCTTAACTAACCCATTCTGAGTAACAAATAGTAAATATTTTGCCTCTTCATCTTCCACATTAAGTTCCACAATCGAACTAATGTTTTCACCTTTTTCCAAAGACAATAAATTTACAATAGGAAGACCCTTTGACTGTCTACTATACTCAGGAATTTCGTATCCTTTCAAACGATAAACCTTACCTTTATTAGAAAAGAATAAAATATAATCATGTGTTTTCATAGAAATAATATTTTCAACAAAATCTTCTTCATTCGTAGTCATTCCTTTAATTCCTACACCACCACGATTCTGACTTCGATATGTATCAGCTCTCATTCTTTTAATATATCCCTTATTTGTCAAAGTAACAATAATATCTTCAACTGGAATCAATGACTCATCTTCAATATATTCGATTGCTGTCATATCTATATTAGTTCTACGTTCGTCAGCATATTTTGCCTTTATTTCTAATAACTCATTCTTTATAACACTCAAAATATTTTGATCACTACTTAAAATTTCTTTCAAATTGGCAATTAATACCAATAAATCTTTCAATTCATTTTCTATTTTTTCTCGTTCTAATCCAGTTAAACGACGCAAACGCATCTCTAAAATAGCATTAGACTGAATTTCCGTCAAACCAAAGTTAGACATTAAACCTTTTCTTGCCTCTTCATCTGATTTAGAAGCTCTAATCAATTTGATAACAGCATCTATGTTATCTAAAGCAATTTTTAATCCCTCTAAAATATGAACTCTCTTCTCAGCATTGTCTAAATCAAATTTTGTTCTTCTAATAATAATTTCCTTTTGAAAATCAATATATTTAGAAATAATATCTTTTAATCCCAATGTTTTTGGAACGCCTTGATCCAACATTAAGAAAATAATTCCATAAGATGTTTGAAAAGCCGTATGCTTATATAATTTATTCAACACAACCTGTGCATTTGCATCTTTCTTTAGCGTAATTGTTATTTTGATTCCATCTTTTAAATCAGAATGATAATCAGCAATTCCCTCTATTGTTTTATTATGAACTAACTCTGCTACTTTATTTTTCAATTCTAAAGTATTAATACCATAAGGAACTTCATCAACAATAATATACTGTTTACCATTTTTTTCCTCAATCTGCGCTTTACTACGAATTGTAATAATTCCTCTACCAGTTTCATAGGCCTTTTTTATTCCACTGTTACCTAAGATAGTTGCACCAGTTGGAAAATCCGGACCTTTTATATATTGCATTAATCCATCTACATCTATATCAGGATTATCAATATAAGCAACACAACCATCAATTACTTCTCCCAAATTATGTGGAGGAATATTAGTAGCCATACCAACAGCAATTCCTGTCGTACCATTAACTAAAATATTAGGGAACCGTGAAGGTAAGATTTCTGGTTCCTTTTCAGACTCATCAAAGTTTGGAACAAAATTAACGGTATTTTTATTAATATTTCGTAACAATTCCAATGATATTTTAGATAATCTAGATTCAGTATATCGCATCGCCGCAGCACCGTATCCTTCTATATTACCAAAATTACCATGACCATCTACTAACATATAACGGTAAGAAAAATCCTGAGCCATACGAACCATTGCTTCATAAATACTAGAATCACCATGTGGATGATATTTACCCATAACATCACCGACAATTCTAGCACTTTTTTTATGTGGTTTATCAGGCGTATATCCAGATTCATACATAGAATACAAAATTCTTCTATGAACAGGCTTCAAGCCATCACGTAAATCCGGTAATGCTCTAGCAACAATAACACTCATTGAGTATTCCAAAAAAGAATCTTGGACTTCTTTTACAATATTGTTCTTTTCTAATCTATCCATCAACCTTCACCTCTACACATCTAAATTTTCAACATAAGTTGCATTTGTTTCAATGAATTCTCTTCTTGGTTCTACTTCTTCACCCATTAATTTAGAAAATACTTCATCAGCAGTTACAGCATCATCAACCGTTATTTGACGCAAAACACGTTTATTAATATCCATTGTCGTTTCATTTAATTCTTCCGCATCCATCTCTCCTAAACCTTTCATACGTGCAATATCATATTTTGTATTAGGAGATAAAGTTGCCAAGTATTCATCACGTTCTTGCTCATTTAATACATATTTTATGGTCTTTCCATGCTTTATAACGAACAAAGGAGGTTGAGCTGCATAAACATGACCTGCTTCAACAATTGGCCTAAAAAAGCGGTAAAAAAGGGTTAATAATAGGACTCTAATATGTGAACCATCAACATCAGCATCGGTCATAATAATAATTTTATGATAACGTAATTTAGAAAGATCAAATTCTTCCCCAATTCCAGTACCGAATGCTGTAATAATTGTACGAATTTCTTCATTAGATAAAGCTCTATCAAGTCTTGCCTTCTCTACATTTAAAATTTTACCACGCAATGGCAAAATAGCCTGTGTCATACTATTTCTTCCTTTAATTGCAGAACCACCAGCAGAATCACCTTCCACTAAAAAGATTTCACATTCACTAGCATCTTTACTTTTACAATCAGATAATTTGCCATAAAAGTTAGTTACATCTAAATCACCTTTTCGTCTAGTCAATTCCCTTGCTTTTTTCGCAGCTATTCTCGCTCTTCCGGCAGTCATTGCTTTTTCAACAATCACTTTTGCTTCATCAGGATGTTCCATTAAAAAACGTTCAAAAGAAGCTGAAAAAATTCTATTACAAATTCCTCTAACTTCACTATTACCTAATTTTGTCTTTGTCTGACCTTCAAATTGTGGATCAGGATGTTTAATTGATACAATCATCGTTAACCCTTCTCGCACATCATCACCAGTAAGAGGATCATCATTATTTTTCATCATTCCACTACTTTGAGCATACTTATTTAAAACTCTAGTCAAAGCCATTCGAACACCATCTTCATGAGTACCACCCTCTGGCGTAGTAATATTATTCACAAAAGAATAAATACTAGAATTATAACTTTCATTATATTGTAAAGCAACTTCTAACATAATATCATTCTCTTGGCCAGTAATATCAATAATTGTATTATGAATTGGTTGTTTATTTTTATTTAATAACGCTACATATTCACGAATACCACCTTCATAACAAAAAGTATCTTTTTTATCTGCTTCACGATCATCATATAATGTTATTCTCAAACCTCTATTTAAAAAAGCTAATTCACGTAAACGATTAAACAATACGTCATAATCAAATACCGTTGTTTCCTTAAAAATGGTAGAATCTGGTAAAAATGTAACAGTTGTACCGGTTCTATCTTCATCACAATCATCAATAATTTTTAATGGTTCTAAAGGATGACCACCATTAACGTATTTCTGATAATAAACATGACCATTTTTATATACTTTTATTTCTAACCAAGTAGATAGAGCATTAACAACACTTGCTCCTACACCATGCAATCCACCAGAAACTTTATAACCACCGCCACCAAATTTTCCTCCAGCATGTAAAACTGTATATACGGTTTCTACAGTACTCTTTCCTGTTTTTGGGTGGATATCAACTGGAATACCTCTACCATCATCTTTAACCGTTATACTGTTATCTTTTCCAACAGTTACTTCGATATGTGTACAATAGCCTGCTAAAGCTTCATCAATCGCATTATCGACAATTTCCCACACTAAGTGATGTAACCCTCTAGAACTTGTAGCTCCAATATACATACCAGGTCTTTTTCTAACAGCCTCTAATCCTTCTAAGACTTGAATAGCGGAAGAATCATATTTACTTTCTGTTTTTTCCATAACCTAACTCCTCTTTTCTATCATTCCATTATTCACTTGAAAAATAACTGCATTTTCTAATGATTTTTTGGAAATATTTTTTAAATCTGTCGTTGTTATAATACTCTGAATATCTTTACTAATAAATCGCAATAACTTATTTTTCTTAGAAATATCAAGCTCACTAAATATATCATCTAATAATAAAACAGGACTTGTTTCTTTAATTTTGGTAAAAATTGGAATTGTAGACAACTTATAAGATAAAACTGCACCTTTTTGTTGTCCTTGAGAAGAATATACTTTCATGTCTTTTCCATCTAACAAAAATGAAAAATCATCTCGATGTGGTCCATACAAAGTCATACCGGCCATCAATTCTCTTTTCAAATTCTTCTGATACAGACAAAATAATTCTTTTTTCAAAATTTCTGTAGAAAAATCTGAAATAGAAATATTTGGTGAATATAAAACTTTCAAATGAGATTGCCCTGTTATTTTTAAGAAAACATGATTAATATGTTCATTTATATCTGCTATATATTGATTCCTTATTTGATAAATAACGATTTCCTTCTCAATTAATTTTTCTGTTAATGCCTCCAAATATTTATAATCTGCAATTTGATTCATAAAAAGAACTTTAAGATATTCGTTGCGCGTTTTCAAGATTTTATTGTATTCATTATAAGTAACTAAATATTTCTCTGATAATTGACTTAATTCAATATTCAACAAATTTCTTCTAATGGTAGGTGATCCTTTTATAATTTCTAAATCATCTGGCGTAAATATTACAACATTTAAATTAGAAATATAATCTGAAAGACGATGAATATTATTTTGATTCACATAAATGTTTTTCTGATTAGGAAAAATATCTATTTTTAGATTCTTTATTACTTTTTTATTTATTATTCTTCCTTGAATCGTAGCTTTTTCTCTTGTAAATCGTATCCAATCGCTTTCAATACCATTTCGATATGATTTTGTTAAAGCTAAAATACTAATAGATTCTAAGATATTTGTTTTCCCAACTGCATTATTTCCAATTAAAATATTCATATTTGGACCAAATTCTGTTTCCAAATGCTTATAATTACGAAAATTCGTTAATTTTAATCTAGAAATTATCATTTTACATATCAAAACCGTTCATTTTATCACCTTAACCCTGCTTTAGTACTCCTCTATACACGCATAACTATTATAACATATTAACCTTAAAAATAATAGAAAAAAAGCATTTTTATGCCTTTTTCGTACTAATTTCTGCTTCGAATAACAGATTCTAATCGACTTGCTCTTAATAATTGATTTTCAAATGACTTATAAGAAACATCAAATTGCATTTTTTTACCATTTTTAAACTCAACAACCGTATTATTCAATCCATCAGGTGATGGTTGATACATTTTAATTTGATTCAATGAAATCCAAGCACATTCACTATCATCTGGTGATAAAGTTGGAAAAAAAATAATATTTTGTGCTTCTGCTATTAAAATTGGTAATTTATAACAACTATTCAAAATAGAACGTGCTCCATCTTTTCTTCCTGGATAAGAACTACCAAAATAACGACAACTATAATCAACAATGGATAATGGTTTCAAATTAACTTGATATTCATACTCTCCTTCCATTACTTTTGATTGACCATTTACTTCAGGTAAAATAGCAATTGTTGCATCATTAATTTCATAATCTTTCATAGACCTCTCCCCTTTACATAAAATTTGTTACCAGTCTAACATATTTTACTGTCGAAATTTGGAGAAATTTGTTGTTTTTTTGAAAAAAAAGAAAAAAACATCAAATTTTTTTGTTTTTTTCTAAAAAATACAACTAATAAGTTCTAATTGGTAATACTAATTGTGTTAAAGTTTCATCTTCATTGCTCTTTAAAACAATTGGTTTAACCTCTCCAACAAATGCTAATTCCACTGTATCTGTAGAAAAAGATTTTAAAGCATCCATCATATATTTAGAGCTAAAAGAAACTTTTATATCCATATCATTATCTTTTGTAATATACATCTTTTCTTCTACACGTCCTATTTCAGCACTTGATGATTTCATCATTAATTTATTTCCATCGGTTTCTAATGTAACAATATTTTTATCTTTATCACTAGTTAAAATACTTACTCTATCAACTACATTGTAAAATTCGTTAATATTAAAATGAATTTTTACTAGATCTTCTTTTGGAAGTAAATTTGATGTATTAGGATATGTCCCATTAATCAATCTAGATTGAAATAATAAATTACGATATTTAAACATAATTTTATTATTAAAAATATGAATTTTTACTAACTCATCACTATCATCCATAATTCTAATAAATTCTACTAAATTTCTACTAGGAATAACAATATTCAAGTTTTCTGATGCTGTATTATCTAATTGAATTACTTTTCTAGCTAAACGATAAGAATCAGTAGCATTACATTCTAATATATTACCCACAATATTAAAATTAATACCATTTAGAATAGCTTTATTCTCATCAATACTTGTAGCAAATGATGTTTGATAAACAATCTCTTTTAAAATTTCTGGTGATAAAGAAATATGATTTTTACTTTCTATTAAATCGATTGTAGGATATTCACTTTCACTAATACCATTAAGATTAAATTCACTATTTTCTGTATAAATTAAAATCTTTAATTCATCAACAACTTCTATATTAATATATTGATCAGGTAATTTTCTAACAATATCTAAAATATATTTTCCTTGTATGATAATACTTCCTTCTTGCTTAATTTTAATAATATCTTCATTATCACAATCTATATAAGTTTGAATTGTAATATCATTATCACTAGCAGTTAATATTAATTTCTTTTTTGTTAAGTTAAATTTAATACCCGCTAAAACAGGGATAACATTTTTGGTAGAAATAGCTTTTGACACCTTATTTAAAGCTTCTAATAAAACATCTTTTTTAATTGTAAATTTCATATATATTCCTTCTTTCTTTTATTATAATTATTAATATTATAGCTGTGGAAACTGTGGAAAACTCCATTTTTCCTTTATAAAACGACATAAATTTTAAAAATTGCCTGTGGAAAACCTGTGGAAAACTTTATTTTTTTCCACAACCTAGATTATTCGATATCTTTTTTTAACTTTTCCACAATGTTTGCTAAATCTTGATTGTTTTTGATTTCCAGCTCTATTTTTTCCACTGAATGCATAACGGTTGAATGATCTTTTCCACCAAATTCTGTCCCAATTTTAGGAAATGATTCATTTGTTAATTTTCTGCATAAATACATAGCAATTTGTCTAGGAAATGCAATATTACTACTTCTTTTTTTAGAACGAATATCTTCAACACTAATTTGAAAATATTCAGAAACAATTTTCTGTATTCTAGCAATATCATTTTTTTCACTAATTCCCCTATTAATAAAGTCTTTTAATGCTTCAATTGCTAGGTTTAGTTCAATTTTTGCTCCTCCCATAATAGTTGAATAAGCCACGAGTCGTGTAATAGAACCTTCTAATTGTCTAACATCACTCCCAATATTAGAAGCAATATATTCAATAACATCATCTGGAATATCAGTTTCAAAATTCCCTGCTGCTATTTTTTTCCTTAGAATTTCTTTTCTTAAATCAAAATCAGGTGGATAAATATTGACTGTTAATCCCCAACAAAACCTTGTTCTTAACCGCTCTTCTAATAATTTTAAATCATTTGGGGAGCGATCAGAAGAGATGATAATTTGTTTGCTATCATTATATAAATTAGTAAAGGTGTGGAAAAATTCTTGTTGTGTTTGTGTTGCCCCTCCTAAAAATTGAATATCATCGATTATTAGAACATCAATATTACGATATTTATTTTTGAAAAAGTCAACATAATTGAAATTGGTTCCATTTGCATCTTTCTTATTAATTCCAACAAAATCATCTCTAAATTGATCACTTGTAACATATAAAACTTTTCGATTGGAATTTTCCACAATATAATTACCTATTGCATGCATTAAATGTGTTTTACCAAGTCCACTATTACCATAAATAAAAAGTGGATTATACATTTTACCAGGATTTTCTGCAACCGATAGTGCTGCAGCTTGTGCAAATTTATTACTATTACCAACGATAAAATTAGAAAATGTATATTTTTTATTAAGATTTGATTTTTCTTTAAAAGTTTTTGGGACTCCTACTTCTATTTCTTCTACTTCCTTTTGTTTTAAATCCTTTTCAGTTAGTTCTTCTGGCAATAAAAATTCTAATTCAAAATTTGTTCCAGTAACCTTATTTAATGCTTCTTGAATTAAAGTGCTGTAATTATCAGATAAGTGTTTTTTATGAATTGACATTGGTACACTTATCATTGCTACCCCATCTTTTAACTGTTTTAAAGAAACATCACTGAACCATGTTGTAAAAGCCAAAGAAGATAGTTCGTCTTTTATTTCATTTAATACATTTGTCCATAGGACATCAACATTCAACGTTACCATCTCCCCACTTCACTTACTAAAATGTACCATTATAATACTCTAAATCTGTGGAAAAGAAAATACTAAAAATGACTCAAAAAAGTTTTCCACAAGATTTCAACAGACTTTTCCACAATCAAAATATAATAATAGCAACAAAAAACAGAGTTTTCCACATTTTCCACAGTTTTAAAATCCACAAGTGCATAAATGTTTTCCACAAGCTGTGAATTCTGTGGAAAACTTTAAAAATTGAAAAACCAATATTTATAGTACGAATAAATTTTGAAAATAGCAAGCGGAAAAAAGAAAAATGGAAGATTTCTTTATTGAAAAACCAAATTTAATTTAAGAAAAGAGAAATTTGCTTGACAAACAAAAAAAATTACGATTATAATAATGTAGATTTTATGTCTGGAGGTGGAAGCAATGAAAAGAACATATCAACCAAATAAAAGAAGAAGAGCAAAAAAACATGGGTTCTTCGCACGTAAGAATGCACAAGGAAATATTCTAAATAGTCGTCGTCAAAAAGGTCGTAAAGAATTAGTAAAATAATTCCACTGTTTTTACAGTGGTTTTTTACTGATTATAAACTAAATTCTAAGGATGAAGCAAAATGAACAAAAAATACATTATCAAGCAAACACAAGTATTTAATGAAATGATTGCGACTTGTGCAAAAGTTGCTAATAAAAATTATATAGTTTTTTATCGCTTAAATGCTTTTAAATATAATCGTTATGGTATATCTGTAGGTAAAAAAATAGGTCATGCAGTAGTAAGAAATAAATTAAAAAGGCAAGTAAGAGCGATTCTTTCTTCTTATCAAAAAGACTATTCATTTGGAGTTGATTGTATTATAATGATAAGAAAGAGTTGTATAATGACTGACTTTCCTATGATGAAAAAACAATTATTTCAACTTTTAAATGAAATGAAGGAGAAAATATATGAATCAAAAGAAAACAAATAAAAATAAGAAAAAATGGTTAATAGTATTAGCAGCTATCTTATTATTGACAGGATGTCAAACTACTTTAACAGATAAAGATAAGAAAGCAGTAAAAAACCCAGAAACAGGTCAATCATTAACGAAAAATATTTTATGTCAACCAACAAATAAAAAAACAATTGAAATTTATCAAAAAAATGGTGTAAAAATAGAAAAGCTCCCAAAATGTAGTGAATTTAAAATTAATTCTGGAAAATATGAAGGTTTATGGACAAGCATTTTTGTCAAACCACTTGCTTACTTTATCTTATTATTAGGAGATAAAGTTGGAAGTTTTGCAATTAGTATCATTATTATAACAATTCTAATTCGCTTAATATGTTATCCTTTTACGAAAAAAATGGTGTTACAATCAGAAATGATGAAACAAGCCAGTCCTGAACTAGAAAGAATCAGAAAAAAATATGAAAATAAAACAGATCAAGAATCTATTATGAAACAAAATCAAGAGATGTTAATGGTTTACAAAAAATACAACTTTAATCCATTGAGTAGCTGTTTAATCTCATTCATTCAATTACCACTTTTCTTTGCTTTCCTAGAAGCAATAAATAGAGTACCAGCAATTTTTGAAGAAAAGTTTATTGGATTCCAACTAGGTACAACGCCAATGGTTGGTTTTGGAACGTCTACATTTTATGTATATATTTTATTAATGATTATAATGGCTCTAACAACAGTGATGACTTTTAAAATGTCTAATACCAATTCAGATCCATCTACTAAAATGATGCCATTCATGCTAACAGGAATGATAATTATTACTGGATTAGTTATGCCATCTGCTCTAGGAATCTATTGGACAGTTGGTAATATCTTTACAATTTTGCAAAACATAATCGTAAAGAAAGGAATGGAAAAGAGAAATGGAAAAGCATAAATATAGTGGAAAAACGTTAGAAGATGCTATTTCTAAAGCAACACTTGATTTACAAGAAGAAAAAGATAATTTAATTATTAAAACAATAGAAGAAAAAAGAACACTTTTAACAAAAAAAGTAGAAATAGAAGTAATCGAAAAAAGAAATATAAAAGATGAAATAAAAAGGATATTACTAGATTTGTTATATAATATGGGATTTAAAGCGGAAATAGAAGTTCAGATGAAAGAACAAATACCACTTTATCGAATCTATTCTAATAATGATGCTTTATTAATTGGTAAAAATGGTCGTAATTTAAATGCTTTATCTCATATTGTCAGTCAAATGTTAAAAAAAGAAATAGGAACTAATTATAAATTTTTAATAGATGTGAGTGATTATAAAGAAAATAATGACAAACATTTGGAATATTTAGCAAAAAAATTAGCCAAAGAGGTTGCTACAACCAAAATAGAAGTAAAAATGGATTCTATGAATTCTTATCAAAGAAGAGTAATTCACAATACTTTATCTAATCATAAATATGTATATACAGAAAGTGTTGGTGAAGAACCAAATCGTGCTGTTGTTATAAAACCAAGAGAAGATTAGTTCTTCTTTTTTCTTTACATTAAAATAATTTGTATTATAATAAACTAGAAAAGTTATAGGAAGTGATTACCGTGGAAAAATCGACATTGACTCAAAAAAAAGAAGTTTTATCTCAATTACAACAAGAAAATGCTATTTCCTTAAAAGAACTAGAAAAAAATTCGCAAGTTCAAGCATATTTACAAGAGCAAAAACGGCAAGTGAAATTACAACAGTACGCCAAAGAATTTGAACGATTAGAAGAAGGCTATGATGGTACTATTTTTCAAACAGAAGAATGTATTGAAAAAAAGCAATATAATTTAGATGAAATTGTAGCAATGATTATTGAAATGAAAGTAATAAACAACATGGAATGTAAAACTTCTATAGAAGAAGTAAATGCTTATATAAATCATGCTAAAACAATTCTTCACGATAGAAAATATTATGAACAGGATAGACCAATTAGAAAATTATTAGACTTAGAAATATATCCAAATCCACAAGATTATTATCAACTGCAATGTCTACCACCTAAATTTGATCATGAGTCATGGGAAAAACTTCCAATGAGCTCTTATATTAAATATGATTGCACATCAACAGAATTCAAATTAAAAAAATTATATCCATCTATTCTTTCAGCACAAATGTTCAATGCACGTGAAACAGAAGCTTTTTGTAATAAGACAGCACATCAACTTTTAGGAATTAATATATCTGATTCCAATCTAAAAAAATTAATAAAAGAGGTTAGTAATGAATAAAGAAAATGATACAATTGTTGCAATTTCAACAAAATTAGGAAAAAGCGCTATTTCAATTATAAGAGTCAGTGGTCCTGATGCCATATCTCTTGTAAACCAATTATTTAAAAAAGGAAAAGATTTAACAAAAGTACCAACACATACCATTCATTATGGATATATATATGATAATGATCAACCAATAGATGAAGTACTTGTCACAATTATGAAAGCACCAAAAACGTTTACAAGAGAAGATGTGGTTGAAATCAATTGCCATGGTGGTTTGAGTACAACACTAAAAATATTTGAACAACTACAGTTAATTGGTGCCAGAGTAGCAGATCCAGGTGAATTCACAAAACGTGCTTATCTTAATGGTAGAATAGATTTAACTCAAGCAGAAGCTGTCATGGATTTAATTGAAAGTAAAAGTGATCAAGCCAGAAAAATGGCTTTATCTTCTTTGGAAGGTAACCTAAAAAATTATATTATAAATTTTCGAAATCAATTAAAACACGTCTTAGCAAATATTGAAGTAAACATTGATTATCCAGAATATTATGATATTGCTGAAGTAACATACCAAGAAATAAAGGATTTAATAGCAAATTTACAACCAAAATTACAAGATTTAATTACACGTTCTGAAGAAATGTTAACAATAAAAAATGGAATTAAAACAGTCATTGTCGGAAGACCAAATGTTGGTAAAAGTAGTATATTAAATGCTTTGTTAAATCAAGATAAAGCTATCGTCACAGATATCGAAGGAACAACAAGAGATATCGTTGAAGGAAATATTATCGTTGATGGCATAGAATTAAATTTAATTGATACAGCAGGAATCCGTAATACAGATAATCTAGTTGAAAAAATTGGTGTAGAAAAAAGTTTATCGCTTCTTGAGGATGCAGATTTAGTAATTGCTGTTTTAAATAGTAGTGAACCTTTAATTCAAGAAGATGAAACGATTTTACAAAAATTAAAAGAAAATAATAAAACGACAATTCTTGTGTTAAATAAAAATGATTTACCACAAAAGTTAGAACGTAATACCTTAGATTTTCCAAATATTGTAAGTACAAATACGAACAGTATAGAAGGAATTGAACCATTAAAACAACAAATAAAAACACTATTTTCAAAAGAACAACTAACAGAAAAAGACTATACCTATTTAGCTAGTACTAGACAATTAACATTAGCTAAAAAGGCTTATATAAGTCTTCAACAAGCCAAAAAATCTTTAATAGAAAATCAACCGATTGATATCATTGAAATTGATTTAAAAGAAGTTATGGACATATTAGGAAATATTATTGGAGATAGTTATGATGAACAATTATTAGATGAATTATTTGCTAATTTTTGTGTCGGAAAATAGAAAGAAGGAAAAATATGGAAAACTATGAAATTATTGTCGTAGGTGGTGGCCATGCTGGCTGTGAAGCAGCATTAGCATCTGCTAGAATGCATCATAAAACCTTATTAGTAACTGGAAATATTAACAATATAGCAGATATGCCATGTAATCCATCTATTGGAGGACCAGCTAAAGGAATCGTTGTAAGAGAAATTGATGCTTTAGGTGGAGAAATGGCCAACAATACCGATAAAAGTGCCCTTCAAATGAAATTATTAAATACCAAAAAAGGGCCAGCCGTTCAAGCATTACGTGCACAAGCTGATAAAGTAATGTATAAACAACAAATGTTAAAAACATTACAAAATCAAGAAAATCTTACAATTTTAGAAGCATTAGTTGAAGATTTAGTAGTAGAAGATAATACAATCAAAGGGATTATTTTAAACACAAAAGAGACAATTGCTTGTCAAGCAGTTATTTTAACAACAGGTACTTATCTAAGAAGTTCTATCTTAGTAGGAAGCATGAAAAAAAGCGAAGGACCTCATGGAGAAAAACCAAGTAAGTTTTTAAGTACTAATTTAGCAAAACTAGGATTTCACATTTTGCGTCTAAAAACTGGAACACCACCACGATTAGATAAAGCAACGATTGATTTTTCTAAAACAAGTATAGAACCAGGTTCAACAGAAGATTTGACATTTTCTTACGATAATGATACCTCAACGGCTTACCAATATCAAATTCCATGTCATTTAATTTATACAAACGAGAAAACACATGCCATTATTAAAGAAAATCTATCAAAATCAAGTATGTATGGAGGTTATGTAGAAGGTGTAGGTCCTAGATATTGTCCATCAATTGAAGATAAAGTTGTACGTTTTAGTGATAAAGAAAGGCATCAATTATTTTTAGAACCAGAAAGTCTATCTTATGATGATATTTATCTTCAGGGTTTCTCTACCAGCATGCCTTATGATGTACAAGAAAAAATGGTTCATAGTTTAGTAGGACTAGAAAATGTTAAAATATTAAAGTATGCTTATGCCATTGAATATGATGCCATAGATGCTAAGCAAATTTATGCAACACTAGAAACAAAACTAGTAAAAGGATTATACACAGCAGGTCAAATTAATGGTACAAGTGGTTATGAAGAAGCAGCAGGGCAAGGATTATTAGCAGGAATTAATGCTGTACTTAAAATAGAACAAAAACCACCATTGATTTTAAAAAGAAATGAGTCTTATATTGGTGTATTAATTGATGATTTGGTAACCAAAGGCGTAAAAGATCCTTATCGACTTTTAACTTCAAGAGCAGAATATCGTCTATTACTAAGAAATGATAATGCCGATATTCGTTTGCGTGAATATGGTCATAAAATCGGTTTATTAAGTGAAGAAAAATATCAACATTTCCTAAAAAAACAACAAGCCATCAAGACATTAATAACTCAATTACAACAAACTAAAATAACAGCAAAAAAAGAAGTGAATGAATACTTAGAATCAATTAACACTAGCCCTTTAAAAGATAGTATTACACTTTATGATTTATTAAAACGTCCAGAAATCAAAATAGAAAATTTAAGCCATTTTATACCATTAGAATACAAAAAAGAAGTACTAAATACTGTGGAAATATCGGTAAAATACGAAGGTTATATTGCTAAAGCAAATCATGAAGCAGAAAAAATGTTACAACTAGAAAATAAAAAAATACCTGAAGATATTGACTACGGAAAGGTCCAAAATCTAGCAAGCGAAGCCCGTCAAAAACTAGAAGAAATAAAACCATTAACATTAGGTCAAGCAAGTAGAATATCTGGTGTTAATCCTTCTGATATTTCTATTCTTTCTATTTATTTGAAAAAGGAGCAAAAGTAAATGACAGAGCAAGAATTTGTAGAAGCTGTAAAGAGTTTAAAAATAGAAGTGAAAGAAGAACAATTAAAACAATTGAATGAATTTTATGACTATTTAATAGAAACTAATAAAAGTATGAATTTAACAAGAATTGTTGATAAGAAAGAAGTTTATTTAAAACACTTTTATGATAGTTTGACAATCGCTAAAATATATAATTTAAATCAGCCATTAACACTAGTAGATGTAGGAACAGGAGCAGGATTTCCAGGAATTGTACTAAAAATATTTTTTCCAGATCTTCAAATAACTTTAATTGATGCTTTACAAAAAAGAGTAAATTATCTAAAACAGGTAATAGAAAAATTAAATTTAACAAAAATAGAAGTAAAACATAATCGAGCAGAAGAATTAATTGCAAAACAAGAAACATATGACATTGTCGTTGCAAGAGCTGTTGCTTCTTTAGAAAAATTATTACCTTGGACAATGCCGTTAGTAAACAATCATGGTGTTTTTATTGCAATGAAAGCAAATGTTGATGAAGAATTAGAAAAAGCCTATCCTATCATTCAACAAAAGCACTATATCTTAAAACAGAAAGAAATTTTCTATTTACCAAAAGAAGGAAGCAAAAGAACATTACTGCTATTTGAAAAAAAACAACAACAGAAATACTAGCTAGAAATAAAAAACAATGATATAATGTATTATAAGATAAAGAATAAAAGGAGGTTTACCATGCAAAACAATGAAAATGAAGTTGTATATCTATACTTAGATGATATTATTCCAAATAGATTTCAACCAAGACAAATATTTGACGAAAAAGCCTTAAAAGAATTAGCAATTTCAATTAAAGAACATGGTGTTATACAACCAATTATCGTACGTAATATTGGTAACAAATATGAAATAATAGCAGGTGAGAGAAGGTATAAAGCTAGTGCTCTAGCTGGTCTTACTAAAATTCCTGCTATTGTTAGAAATTTAGATGATAAAGAAAGTAGCAAAGTTGCTTTACTAGAAAATTTACAAAGAAAAAATTTAAATCCAATAGAAGAAGCAAGAACCTATCAAAAAATCTTAGAATTAGATCAAATGACTCAAGAAGAATTAGCAAAAACAATGGGGAAAAGCCAAAGTGCAGTAGCGAATAAAATTCGTTTATTAGCATTAACAGATGAAGTTCAAGACGCTTTATTAAAAGAACAAATTTCTGAAAGACATGCTCGTGCATTATTAAATATAACAGATGCTCAACAACAAAAAGATATGTTGAAAGAAATTATTGCCAAAAAAATGACAGTAAGAGAATTGGAGGAAGCCATCAAACAAATGCAACAACCACAACAACAAGTAACACAACCAACAGAAATTACTCCATCTGATATTGAAGAACTTTTACAACCAACACCAAAATCTTCAGTACCAACTCCTACACAACCAGTAGAAAATCCAACAGCACCAGCTGCAAACCAACCAGTAAATTCAACGATTGGAATTGATTATAGTACACCGCCTAAATTTATTGATTTTGGTGAATCAGCACCAAATATGACAGAAAATTTAACTCCAAGTGCAACGAAACCAGTTGATCTTGATCAAATCAAAGAAAACTCTAAAGATATTAATCCAGAAAAACCAAGTACCAACTTAGATGAATTGCTAAAAATTTCAGATACATCAGATACAACAGAAAGTGCTGGAAATCAAGAAGGAACAACTGGTGGTGGATTTAAGTTCTTTTCTCCAGAACCAATAGAACCAGAGAACTTATTAGATCAACATCAAACAGCACCACAAGATCTATTTTCCATTGGTGCACCACCTTCTATTTCAACGAATGAAACAGCTGGAATGGATAATTCATTACAAGGAATATCACCTCAAGACCAATCAACTCAACCAAATATTCCTATAGTAGATACGTATAATAATCCATTTGCTAGAAATCCAATTTTTGCCGATGATGTTCAAAAAATAGAAAATATTCATCAAAATGTTCAAGAATCAACACCGAAATATACTTTAAATGAATCAATCGATCTTGTTAGAAAAGCAATACAAGATATTGAAGCAAGTGGCTTTAAAGTTGATACAGAAGAAATGAACTTCGATAAGAATTATCAAATTGTGATCAAAATAGCAAAAGAATAAAAAGAAGTAGAGAAATCTACTCTTTTTTTCCTAAAACAGTTTTCAGCTTTCGTTATTTTTGATACAATATAAGAAGATTAAGGAGAAGAGAAAGAAGTATGGGAAAGGTAATTTCATTGGTAAATCAAAAAGGTGGTGTTGGTAAGACAACGACAAGCATAAACCTTTCAGCATCACTTGCTTTTTTAGGCAAAAAAGTACTATTAATTGATTTAGATCCACAAGGTAATACGACAACAGGAATTGGCATCAATAAAGGAGATATTGAAAAAAGTGTTTATGATGTTTTAACAAGTCGCTGTACAACACAAGAAGCAATGGTAAAAACAAAATATAAACAATTGTATGTATTACCTGCAACAATTAATTTAGCTGGATTAGATATTGAATTATTAGAAAAAAGTCAAACAGAACCAGGCTTTGCCAAAGGAGCACAATTAAAACAACATTTAGAAGAAGTGAAAGATTATTTTGATTATATTATTATAGACTGTCCACCATCTTTGGGTTTAATAACAACAAATGCTCTAACAGCAAGCGATTCTGTCATTATTCCAGTACAATGTGAATTTTTTGCACTAGAAGGAATCATGCAATTATTAAAAACAGTAAGATTAGCACAAAAACAATTAAATCCTCAACTAGATATAGAAGGCGTTTTATTAACAATGTTAGATTCAAGAACCAACTTGGGATTTGAAGTTGTAGATGATATTCGTAAATTCTTTAAAGAAAAAGTTTATAATACAATAATTCCAAGATTAATCCGTCTAACAGAAGCACCAAGTCATGGAGAACCAATAATTGTTTATGATCCTAAAAGTAAGGGAGCAGAGGCTTACTTAAATTTAGCAAAGGAAGTGATTGAAAGAAATGGAAAATAATAAAAGAAGAGCCTTAGGAAGAGGCTTAGAAGAATTATTTAATAATGAACCATTAGATATTAATAAAGTAGAAGAAAAAATAATAGATACAACCCCAAAAGAAGAAATTGTTGAATTAGAAATAGATAAATTAAGAAGTAATCCTTACCAACCAAGACAAAATTTTGATGAAGAAGCACTTCAAGAATTAGCAAACTCTATCAAAACTCATGGTGTTTTTCAACCAATTATTGTAAAAAAGAGTATCAAAGGATATGAAATTATTGCAGGAGAACGTCGAGTAAAAGCAAGTAAATTAGCGGGCAAAGAAACAATACCAGCAATTATTAAAGATTTTACAGATGAACAAATGATGGAAATTGCTTTATTAGAAAACTTGCAAAGAGAAGACCTAACACCATTAGAAGAAGCGATGGCTTATCAAAAAATTCAGCAAAATTTAGCAATTACCCAAGAAGAACTAGCTAATAAAGTTGGAAAAAGTCGTAGCTATATCACAAATATGCTAGGTTTATTAAAATTACCTGAAACTGTAAAAGATTGCCTAGAATTAGGAAAAATAACAATGGGTCATGCCCGCGTTTTAAGTAAATTAAGCGATAAAAACAAAATAGAAGAACTAACAGAAAAAGTAATTAATGAAGATTTAAGTGTTAGAAAACTAGAAGAGATAACATCATCTAAAGAAGAATTTGCAAGAACAAAAGAAATCAAACGTTCATCTAAAGAGGTTCCTGAATATACATATATAGCAGAAAATTTATGTGAAAAACTAGGAACAAAAGTAAAAATCAAAAACAACAAAATAGAAATAAAATTTGCCAACACAAATGATTTGAATCGCATCTTAGAAATGATGAATTTTGATAAATAGGAGTGATCAAACTGAAAGAATTTTTAGAAACAGACATATATAATTATCTATTACAACCTCTTATCTACATCATCGTAGCATATTGTACATATAAAATAATCACCATTATTATCAATAAAGCTTTAAGAAATAATTCATTACGCATCAAAAATCAAAAACGCCTAGAAACATCCAAAAGCATCATTAATAATGGGATTAAATATGTCATCATTATCTTAACGTTTTTAATTATATTATCTCTATACCATATAGATGTTAGTAAAATTTTTGCAGGACTAGGTATTGGAGTTGCCGTATTATCTTTAGCATTTCAAGATATTGCAAAAGATTTCTTAGCTGGTCTATCTATTGTGTTAGAAAATCAATTTGAAATAGGAGATAATGTTTCTATCAACGGATTCCGTGGTGAAGTTATCGCAATGGGATTAAAAACAACTAGAATAAGAGATTACAAAGGTGCAGTTCAGATTATTTCTAATCATAGCATTCAACAAGTAATAAATTATAGCCTTAGCCCATCTTTAGCAGTTGTAGACATTGCAGTCAGCTATGAAAGTGATTTAGATGAAGTAGAGAAAGTAATTGATAAAACAATCCAAAAAATCAACACAACTTATCAAAATCTAAAAGGAAAGGCAGAAAGATGGGGCGTACAAGAATTAGCAGATTCAGCAGTTATCTATCGAGTTGCCGTAAAAGTAAAAGCAACCAAAGATTTTGAAACAGAAAGACAAATGAAAAGGGAATTTAAACTAGCTTTTGATGAAGCCAACATTAAAATCCCTTATTCGCAAATAGAGGTGCATTATGGACAACAATAAAGTATATCAACTGGGAGATCATGTTATCATGAAAAAACAACATCCTTGTGGTAGTAATGAATGGGAAATAATAAAATTAGGAGCAGATATTAAAATAAAATGTTGTCAATGCGGAAGGATGATTTTTATTCCCAGAATTGACTTTAATAAAAAAATCAAGAAAGTGTTAACACAAGAGGTTTAACATGAAAGAAAAAAAGAAATTAAAGCTCAGAAAATTTTATTTTCACCCAATTACTATCTTTATTACCTTAACCATTTTAACCATTTTTCTAAGTTCCGTTTTATCAGCATTACAAATGCAAGCAACGTATAATAAAGTCAATCAAACAACTTATGAATTGGAAACAGTTTTAGTAACCGTTGAAAATATGTTGAATTTTGATGGAATGAAATACATATTTAGTAATGCAACAAGAAATTTCTTAAGTTTTTCTTCTCTTGGAACATTATTAATTACTCTAATAGGTATTAGTATTGCAGCATCAAGTGGTTTTATTGATACATTTTGTCGTAGAAAATTAGCAAAAGTAGATAAAAAAATAATTACATTTATTATTATTTTATTAGCTATTTTCTCTTCATTAATCAATGATATAGGATATGCGCTATTAATCCCATTAGCCGCAATTCTTTTCCAAAAGAACAATCGTAATCCACTCCTTGGAATTATCACAGCATTCTGTGGCGTTAGTTTTGGATATGGTGTTTCCATTTTTGTTGGTTCACTAGAAACAAATTTGATTCCCTATACCACGATATCAGCACGATTAATTGATGAAACAGCACATATCAGTTTAACTTCAAATTTATATATCATCATCGCTTTTTCTATTATTTTAGCGTTTATCGGAACAATCATCATCGAAAAAATAATTGCTCCACGTTTTGGAAAATATAAAGAAAAAGAAGTGCTTTCTAAAACAGAAGAATTAAATATTATATCAGTAGAGGAAGAAGAACAACAAAAAATTGTCAAAGAAAAGCAAGAAAAAAGAGGAATGAAATGGGCTAGAATTACAGCAGTCGTTATGGTAATTGCTTTCATCTACATGATTATACCAAATTTACCTTCTTCTGGAATGCTATTAGATATGACAGAAGATACCTATCTTGGTCAATTATTTGGAAGTAATTCCTATTTTCAAGATGGCTTTACTTATATGATCAGCCTTATGTTTTGTGTAGTTGGAATAGCCTATGGATTAGGAGCTAAAACGATTAAAAATGATAAAGATATTATTAACGGTTGTAAAGAAACATTTCAACCATTAGGAGAAGTATTAATTCTATTATTTGTAGCAGCTCAATTTATTTCTGTTTTCAAAAAAACAAATATAGGAACAATTATTGCAAGTTGGTGTGCTTCTGCCATTGGAAATGTTCATTTTACAGGTATTCCATTAATTATTTTCTCTATTATAATGATTGCCATTGCTAATTTAGTAGTCACAACACCAACGGCGAAATGGTCTATCTTCTCACCAGTAATGGTGCCAATATTTATGCAATCTAATATTTCTCCCCAATTTGCTCAATTCATTTTAAGAGTCGGTGATTCTCTAACAGCAGGTATTACACCATTGTTAGCAGGATTTGCAATTTATATTGGATATTTAAATGTTTATAATCAACAAAAAGAAAAACCAATTACCATTCATCAAAGTATCAATTATATCATGCCATACTTTGCTATTATTTCAGCAACTTGGATATTACTGACAATCGGATGGTATTTATTAGGACTACCAATAGGTCCAGGGGTTTACCCAACAATATAGGAAAGCAATGAAAGTTGCTTTTTTTCATGTTAAAATAAGAAAAAATATGATATACTATGTATTCAAGAAAAGAGGAATAATATGGCATTAAAAGCAGGAATCATTGGATTACCAAATGTAGGAAAATCAACCTTATTTAACGCAATTACAAACCAACACATCTTAGCGGAAAATTATCCATTTGCAACAATCGATCCCAATGTTGGAGTAGTAAATGTACCAGATCAAAGAATTGAAAATCTAAAAGAAATGTATCAACCAACCAAAGTAATACCAACAAGTTATGAATTTACAGATATAGCAGGACTTGTAAGAGGAGCAAGTAAAGGAGAAGGACTAGGAAACAAATTTTTAGCACACATTCGCGAAGTTGATGCAATCTGTGAAGTCGTAAGATGCTTCAACGATGGAAAAATTATTCATGTAGATGGAACGATTGATCCGATAAGAGATGTTGAAACTATCAATTTAGAACTCATGATAGCAGACCTAGACGTTATCAACAACCGTTTAGAAAGAGTAAGCAAAAAAGCAAGAACAACCAAAAATAAAGAAGATCTATTAGAAGTAGAAACATTAGAAAAAGCTAAAACAGCACTAGAAAAAAACTGCTTGTTAAGATTAGTTGATTTTACAGATGACGAGAAAAAAGTTTTAAAATCATATAACTTTTTAACTTTAAAACCTTGTATTTATCTAGCGAATATAGAAGAGCAAGATTTAGGTAAAGAAGATAATGACTATGTAAAAAAAGTAAAAGAGTATGCACAAAAAGAAAATACTGAAGTAGTAACATTGTGTGCCAAAATAGAAGAAGAATTGAGTGAATTATCTTCTCCAGATAAAGAAGAAATGTTACAAGCACTTCAAATAGAACATAGTGGACTAGATTCCTTAATCAAAGCAACTTATGATTTATTAGGACTAGCAACATATTTTACAGTAGGAAAAGATGAAGTAAGAGCATGGACATTTAAAAAAGGAATGAATGCCAAAAGCTGTGCAGGAATTATTCATACTGATTTTGAAAAAGGCTTTATTAAAGCGGAAGTAATGAGTTATGATGACTTAATGAGTTGTGGTAGTGAATTAAAAGTAAGAGAAGCGGGAAAAGCAAGAATAGAAGGAAAAGATTACATCATGCAAGATGGTGATATCTGCCATTTCCGTTTCAACGTTTAAAAAGCTTTACTTTAAGAACAAATCTTGCTATAATAACAAGCGAGTATTTAAAATACTCCTTACCTATTATTAGGTCTTATGTCCAGAAGGAGGTGGAAAGATGAACAAGTATGAAATTATGTTTATCGTAAAACCAGATTTAGAAGAAACCGCTATCAAAAAAGAAGCAGAAAATCTAAAAAAGGTTTTAACAGATAGAAAAGCAAACATTCTTGAAGAAAAAGCAATGGGTCAAAAGGAATTAGCCTATGAAATTAAGAAATACAAAAATGGTTATTATTTCTTATTCGTAGTAGAATCACCAAAAGAAGCAACAAAAGAATTTGATCGTTTAGCACGTATTAATGAAAACATTTTACGTCACTTAATCGTTCGTGTTGAAGATTAAGAAAGGAATGAAATATGAATAAAGTATTTTTAATTGGACGTCTTGCAAGAGATCCAGAATTACGTTATACAGGAAGCAATACACCAGTAGCAAGTTTTACAGTAGCTGTAAATCGTACATTCACAAATCAAGCAGGCGAAAGAGAAGCTGATTTTATCAATTGCGTTATTTGGAGAAAACAAGCTGAAAATGTAAAAAATTATTTAAGTCAAGGAAGTCAAGTTGCTGTAGAAGGACGCATTCAAGTAAGAAGCTATGACGATCAAAATGGTCAAAAACGATACATAACAGAAGTAGTAGCAGATAATGTAGAATTCTTAGGATCAAGAAAAGATAACAATACAACAACCCCAATGACACATAATAATTCTGATGTAACACCATATAATTTTCCAAGTGAAACTACATCAACAGGTACAGATGTTTCCAATAATCCTTATGCCGATTTTGGCGCTAATATTGAAATCAGTGATGATGAATTACCATTTTAAATAAAAAAGGAGGAAATACAATGGCAGAGTTTTATCGAAAAAAGAAAAAAGTATGCTTAATGTGTACTGGTAAATCAGTTAATTATAAAGATGTCGATACACTAAAAAAATATGTCAATGAAAAAGGAAAAATTGTTCCTCGTCGTGTTACAGGAAACTGTGCTCGTCATCAAAGATATATTGCAAATCAAATTAAAAGAGCAAGAGCAATTGCTTTATTACCTTATACAAAGTAAATGGAAAATAACCATTTACTTTTTTTGAAAAATTTATAATTATAGTATATAATATTAAATAGGTAAAGGAGGCATACATGAAAATAGTAGAACAAAAACAAAAGCTAAAGAAAAAAATCAAACAAGCAAAAAGCATTTTCATTATGGCCCATGCAGATTTAGATTTAGATGCCTTAGGAAGTTCTATTGGACTATATATAATCCTATCGAAAATGCATAAAAACTGTTTCTTGATCATTGATGATAAAAAGCATGAATTAGGTGTTGAAAAAATCTTACAAGAATTAGATGGTTGTTTAAATATTATTACTAGTGATAAAATAGAAGAAAATCTCTATATTAGAGAATGTAAAAACCTTCTTATCATTTTAGATACCAATAAACAAGAATTAGTACAAAGTAAAAAAGCACTAGATTATTTCTCTGATGAAAATAGAATTATCATTGATCACCACGATTTAGGTGTTACTTCTATTTCCAGCCAAATGTGCATCATAGATAATCAAACATCAAGTACTTGTGAAATGATTTCGAACTTAATGGAAGCTTGTAATCTAAAAATAGACTCTTATTATGCCACCTTATTATTAGCAGGAATTATCCTAGACACCAATAACTTCACATTAAAAACAACGGCTAATACCTATTATGCTGCCTACTATTTAGCAGCTTTAGGAGCAAGCCCAAGAAAAGTACAATACTTATTAAAACAAGATATAAAAGATTACACCGAAAGACAAAAAGTAATTACAAATGTTGATATCATTGATGGCAAAATAGCGATCGCTAAAGGAAGTTCTTATACAATTTATCGCAAGGAAGAACTAGCAAAAATAGCTGATACTCTGTTATTCTTCAATGATATAGAAGTATCTTTTGTTATAGGAAAAATCAAAGAAAAAACAGTCTACATCAGTAGTAGAAGTTTAGGAAAATATGATATAGCAGAATTGTTAGAGCCATTAGGTGGTGGCGGAGATAACACTGGTGGAGCTGCTAAATTAGAAAATTATACAATTAGTAAAGCTGAACAAAAACTATTACAAATTTTAAAAAATCAGGAGGATTAAAATACGATGAAAGTCATTTTTATAAAAGATTTAAAAGGAGCTGCTAAAAAAGGTCAAATCAAAGAAGTAAAAGATGGTTATGCCCAGAATTATTTGATAAAAAAAGGTTATGCCATTATCGCAAATCCTGCCAATTTGGAAAAATTAAAACAAGATAATGCGGAAAAAGAAAAAGAAGAACAAGTAAAATTAAAACTTGCTCAAGAAGAAAAGGTTAAATTAGAAAAAGTCATTTTGACCTTCAAAGTAAAAACAGGAGATAAAGATAAAGTTTTCGGAAGTGTGAGCGTAAAACAAATTAAGGAACAATTGACACAATTAGGTTATACAATTGATAAATCACAAATCACCATTCCATTAGCATTAAGCTCATTAGGATTTCATTATGTTGATGTCAATCTATACAAAGACGTGTATGCTAAAGTAAAAGTTCATTTAATAAAATAAGGAGGAAACAACATGGCATTAAGAGAATTACCCCATAATATAGAAGCAGAAGAAAGTGTGTTAGGCGCTTGCTTCTTATCTACTAATGCTCTAAATATTGCAATAGAAAATTTATCGGATAATTCTTTTTTTGACAAAAGACATTCCCTTATTTTTTCTGCATTAAGAAGATTATGTGATCAAAAAATACCAATTGATCTAACAACCATTACAACAGAGTTAACCAAAGAAAATGTTTTGCAAGAAGCAGGAGGCGTTAACTATTTATCGGAAATTATTCAATTTGTACCAACTGCTGCGAATGTAGAATGTTATGTTCAAGAAGTAGAAAATACAGCAATTTTAAGAAACCTAATTGAAACAGCAACGGATATAGCAACATCAGGGTATACCAATGAAGAATCTGTTAATGATATTTTAGATAAAGCTGAACAAAGAATTTTAAATATATCAAAGAATCGAAAAAGTAGTGAATTCAAAACCATTCAAGAAGTATTGGTAAAAACACAAGATGATTTAGAAAAATTAGCAGCTACAAAAGGAGAAATTACAGGTATTGCTACTGGTTGGTATGATATTGATAAAATAACTTCTGGATTGCATGAAAATGAGCTTTTAATTATTGCAGCCCGTCCTGGTATGGGTAAAACAGCTTTTGCTTTAAATTTAGCTACGTATGTTACGACTCATTCTATGAAAACTGTTGCAGTATTCAACCTAGAAATGGGAGCAGAACAATTAGCAAATCGTATTATTTCTTCTTTAGGTCAATTAGAAGGGTACAAATTGCGAACAGGTAAATTATTAAATAATGATTGGAAACGGTTTAATGAAGCAGTTAGTCAACTAAGTAATGCAAATCTATATATTGATGACACACCAGGTATTACAATTGGTGAAATAAGAGCAAAATGTCGGCGATTAGCATCAGGAACAACAGGACTAGATTTAGTTATTATCGATTATTTACAATTAATTTCTGGTGGAAAAAACTATGGTGCCAATCGTCAACAAGAAGTAGCAGATATTTCAAGAAGTCTAAAAACTTTAGCTATGGAATTACATATTCCAGTCATCGCTTTAGCGCAGCTTTCTCGTAGTGTAGAAGGTAGAGAAGATAAAAGGCCCATGCTATCAGATTTACGTGAATCAGGTTCAATTGAACAAGATGCAGACTTAGTCGGATTTTTATATCGTGATGATTATTACACCAAAGAAGCGAAAAATGATCCAACAAGCATTAGTGAATTTATCATTGCTAAGCACCGTAATGGACCACAAGCAACCATTCAATTATTATTTAAAAAAGATACATCAACCTTTCTAAATATGACGAAACAAGATAAAAAGGAGGAAGAATAAATGAAGCCAAAAACGATATTAGCAATTTTCTTATCTGTCGTTTTTAGTATCGTAATTTTAATATATACTCCATCTGTAAAAGCAAGTGAACCGCATAGTGTCTATCGAATTTATTTGGCAGGAAAATCCATTGGACTAATTGAAGATAAAGAAGCTCTAGAAAGTTATATTGATAAAGATCAAGAAACACTAAAAACAAAATATCAAGTATCAAAAGTATATGCACCAGAAGACTTAAAAATCGTAAAAGATATTACATACAATGAAAAAATATTATCAACCAAAGAAATCTATGAAAAAATAAAAGATATAGAACCATTTACAATCAATGGTTATGCTATTACTATCAAAGGAATGGAAACCACATCAGAAAACGAAGAAAAAACAAAAACACCAGACCAAACTATCTATGTACTAGATAAAGATATTTTTAATAAAGCAATGGATAAAACCATTCGTTCATTTATTAGCAGTGAAAACTATGATAATTACTTAAATAATACCCAAAAAGAAATAGAAGATGTTGGAACCATTATTGAAAATGTTTACATTGAAAATAAAATTATCATTAAAAAAGCCAAAATACCAGTTACCAAAACCATCTATGAAAATGAAGATGATTTAAGTCAATATTTATTGTTTGGATCTCTAAATGAACATCAAATTTACACAATTCAAGACGGTGATACACTAAGTGACGTTGCTTTTAATAATAAATTATCAAACCAAGAAATACTAATCGCCAACCCAAGTTTAAAAGATGAAAACAGCTTATTATACACAGGTCAACAATTAACAATTAGTATTATCAAACCACAATTTCGTTTAGTAGAAATTGATCATACAGTATTCATGCAAGAGGAAAAATATGAAACAGAAGTACGCTATGATAATACCAAATATTCTGGAACACAAGAAACGATTCAAAAAGGAGAAAATGGTTTAAAAAAAGTAACATCTAAAGTCCAAAAAGTAAATGGTCAAACAGAAAGCTCTGTCATTGATACATCAGCAACGGAAACCATTAAAGAACCGGTTAAAGAAATTGTAGTAAAAGGAAGCAAATCCACTGGAAGTGGTTCTGGTGCTGGCTATAATATAACGGGAACAACAAAAGTAGAAGGCTATTGGAAATGGCCTACTGTAACACCATATACTATTAATAGTCCATTTGGATATAGATGGGGAGCACTACATGATGGTATCGATATCGGTGGTGGCTATGGTTCACCAATCTATGCAGCAAATAATGGTATCGTCGTAGCTTCTACTTATCATCATCAAAATGGAGAATATGTCATTATTAACCATAACAATGGCTATTATACAATTTATGCCCACCTTTCAGCTCGTTATGTAAAAGTTGGGCAAAATGTAACAATAGGACAAGAAATAGGAGCAATGGGACAAACTGGATGGGCAACAGGTACACACTTACATTTTGGATTATTCCAAGGTTATCCATATCATGGTAATTATAAAGCTTTGTCACCATTTAGTTTATATCAATGAGATTAACAGTATTAACTAGTGGTTCTAAAGGAAATTGTTCTTATGTAGAAGCCGAAAATACAAGATTACTATTAGATATTGGTTTAAGTTATCATCGCTTAAAACAAGATTTAGAAAGCCAGCATGCAAATTTAGATGACATAGATGCCCTATTATTAACACATACACATAAAGATCATATTTTAGGATTAGAAGTTACTATCAAACACACCAATTTCAAAGTTTATATTACTGAAGAAATGTACAAAGACTTAAAAGATATCGTACCAAAAGAAAGAATAGAATTCTACCATCCAGATCTACATATTCAAAATATAAAAGTAACAACCATCAAAACATCTCATGATGCGAAAGGATCGGTAGGTTTCCTGCTAGAAAATGGTTCTAATAGCTTAGTTTATATTACAGATACTGGTTATATCCATCATAAATATTTGAAAATGTTAACCAATAAACAAATCTATTATATAGAAAGTAATCATGACGAAAAAATGTTAATGGATGGACCCTATCCTTTTCAATTAAAACAAAGAATTATTAGTGACGAAGGCCATTTATCTAATGAAATGGCCGCTAGTTATTTAGAACAATTAGTTGGTATTGATACAAAATATGTTTTATTAGCTCATTTAAGTGAACATAACAATACAAAAGAAAAAGCTTTAGAAGCAACTGAAAATCATCTGGCCAATACACCCTATCATCCCATTGTTTTAATTGCCGAAGAAAAAGAAATCACCGAATTAGTGGAGGTAGTATGATAAAAATTATTTGCGTGGGAAAACTAAAAGAAACCTACCTGCAAGAAGCCTTACAAGAATATCAAAAAAGATTACAACGTTATACCAAATTAGAAATAATAGAAGTAATTGATATGCCTTATCAAGATATTGAAAAAGTAAAAGCGAAAGAAGCCGAAAATATTCAAAAATATATCAAAGAAAAAGATTATATTATTATTTTAGATATTGATGGAAAAGAATTTGATTCCTGTCAATTAGCAACCAAATTACAAGAATTAAACACTCATTATGCCAATTTGACTTTTATTATTGGAGGAAGTTATGGATTGAGCGATACTATCAAACAGCAAGCATCCTTGCGTCTATCCTTTTCCAAATTGACATTTCCTCATCAACTTTTTAGGGTGATGTTACTAGAACAATTATATCGTTGTTATAAAATTCAAAATCATGAAAGCTACCACAAATAAAAGAAAGGATACATTATGATAGGAAACGATTGGGATATTTACTTAAAAGATGAATACAACAAACCATATTTTAAACAATTATTAGGGTTTGTCGAAAAAGAATATCAAGAAAAAAGTATATATCCAAAAAAGAATGAAATTTTTAATGCCTTTCGTCATACAACATTTGAAAACGTAAAGGTTGTTATACTAGGACAAGATCCATATCATGGACAAAATCAAGCACAAGGTTTATCATTTTCAGTACACAACGGAATTCCAAAACCACCAAGTCTACAAAACATTTTCAAAGAAATGAAAGATGATTTAGGTTATGACATACCAACAACTAGCAGCTTAATTCCGTGGGCAGATCAAGGAGTGTTATTATTAAACAGTGTTTTAACCGTAGAAAAAGATAAAGCAGCATCACATAAAGGAAAAGGCTGGGAAACATTTACAGATAAAGTAATTGAAATACTAAATAATAAACAAACACCGATAGTTTTTATTCTATGGGGTGGTTGTGCAAGAGCAAAAAAGAAACTTATTACCAATCCTAAACATTACATTGTAGAATCTGCCCATCCATCTCCCCTATCAGCTTATAATGGCTTTTTTGGAAGTAAACCATTTTCTAAAACCAATGATTTTCTAATAAAAACAAACCAAACTCCAATTCATTGGCAATTAAAATAGACTCTGAAAGTAGAGCCTATTTTTAATTATTACTTAAAATGGAAAAAATATCTGGTTTAGCAATTTTGTAAGCTTCTGTATCCTGATAATGACCTAATTTTTTAACAATATTACTAGGAAAACGATGAGCATAATATTGAATATCTGTTGCATTATCATTATAGTACTTAATAGCAGCACGAATATCATTTTCATTATCATTTAAAATATCCAACATCTTATCAAGTTCCATATCCATTACTTTATCATCATAATCATCAATCATCTTAGTAAAAGCATTCATCTTTTGATTCAATTGAAGATATAAAGTATGATGATCTGTTTTTTTACCTTTAAGTTCAATGACATCCGGTAGATCTTCTACTTCTTTTTTTTCTAATAATTGTTGTATTTTTAATAAGATTTCTATCTTTTTTTGTAATAAAATATCCAAATTATTTTCAGCTTCATTAATTTTAATATACAAAAAAGAATATTTATTTTTAAAGTACAAAAACATCATGACACATATTGCAATGATAACTAAAATGGCACCTATAATTATGAAATAAAGCATACTATCACATCCTAATAACAGTATAGCAAAAAATCATAAATCAAGCAATCATTACCTTCTAGAATACATAATCGGTTCTAAGAATTCTACATAATTCAAATACACAGTCCATAAAACAAAATAATGATTTTCCTGATCGCGAATAACAGCATAATCTCTTCCTGCCGCTTCGATAAATCCTGAAAAAACTTTATCTCGCCATTCTAAAGAATCAGAATAAGACATGTAAAAATTAGCTCTTTTTCCAACATTTAACTCTAAAATATTTTCAGCATAATTAGCATCTCCTGCAGGATTATAATTTGGTGTTGTCGTAAAATTTTGATAAGGAGGAGCAGTGCTTTGATTAGGAATGGAAAAACCATTTTGATTCATATTTTTCACCCTTTCTTTTACATCATATGTAAAAGTCATGGTTTTATGACGCCTGTTTTTCTTGAGCAATTTCATCAAAAACAGGATCGCTATCGGTAGGTTCTGTTCCCTTTATATAATACATAATTTTCTTTTTCTCATCACTATCTTTAGCAGGTTTCCCCGAAATAGGATTTACTAAAACACCAGTAACATTACTAGGACATTGATACCAAGCATCTTCTTTATTTTGCATATAAGCCTCGATACTATTCAACCAAATATTTTGAGCATATTTATACTCTTTAGAAGTTAATGCTTGATTATTATCATATCCACACCAAACTGCAACCACAATATCCTTATTATATCCAATATACCAATTATCAGTATCCGTTGTACCTGATTTTAACGCATAAGTATGTGTCATTTTAGAAGCAATATTAATCGCAGTAGGATAGTTATAATCAATAAAATTAGAATCATAAGTAGAAGTTAATAAATTATTTAAAATAAAAGTTAAACTCTTGTTTAAGATAGCCTCTTTTTCCTCTTTGGCTTCATATAAAACATTTCCTTCTCGATCAACTACTTTCTTAATAAAATGCGGTTGAATTTTATAGCCTTCATTAGCAAACGCCGCATAGCCACCTGTCATTTCTAAGATATTAATTTCACTAGTACCAAGAGCAAGTGATGGAACTTCTTTTAATGATTCGGTAATACCAACTCTTTTTGCCATATTAATTAATGTATCTTCACCTAAAAACATATGTGTTTTTACAGCATAAATGTTTTCAGAATAAGCAATTGCTGTTGCCATAGAAATAGGCTTATGACCATATTTTTCATGATAATTTTTTGGTGAATATGTTTGTTGGTTAGCAAAAGTAAAAGTAGTTGCTTCACTTGTAAAAGTAGTAGAAGCCGTAAAACCATTTTCTAAAGCTGCATAATATAAAAAAGGTTTCATCGTTGAACCAACTTGTCTTTTAGCTTGCACTGCTCGATTATATTCAGACTTATTATAATCTTTTCCGCCAATTAATGCGATGACATTACCATTATTGGGGTCTAACATAACACTAGCTACTTCTAATTCACTATCAGGCATCACATTCTTTACAGTTTCCTCCAACTTTAATTGGGCATCCATATCTAAATTTGTATAAATTTTAAGCCCTCCAGTTTCTAACAAGGTACTAGGAATTTCTTTTATCGTCTGTAACTCTTTTAAAACAGCATCTTGATAATACATCACGGTATGTAAATTTTCTTGATTTTTTTCTCCTACAAATGTTAATTGTTCCTTTTTTGCCTCTTCATATTCTTTTTTGGTAATCACATGATTTTGATACATATTTTTTAAAATAGCTTGCTGTCTTGCCGTTGCTTTTTCAAGATCAATCAAAGGAGAATAATGACTTGGTGATTTTGGAATACCAGTTAACATAGCAGCTTCTGCCAAAGACAGATCTTTTGCACTTTTCTGAAAGTAAAATTGGCTAGCATTTTCAATACCATACATTCCATGACCATAATTAATCGTATTTAAATATCCTTCTAAAATTTCCTTTTTACTATAATGTGCTTCAATCTCAATCGTATACCACATTTCATTCCATTTCCTACTCCAAGTTTTATCAAAATTTAAAAACAAATTCTTAGCATATTGTTGTGTAATTGTACTAGCACCTTGACTTTTACTATGAGAAATAAGATTGATATAAGAAGCTTTGGCAATTCTAAAAAAATCAAAACCCTTATGACGATAAAAATTTTTATCTTCTGTTTCAATTGTTGCCGAAACTAAATAAGGAGAAATATCATCAAGAGCAATCCATTCTTTAGAACCACTGCCTTGAAAATACATATTATTATCTTTATCTAATAACATAAAACTATTGGCATTTTTAATTTGCAATTTTGGTGTTAAATAAGCGTAAGTATAGACACAAATATTTGCAACTAAAAACAAACTAATAGCAATTACCAAACTAAGTATTAATTTTTTTAACCGTTTCAAATTTATCACCCATCATTAGTGTTAACCAAACAAAATAAAAACATGAGTAATATTATCAAGAAAGTTGACTTGTTTAATTAGACCTTATTTGTTATAATCTTTAATTGAAAACGGATGTGAAAAAATGCCAAGAGTAAAAGTAACGACTAAATTAACAAATGATAAAGAACAAATAGATCATGAACAAGCAGGACTTTATCAAGAAAACAAACTTATTTATCAAGAAGATAATGCTAAAATCACCATTTTCTTGCAAGACAAAATTTTAATTAGAGAAACATCAGAAGCCATTTTGAGTTATAAGTTTTCTTTATCAAGCACAAGTCGTTTTGAAATTTTTTTAAAGTCATTACAGAAAACAGTAACACTAGAACTTACGACAATTCATATCGCACAAACAGAAAATCAATTTGAAGTTATTTATCAAATAACAGGAAATAACTACCAACATCATTATGTTGTAAAATGGAGGAACATATGAGCATTTTAAAAAATATAGAAAACCAATTATTAAAATCTTTACAAGAACAAGGCTATCCACTAGAACAATTACATCTATTAAAAAGTAATCGTAAAGAATTAGGCGATTATCAGATCAATGATGCCATGAAATTAGCCAAAATCATGCATCAAAACCCAAATGAAATTGCTAAAGGAATGGTAGAAGTATTAAAAAGCACCAATTTATTTTCAAATATTAATATTGCAGGTGTCGGTTTCATTAACTTAACATTTTCTTCTTCCCAACTTCTAAAAATGATGCAAGCCATTGAAGAAGATAAAAATCTATCATTTGACAAATTAGAATCAAGTAAAATTTTTATTGATTATGGTGGTGCAAATATTGCTAAAACATTACATGTAGGACATTTACGTCCAGCTAATCTTGGAGAAGGTTTAAAACGTCTAGCAAGATATCTTGGAAAAGAAGTAATTAGTGATGTACATTTTGGAGATATTGGTCGTCAATCTGGGATGGTAATTTATGAGTTACAACAACGATATCCCGACTTAAACTATTTCAAAGGAACACCACAAACCAAGTGGGATGAGTTACCAATCACTGGTGCAAGCTTACAAGAAATTTATCCATTAGCTAGCAGAAAAGCCAAAGAAAATGAAGAAATAATGGAACAAGTCCGTCAAATCACAGCAGAATTAGAACAAGGAAATCCTGGATATCAAGCACTTTGGAATAAAATAAAAGAAATATCTATTCAAGATATTAAAGGAATTTATAAAAGACTACACACAGACTTTGATTTATGGGAAGGAGAAAGTGATTGCTATCCTTATATGTTCCCACTTATCAACCAATTAGAAAAAGAAGGATATTTAAAAGATAGTGAAGGTGCTAAGATCATAGAAGTGAAGGAACCAACAGATAAAGCACCAATGCCACCACTTGTCGTTGTTACACAAAATGGTGCAACTCTATATGCCACAAGAGAATTAGCGACACTAGATTCTAGAATAAAACGTTTTGCTCCTGATGAAGTATGGTACTTGACAGATAGTCGACAAGAATTATATTTTACACAAGTGTTTAGAGCAGCTTACAAAACAAAAATTGTTCCACCAACAACAAAATTAGAATTTTATGGTTTTGGAACAATGAATGGTCTAGATGGTAAACCATTTAAAACAAGAGATGGGAATACAGCAACACTTACTTCCTTATTAGAAAGTGTGAAAACAGAAGTTTTAGCAAGAATGTCTCCATCAATTAAAGAACAAGAAAAAGATGCTATTGCCGAGCAAGTGATGATTGCAGCAGTAAAATATGCTGATTTTTTACCAAATCGTACAACTGATTATATTTTTGATCCAGCAAAATTTGTCGATGTCGAAGGGAAAACAGGACCATATTTACTATATTCCACAATTCGAATGAAATCACTACTAACAAAATCAACTATATCACAACCAAAAATAAAACAAATAACAACCACATTAGATAAAGAAATCATCCTTCAACTATTAGATAAAGCAGAAACATTAACCAAAGCATACCAAACCAAAGAATTAAATGGTATTGCCGATTACCTATATACCTTAACAAGTACTTATAATCATTTTTATGAACAAAACCATATCTTAACAGAAAAAGATAAAACAATTCAAGAAAGCTGGTTAGCATTAACAAAAGCCGTTTATAATACAAACGTTGAGTTATTAACAATTTTAGGTATAGAAATTCCAGAAAAAATGTAAAGTAATAAAAAAAGGTTGCAATTGTATATAAAAGATGATATAAATTTATATGTTTTAAGAACAAAGAAAAAATCAATGCATATAATGCTCTATCTAATAGGAGGAAAATAAATGAAGTTAGAAAAAATGAAAAAAGAGGATTTGGAATTATTATCATATAAAGATATAACCTATTATATTTTAGAAGAACAAGGAAAGAAAAATACCGCAGATCTATTTAAAGAAATTGTGACATTACTATCATTACCAGCTTCGTCATTTGAACAGAAAATAGGAGATTATTATACATCCTTGACAACTGATAAACGTTTTATCATGTTAGAAGATGGCTGCTGGGATTTAAAAAACCATCACACTTCTGACAAATTAATTAAAGTAGTAGATGATGATGAAGAGGAAGAACAAGAAGATATGAAAGACGAAACTGGCACAGCAGATGAAATGTTAGAAGATAACTATGATTCCGGTGATAATGATGACGATGATTATACAGATACAGAAGAAGATCTAAAAGATTTAGTAGTAGTAGATGAAGATGAACTAGGATTAGAAGACTAACCTAGTTTTTTTTCTAAAACTATGATACAATACTAACGATTACAAGGAGGGAATATGTTAGAACGATTAGAAGCAACTGAAAAGAAATATCAAGAATTACAAGAGCAGTTGATGCAAAAAGAAACATTGAACAATATCCAATTAACTAAAAAAATATCAAAAGAAATAGCAGATTTAGAAGAAATCGTCCAAGCTTATCAACAATATGCCAAAATCTTAAAAGAAATCGAAGAAACAAAAGAAATGTTAAAAGACGATGAATTAAAAGAAATAGCCAAAGAAGAGTTGACATCTTTAGAAAATACCAAAGAAGAATTAGAACAACAATTAGAAATTTTATTGATTCCAAAAGATCCAAATGACAATAAAAACGTAATTGTTGAAATAAGAGGAGCAGCAGGTGGTGATGAAGCTAATATCTTTGCTGGTGACTTATTCAGAATGTATACAAAATATGCTGAAAAGCAAAACTTTAAAATTGAAATGATAAATGCTATCGAAGGTGTAGCAGGAGGTTTTAGCCAAATTGAATTTATGGTCAAAGGAACAGGGGCTTATTCCAAATTAAAATATGAAAGTGGTTCCCATCGTGTACAAAGAATACCAGTAACAGAAAGTAATGGTCGCATCCAAACATCCACTGCCACTGTACTAGTAATGCCTGAAGCAGAAGATGTCAATATTGAAATTGATCCAAAAGATTTAAGAATAGACATTTATCGTTCTTCAGGTTGTGGTGGACAAGGTGTTAATACAACCGATAGTGCCGTTAGAATTACCCATCTACCAACCAATACCGTTGTTACTTGTCAAAATGAACGAAGTCAAATTCAAAATAAAGAACAAGCAATGAAAGTATTAAAGGCAAGATTATATGAAGCAGAACTTCAAAAACAAGAAGAAACACTAGGAAATCAACGTCGTAGTAAAATTGGAACTGGCGATCGAGCTGAAAAAATAAGAACTTATAACTATCCTCAAAATAGAGTTACTGACCATCGTATCGGTTATACCACCAACAACTTAGATCGTATTATGAACGGTCAATTAGATGAAATTATAGAAGAACTTATCATGGAAGATCAAAGGAGAAAATTAGCAGGTGAATGATCAACTAACCGTAGAAGATCTAATTATCGAAGGAAAAAAACAAATCAATAGTATGCATGCCAAAATGTTGTTGGCTGACTTATTATCAACAAATGTATTAGAATTATTACTAATATTAGATCAAAAAGTACCAAGTGATATAGTGAAACAATACTATCAAGAATTGCAAGCTTTAAAAGAAAACAAACCAATTCAATATGTTATTGGTCACGTGAATTTTTATGGCAATCCATTTTTTGTAACAAAAGATGTTTTGATTCCTCGCTTTGAAACAGAAGAACTAGTAGAAAATGTTATCAATTACATAAAAAACCACTCACAAGAAAAGTTAAAAGTACTAGATTTAGGTTGTGGAAGTGGAGCAATTGGTTTAACCATAAAAAAATTATGCCAAGAAAAAGTAGATGTAACATTAGTTGACATTTCCTCAAAAGCCCTAGAAATTACGAAAAAAAATGCGTTAAATCTACAGTTATCCGTAACAATCAAACAAAGTGATTGGTTTCAAAATATAAATGAAAAATTTGATATTATTATTTCTAATCCACCTTATATTGCCCAAGAGGAAGAAATTGAACCAATCGTAAAAGAAAATGAGCCTCATCTAGCTTTATATGGCGGAAAAGATGGCTTAGATTGTTATAAAAAAATCTTTCAACAAGCACCGAATTATGTAACATCAAACTATTTATTAGCCTTTGAAATTGGACAGTATCAAAAAGAAGCATTAACAAATTTAGCAAAATATTATTTTAAAGATGCTACCATTACTATCAAAAAAGATTTACAAGGTCGAAATAGAATGTTATTTGTCCAATCATCCACTGATTAAAATGAAATCAAATCACCCATTATGAAAGTAATGAAAGGTGATTTTTATATGAAAAAGTATTTCGTTTTATTAAGTATTATTTTAGTTATTATAACAAACACATCTAAAAAAGAAGAAGTTATCATTCCAGAGGAAGCTATTCGCTTTCGAGTGATCGCAGCTAGTAATACCATCGCCGACCAACAAACAAAACAAAAAGTAAAAAAATCATTACAAGAAGATTTAACGAACCTTCTAGCAACAAGTACCTCTATTTCATCTACCAGAAATATTTTGAAAACAAACCTTGCCCATCTTAATCAAACAATAGCAACTACACTACAAGAAGATCATAATTTAACATCTTATAAATTACATTATGGCTTAAACTACTTTCCTGCTAAAAAATACAAAGGAATAACTTATCAAGAAGGTTATTATGAATCACTAGTTGTAAGTCTAGGTAATGCAGAAGGAACAAATTGGTGGTGTGTTTTATTTCCACCTTTATGTCTTTTAGATGATAATGGAACGACAAAAGAAGTAGAATATAAATTATTAGTAAAAGAACTCTTACAAAAATACTTTCCAAATCAAGAAAAATAACAAAAAAGATCCTTGGTAAAAATGTAACAAAATGACTTCCGGAACTTCTAAAATAAAAAAAGAAGAATACATTTTTATAAGGAGGATACCATGGATCTTATTCAAACTTTATTAATTGGAATCAGTCTTAGTATGGATGCTTTTTCTTTATCCTTAATTTATGGTACTTTAAATTTAGAGAAGAAAATGATGTATATATTAAGTGCCATAGTAGGTTGTTATCATTTTATTATGCCTTTATTAGGAAGCATCATTGGAGATTTTATCGTCCACAATATTTTGCCAGATCCAGATCGCTTAGTAGGAATCATCTTCGTTATTTTAAGTATTGAATTGTTAGCCAATATAAAAGAATTAGATCAAAAAAAAGTACTGATAAAAAACATGACACAAGCATTTTTATTTGGTTTTAGTGTCAGCATAGATAGCTTTTCTATAGGAATAGGTTTAGGAGCAAGTAATCAAAATGTTCCAATGAGTGGTCTTATCTTTAGTACTTGTAGTGCAACATTTACGTATTTAGGTCTATTTTTAGGTAAAGAATTAACCATCCGTTATGGAAAAATAGCCAATATCATCGGAAGTGTTCTTCTATTATTATTAGGAATTGAACACCTGTTTTTTGTTTAAAATAAAAAAACTATCTATTTTTTCAATCGATCTTTGACAAATGCTAGAGATTTCTATATGATAGAAGAGAAAGTTACATAAGACGATATCTCTTATAGTGAATATAACCAAAAAGAAAAAAAGTAATATAATATAGCAAGGAGTCGGTTCAAATATGAAAATGTTAGAAATAACAGGTGGGGAAAAATTAAGTGGAACAATTCGAATTAGTGGAGCAAAAAATAGTGCAGTAGCTTTAATACCAGCTGCTATCTTATCAGATGAAGAAGTCACTATTTGTAATGTACCAAATATTACAGATACAACTGCATTATGCGATATTTTAACATATTTAGATGCAGATATAAAAAGAGCAAGTGAAAGTATCGTTATAACATCAACCCATTTAAAAAATAAAAAAATAACAGCAACATACACCAAAAAACTACGTGCCTCTTATTATTTTATGGGAGCTTTATTAGGAAAATTTCAAGAAGTGACAATGGCTTTACCAGGAGGATGTTCCATTGGTGCAAGACCAATTAATTTACACTTAAAAGGATTTGAAGCCCTAGGAGCAACAATTACAACCGATAAGAACTGTTATCACATTGTTGCTAAAGAATTAAAAGGAGCAAATATTTATTTAGATTTTCCAAGTGTTGGTGCAACTATTAACATTATGCTAGCAGCCGTCAAAGCCAAAGGAAAAACAGTAATTGATAATGCCGCTAAAGAACCAGAGATTGTAAACGTAGCTACCCTTTTAAATTCTATGGGAGCAAAAATAACAGGAGCAGGAACCAGCAGCATAGAAATCATTGGTGTAGAACATTTAGGAAAGTGTTTCCACGAAGTCATTCCAGACAGAATAGAAGCCGGAACGTATGTCATTTTAGGAGCAGCTTGTGGAAATAATCTAAAAATTGATAATATTATTCCAGCACATATTGAAGCACTAACTAGCAAACTAGAAGAAATGGGTGCATACTTAGATATTGGTGCTGATTATATTATTGTAAGTAGTATGGATAATTATCAGCCAATTCATGTTAAAACCCAAACTTATCCAGGATTCCCTACCGATTTACAACAACCTTTAACGTCATTGCTAACCCAATGTCATGGCCAAAGTAAAATCGAAGAAACAATTTACGAAAATAGATTTATGCACATTCCATATTTAAATCAAATGGGAGCAGATATACGAGTAAAAAATCAAACTGCTACCATTATCGGAAAAACACCATTACAAGCAACGGATGTTGTAGCAACTGATTTAAGAGCAGGAGCAGCTCTAGTCATTGCCGCATTACTTGCCGAAGGCACAACAAAAATAACAAACGTAGAACATATCCTAAGAGGTTATGAAAATATTGTAGAAAAATTAATCAATGTTGGTGCTAAAGTAAAAATTAGAGAAATATAATATTGTAAACTCTAATTTTTTTTTGAGGTGAAAAAATGAAACATAAAAAAACACTAGCACTAATTATTTTATCTTTCATTGTTTATGTAATTTATGCGTGTTTTCATACCAATAAACTAAACTATCTAGCTTTAGGAGATTCTTTAAGTGTTGGTATTAACTCTTATGGCGAAGAGATTTATAGTTATAGTGATTACATATCATTTTACTTAGAAAAAAATAACCTTCTAAAACACTATACAAAAGCCTTTTCTAATCCTACCAATCAAATTCACGATGTGAAAAATCAACTAGAAACAAATCAAACCATTCAACAAGAACAAAAAGATTTATCTTTAAAAAAATGTTTAAGAGAATCAGATTTAGTAACTTTATCAGTAGGAATAAATGATTTATTAACCAAACTAAACTTAACCTCTTTAGATGTTTCTACCTTAGATGAAAAAGAAATAATACCCCTGATAAATAACATAGTAACAGATTTAGAGGCACTTTTTAAACAATTAAGAACATATGCCAAAAGAAAAATTGTTTTTTTAGGATATTACAATCCATTTCCAACCAAAACGCTTCAAACAGAAAGAATATTTGCTTACTTAAATTATCAAGTCAAAAAACTTTGTAAAAAATATGACATAAAATATATTGATATAGACACACTATTAAAAAAAGATCCGGCTTACTTGCCAAATCCAACCAATATTCATCCAAGTGCCAAAGGTTATGAAGCAATATCTGAAAAAATCATTCAAGAACTGAACTTTTGAAATTTCTATTGCACAATTGCAAAAAATCTGTTATATTAATTAGCGAATTGAATTACTATGACAAGCAAATTGTCATGGCGGAAGGAGAAGAAAAAATGAAAAAAGGAATTCATCCAAATTACAGAACTTGTAAAGTAACTTGTGCTTGTGGCGAAACTTTTGAAGTACAATCTAATAAAGATGAAATCACAGTAGAAGTTTGTTCAAAATGCCATCCATTCTATACTGGTAAGCAAAGTAGAACATCACGTACAGGTCGTGTAGATAAGTTTAACAAAAAATATGGTTATACACAAAATACAGAAACAGCTGCTTAAGTAGCTGTTTTTAGCTAAAAAAAAGAAAGAGGGACAAAATGAAATTAGGAATTACAGCAGATCATCGCGGTTACTTACTAAAAGAACAAATCATAAACGAATTAACAAAAACATACACTATCATAGATTATGGTTGTAATAGTACAGAAAGCGTAGATTACCCAGATTATGCTTTTAAACTAGGACAAGCTTGTGTAAACAAAGAAATAGACTTTGGTATTGCCATTTGTGGAAGTGGTATTGGAATAAGTATTGCTTGTAATAAAGTAAAAGGAATTCGTGCAGCACGAGTAACTAATATAGAAGATGTTTTAGAAACAAGAAAAGATAATGATGCTAATATTATATGCTTATCAGAAAAACTAACAACACAACAAGCTTATCATCTTATTACCACATTTATTACAACACCATTTTCTAATGCCGAAAGACACATCAGAAGAATCAACAAAATAAAAGACTATGAGGATCACGAATGAACGCTAAATACATGCTCTATCTAGTCATTTTATTAATTGTCATTTATGCAATCGATGCCATCAACTTAAATGGTATCTTTAAAAAAAATAGAATCCTACAAGCTAGAATTATCTACTTTCTAACCATTCTAGCCTTAACATACCTAGTAACAAATTTTATTTGGGATTTTTTTGAAGTATCTAAAATTTTCTAAAAAATAAAAAAATAGTATAAAAATATCTTTTTTCTGCCAAACTTCTAATGAGGTGGAAAAATGAGAAAATGGAAATTAAAGAAAAACGCCCTTATTGGTATTTACATATTTATCTTTGCTTTAACCGGAACTAGTGCTTTTTTTGTTAGTAAAAATATGAAAAAAAATATCGCACCAAAGGAAAATATCAAATATGTCAATCAATCTATATTAGAACAAGAAGAAGTACCAGTTATCAACCAAGATATAAAGATAATAAAACCATATACCAATGATAAAGTTCAAGTGGGGAAAAGCTACTATGATTATCAAGCTGATAATGCTAGCCAAGAAAAGTCCATATTATATCACGAAAATACCTATATACAAAACTCAGGAATGGATTTTGTAGCAGATGAAATATTTGAAGTAGTTGCTATCTTAGATGGGACTGTCATAAGTGTCAAAGATGATGAATTATTAGGAAAAATCATTGAAATAAAACATGATAATGACCTAATCAGTAATTACCAAAGCCTAAGTGAAGCAACCATCAAAAAAAATGATACAGTAAAACAAGGACAAGTAATTGGAAAAAGCGGAATCAACCAAATTGATAAAGATTTAGGAAATCATCTACACTTTGAATTGTATAAATCAGGGCAAGTGGTAAATCCTAGTCAGTATTTTGATAAAAATATAACAGAAACAAAAGATAATCAAACAACAACATCAGATACTGATACATCAAAAAAGACGGAGTAAACCGTTTTTTTTAAATATTTCAAAAAACATGAATTTACAATAAGACCAATGTTTGTTAAAATATTAAAGTAAAAGGACGTGATAAGATGTTAGCAAAAGATATTGGAATAGATTTAGGTACAGCAAATGTATTAATATATATTAAAGGAGAAGGAATTGTATTAAATGAACCAAGTGTTGTAGCAATTGATACAGATAATAAGAAAGTAGTAGCAGTTGGTAAAGAAGCAAGTGAAATGTTAGGAAGAACACCAGGAAAAGTAAAAGCAATTAAACCAATGAAAGATGGAGTAATTGCTGATTTTGAGATTACTGAAATCATGCTAGATCATTTTATTAAAAAAATCCATGCTAGAAACTTCCTATCACGCCCAAGAATTTTAATTTGCTGTCCTTCTAATATAACACCAGTAGAAAAAAATGCCATTAAAGAAGCAGCTGAAAGAACAGGTGCCAGAAGAGTATTCCTAGAAGAAGAACCAAAAGTAGCAGCCATTGGAGCAGGAATGGATATATCGAAGCCAAGTGCTAATATGGTAATTGACATTGGAGGAGGAACCACTGATATTGCTATTCTATCCTTAAATGACATTGTCACAAGCACCTCTGTTCGAATCGCTGGAAACGTATTTGACCAAGATATTATCAAATACATAAAAGATAAATACAAATTACTAATTGGAGATAAAACAGCAGAAGATATCAAAATATCATTTGCTAATATTTATCAACCAGATAAGAAAAATAAATTAGAAGTAAGAGGTAGAAACTTAGTAACAGGATTACCAAGTACTATAGAAATCACAGAAGAAGAAACCCAAATAGCATTAGCGGAATCTATTTCTAAAATAGTAAAAGCAGCAACCAACGTTTTAGAACAAACACCACCAGAATTATCAGCAGACATTGTAGATAAAGGAATTGTTCTAACCGGTGGAGGTTCTTTATTAAAAGGTTTAATGGAATTATTAAAAGAAGAATTAAAAGTTCCCGTCTTCATAGCAGATAGTCCCCTAACCTGTGTAGTAGAAGGAACTGGTGTTTTATTAGATAATGTTAAATTATTAGAAGAAGGTTAATGACAAAAGACCTTCTCTTTTTGTTGTAAAGAAAATCTATACTTGTTATAATAAAAAAAGAAAAGAGGTACAAAATGAGTCCGGAAATTAGTAGTGCTATGAAAATAGTTTTTGTTACATTTATATGTTCTGCCCTAATCATGCCCTTTATGAAAAAAATAGCAACACATATTGGAGCGATTGATGTTCCAAGAGCAGATGAAAATCACCGCCATATTCACACAAGACCAATTCCAAAACTTGGTGGAGTAGGAATATTCTTAGCTTTTTTGATTGGTTATATGTTATTTGGAATTCAAAGTATTCAAATGAATTCGGTTTTAATAGGAAGTTTTATTATTATCTTAACAGGAATAATTGATGATATAAAATCGATTCGAGCCGGGCAAAAATTAATTGGACAAATCATCGCTGCCTGTGTCATTGTTTTCTATGGAGGAATACTATTAAACAACATAACAGCCTTTGGTTATTCCCTAGATTTTGGCTTTTGGTCCTATCCTTTAACGATTATTTTTATCGTTGCATGTACGAATATTATTAATTTGATTGATGGTCTAGATGGATTAAGTGGTGGAATTAGTAGTATATTCTTTCTAACCATAGGAATCATTGGATTCTTCCAAGGAAGAAGTGGAAGCTTAGTTATGATTTTAACGTTCATTATGTTAGGAGCAACACTAGGTTTTCTATTACACAATTTCTATCCAGCTAAAATTTTCTGTGGGGATTGTGCAATGTTCTTAGGATTTATTATTGCAGTTATTACACTATTAGAATTCAAAGGACCAGCACTAACCAGTTTATTCGTTCCTTTAATGATTTTAGGTATTCCAATTTTAGATACACTCTTCGCCATCATACGCCGAACCCTACGCCATCAACCACCATTTTCCCCTGATAAAGAACATATTCATCATCAATTATTAGGAATGAATTTTTCTCAAAGAACAACAGTGTTAATCATTTACGCCATTGATATTTTATTCGCCAGTGCCTCTATATTTTATACTTTAAAAGACCCTGTTGTTGGTAAAATACTTTATATTACTATTTTTATTATTGTTGCTTGGTTTGTATTTAGAACAACTGTTATTTCAACTAAAAACAAAGAAGTCGTAGATAATTTACTAGATAAAGTAGAAGGAACTATAAAAAAAGACAAAAAGAGGCAAAAAAGTAAAAAGAAACATGGAAAATAGTTTCTTTTTTTGACATTTATAACGAATTTTTGGAAAATTATGGTAAAATATGTAAAAAAAGAAAAGGAGAGTATATATCAAAATGATTAATTTTATCTTGTGTGAAGACAATGAAGAATTCAGAAAATCCTTAAGAGAGCAAGTGGAAAAGTATATGATAAGAAGTGACATAGAATATAAAATACACGAGTATAGTAGTTACGATAAAAGCTTTGAGGAAATAGTAAAAGCCGAGATAGGATTTAAAGTCTATTTTTTGGATATTAAAACGAAGGTAGGATCTGGAATTGATGCAGCTAGATATATAAGGGAAGAACAAGAAGATTGGAACTCTATCATTATTGTGATAACAGCATTTAGTGAATATCGATATGAAGCATTAGGTAACAGATTGTTTTTACTAGATTTCATCAATAAACTAGATAATTGTAAAACAAAAGTAGATGAAGCCTTAGATATTGTAATGAAACACTATGGCAATCAAGAAAAATGTTTCAATTATGAATATAATTACACTGTTCATAAAATAGCTTTCAAAAATATAGTGTATATTGAAAGAGAACAAGATAGTAAAAGAAGTATCATCCATACATCGTATGGAAAATTCAAAGTACCAAAAAGTTTAAATGAAATCATGAAAAATTTAGACGATCGTTTTGTTAGATTACATAGAAGTATGGTGGCGAATATGGATAGGGTCATCGAATACGATGTAAAAACGAATCTTATAAAATTTGATAATGGCCAAACAAGTGATCTGGTCGCAAGAAATAAAAGAAAGGAGTTAACGAGAAATGTTACCTATAATAGTTAAGATAATAATAGGCTTGTCTTTAGCAATTTCCAGTTTTTATATAATAAAAAATTTAATTAAAAGTGATGTTAAACTCTTTGAAATTCATAATTTTTCGTTGCTTTTTTTGTTACTATTGCCAACAGTCTGTTTCTTAGATATAAAATATAATATGTTAGTGTCTTTATTAACATATATATTATCAGTTATAGTATTTAAAAAAATTTTTAACCTAAGCGTTAGTGATTCAATATTACTTTGTAGTTTTGTAAATATTTTAGTAGCAGTAGTAGATGGTGCACTATCTTTAATAGAAGTTAATTTTATAACTTATGAACAAGCAAGATTGAATTGGTACATTACTGTAGTAAATAATATATTAATTAGTAGCCTGTCATATCTGGCCTCTTGTTTAAGCGTTTTTCAAAGATTATTTAAGAATATTCGAAAAAAGGCGAATGAAAAACATCAGATTATGAATTCTATTTTTGTAGTTATAATTGTTATCATTGTAGCTGGTTTATATATTAATATAAATTATATTTTTAAATTAAATTTATATTATACAATTACAATAATAAGTGTTATAGTGTTCTTTTTATTATATTGTTGCTATATAATGGAAAAAAATCAATACGATAAATTAAATGATGAATATAATATTTTATTTGATTATGTTCAAAATTTTGAAAATTGGATTGATGATGAACAATTATATCGACATGAATTAAAGAATAATTTATCTATTTTACGTGAAATGGTAAAAGAAAAAGAAGCAATTCGTAAAATCGATGATATGTTAAAAATTAATATTATTGTTGACGATCAATACATTCAACAATTAAAAAATGTACCAAAAGGTGGTTTGAAAGGACTACTATATTACAAAGTAGCAATTGCAGAAAACAATCATGTTCAAATGCTTGCCGAAGTTAGTCCAAAAGTAACAGAATTTATTGAGAAATTACCACAAAAAGAATTGAAACAGCTATGCATTTTATTAGGTATTTATTTAGATAACGCTATTGAAGCAGCATCTAAAACAACAAAGAAACTAGTTGCTTTAGAAATATATGAACTAAAAGATAAATTACAATTTGTAGTATCAAATACTTATGATCAAGAAATTGCTTTAGATAAAATTAATGATAAGGGATATTCCACCAAAGGAAAAAATAGAGGTAATGGATTATATTTTGCAAAAAAATTAATTGGTAAGAATAAAAATATGTCTTCAGAAAATATTTTGTTAAATGGTTATTACATACAAAAATTATTAATTAATATAGTAGAACAATAAAAAAGATCTTGGCGATCTTTTTTTGTTTTAGTCCATTCCCTTTAAAGCTTTAGGTTCATCAAGTAAAAACCATGCACATCCCATACTTGCTGAAGTTGTAGCTAAAACTGCTACTGCCATAAGTACCTTTGCTAATCTTTTTTTCATTTTAAAATCCTCCTACCATTGATTAATTTATTTAAACATATAATGTTTAAACCATATTTTTATAATTTGCATAAGATGCATGAAACAAACGATATGTAATAGGCAAAATCAAAACGGTTTCAATTAATAAAGAAGCAAGTAATAACTGACTAAGAGACTGATTTGAAATTGTTAAAATAAGAATGCTATACACTATTGCTAAAGAAGTAGCCGCAAATTTTCTAATCATGCGCTTTCTTTTATTTGTTAGCGGTCGTTTCTTTGTGTCCGCTGGTGCATAAATGCTAAAAAGTAAAACACTGATAAGACATAAAGCACTCTTTACAATTGGAACTATCTCTATATGATAAAGCAAATAAGGTAATCCCAAAATTAATAAGGTTGAACAAACAAGACAAGTTTTAGAATTATTTGCATGAAAACCAAATCCAGGATATCGTAATCCATTAAAGAATAATAAAGTAATTAAAAATTCTTTAAAAAAATGAAGTAGGAATGCTAAGAAAGAAATAATGAATAACTTTGTAATAGATAAATATAATCCTTCAAGACCATATAGTATCTTTTCTTTCATTTCTTCATTCATTGTATTGGTTTGGTTGGCTGTTATAAGTTGTAAGCTTTGCTTTAAAAACAACTCCTTCATATCATCACCTCAACCTTGATTAGATTGTATCTCAAAACTTTTTATTGCGAACATTTCGGCTGTAAAAAGTTTTTCATAGTCCATAAAAGCAAAAACTTATTAATGAATTACTTAACAAATTACCATTTACGGTCAAGAAAGTGCATTTTAAGGAAAGAACGTAATTTTTACTATAAAATTTGCTACAATGTTTACACAACGTGAGGTGACCGAAAGAAATGTTTTATTGTAGGAAAGAGGTGACATTAATGATCGGAAGAGTCAAATGGTTTAATAACGAGAAAGGTTATGGATTTATTGAGTATAAACAAAACGAAGATATATTTGTACATTATTCAACAATTCGCCATGAAGGTTATAAAACATTAAGTGAAGGACAATTTGTAGAGTTTACATTGATTGAAACACCAAAAGGATATCAAGCAGTAGACGTAACACCAATTAAAGAACCAGCTGTTATAAAATAGGTGGTTCTTTTTTCTAAACTATGATACAATAAACATAAGGAAGGTGATGTTATGGAAATTATCATTCGAGGAGACAAAATCGAGATAACAGATTCAATGAAAGACTATTTGAAAGAGAAATTACAACGACTAGACAAATATTTAGAACAACCAGAAGAAGTAAGAGCAACCGTTGTCGTAAAGGTAAATGGACACAGACAAATAGTAGAAGTGACAATTCCACTACGCAATTTTATTATTCGTTCAGAGGAAACACAAGAAGATTTTTATGCAGCAGTAGATAAAGCAATCGATGTAATGGAACGCCAAATCCGTAAGAATAAAACAAGAATAAAAGCGAAAGAAGCAAAGACAAAAATAGATTTTTCTATGATAGACATAGAAGAAGAGGAAGATCCAAATAACAAGATCATTAAAAGAAAAACAGTAGAAGTAAAACCAATGGATGAAGAAGAAGCAATCCTACAAATGGAACTATTAGGTCATCAATTTTACTTATTTAAAAATAGTGATACTAATAAAGAAGCGGTTGTTTATAAAAGAAAAAATGGCGGCTATGGTTTAATGGAAGCTGAATAATAAAAACAATGAAAAGTGGATAAAATTCCACTTTTTTCTATTGTAGAAGAAAGAAAAAGCTTTATCTAATAATATTTATTTGATACAATAATGCTTAAGGAGATGGTAATAATGGGAATATTTTCAAAAATATTTGACCGTGAATATAAAGAATTAAAAAAGTTTGAAAAACAAGCAGATGAAATTTTTGAATTAGATGAAGAAATGCAAAAATTAACAGATGAAGAATTAAAGGCAAAAACCGATGAATTTAAAAATCGTTTAGAAAATGGCGAAACGTTAGAAGATATATTAGTAGAAGCCTTTGCAGTAGCAAGGGAGGCAGCATCGCGTGTAATTGGAGAAAAGCCTTTTTATGTACAAGTACTAGGTGCCTTAGCAATTCATTATGGAAATATTGCTGAAATGAAAACTGGTGAAGGAAAAACATTAACGAGTGTTTTACCAGCTTACTTAAATGCTCTAGATGGAAAAGGTGTTCATATTATCACTGTCAATGAATACTTAGCAAGTCGTGATGCTCAATGGATGGGAGGCATTCATCGCTTTTTAGGTTTAACAGTAGGCGTTAACTTAAGAGAAATGTCTGCTAAAGAAAAACAGGAAGCTTATGCTTGTGATATCCTATATTCTACTAACAATGAAATTGGATTTGATTATCTAAGAGATAACATGGTTGTAAGAAAAGAAAATAGAGTACAACGTCCACTTAACTTTGCCATTGTGGATGAAGTGGATTCAGTTTTAATTGATGAAGCAAGAACTCCGTTAATTATTTCTGGTGGACAAATGAATAGTGCAAATCTTTATATAGATGCTGATACTTTTGCTAAAAGTTTACAAGCTGAAAAAGATTATATTTATGATGAAACAACCAAAACAGTAGCGTTAACAGATGAAGGAAGTGCTAAAGCAGAAAAGAAATTTCATATCACAAATCTATACGATATTGATAATACAACACTAGTACATTATATTAACCAAGCTTTACGTGCTAATTATTCAATGAAATTGGATGTTGATTATGTGGTACAAGATGGCGAAGTGGTAATTGTAGATCCATTTACTGGACGTTTGATGAAAGGAAGAGCTTATAGTGATGGCTTACATCAAGCAATAGAAGCTAAAGAAGGCGTTAGAATTAATCAAGAAACGAAAACATTAGCAACAATTACCTTCCAAAACTTATTTAGAATGTATCAAAAATTATCTGGTATGACAGGAACTGCCAAAACAGAAGAAGAAGAATTTAGAAATATTTACAATATGTACGTTATTGAAATACCAACAAATAAAGAAGTAATCAGAATAGATGCACCAGACTTAGTTTATGCTACAAAAGATGCCAAATATAAAGCGATTATAAATGAAATTAAAGAACGTTATGAAAAAGGACAACCAGTTTTAGTTGGTACAATAGCAATTGAAACTAGTGAATTAATTAGTTCTCTATTAAAAAAAGCACACATTCCACATGAAGTATTGAATGCGAAGAATCACGCTCGTGAAGCAGAAATCATTTCTAAAATTGGTCAACATAAATCTGTAACAATTGCGACCAATATGGCTGGACGTGGTACAGATATTAAATTATCCGATGAAATTAAAGCCTTAGGCGGTTTATGCGTTATTGGTACAGAACGTCATGAATCACGTCGTATTGATAATCAGTTACGTGGACGTTCAGGAAGACAAGGAGATCCAGGATTTACCCAATTTTATGTATCTATGGAAGATGATTTAATGGTACGCTTTGGTAGTGAACGTATCAAAGAAATGATGAAAAGCTTTGGCTTTGGTGATCAAGCAATTCAAAGTAAAACCTTTACAAGAGCAATTGGAACCGCTCAAAAACGTGTAGAAGGAAATAACTTCGATGCTCGTAAACAATTACTACAATATGATGATGTAATGAACAATCAAAGAGAAATCATGTATACGAAAAGAAATGAAATTCTAGATAGTGATTCCATTCATGAAATGGTATTAAATGCCATGTATAATCATATAACAGATCTAGTTAAATCACATAGTTTAGATGGTGATATTTCAGAACAAGATAAAAAAGATATTATTGAATTTGCTAATGAAAACTTATTAAGAAAAGATTTAATAGAAACAGACTTGAAAGATGATGATGAAGATAATATCATTAACGTTATTTACGAGCGAGTAAAAGCAGAGTATGAATCAAAATTGTCAAATATTCCATTAGAAGTTAGTAATGAATTTGAAAAAGCATTATCATTACAAGTATTAGATAATTATTGGATGAATCAAATTAACGTTATGTCCCATTTAAGAGAAGGAATTTACTTAAGAAGTTATGGCCAGGAAGATCCTTTAAGAGCCTATACAACAGAAGGATTCGATTTATTTGATGCAATGTTACAAAAAATAGATCAAGACATTTCAATATTCTTATTAAAGGCTGAAATACGACAAAATATCGAAAGAAAAGAAGTAACAAAAACAAAACATACCAACGAAGACAAAAGTGATAAAAAGCAAACACCTAAACATGTAAAAAAAGTTGGAAGAAATGACTTATGTCCATGTGGCTCTGGTAAGAAGTACAAACAATGCTGTGGTAAATAGCTTATTTATAAGGGTTTGTACAATTGGAATTAGTCAAAAAAACACTAAATTGTGTGCAAAATCATTAAATTGTGCGTAATTTGTGTGCAAAAAATAAAAAATCATGCACACAAAATCATGAAATCAACATTCGTGTTGATTTTTTTCGTTCTCTAAAAGATTTAGAGGAGGAAAAAATTTATGGCACAAGTGAACACAATGAAAAGGGGAAATTACTATCAATAAGATTCGAAATAGCACCACAATATGGAAAAAGGAAGTTTATTAACAAGTCTGGTTTTAAAACAAAACAAGAAGCGTATGAAGAAGGTATGAAAGCATATAACGAATATTCAAATGTTGGTCATTCTTTCAAACCATCTACAATGTCATTTGCTGATTACTTAGGACCAAAGTATAGGAATAATTTCAAAAAGCAGAAGATATAGTATTGGAACATATGCCCATCCAGATATTGCATTTGGATCCACAAATCGTCCATTTTCAGAGGTTAATTATATTTAATAACCAATTAAAAAAGTATCAATAGATTTGTTGCATTTTTTGTATACAAAGTATATATTTTATTCATATTTATTTTAATAATTTAAGATTTTTCACTAGAAGTTTGATATAATACTATTAAAATAGATAGTAGGTGATTTGATGCTGGAAAGAAAATTACAAGAATTAATCGGCGAAGCACAAGAAATAAGAAAAAGAAATATAGAAAATAATTCTGCAAATTTTTTTACTGATAGATTTTATAGCTTGAGTAATTTTATCATAAAAAAACTACAAAATTCATTATTAAAGAATAAAAGTGCTAAAATAATAGCAAACCATTTTGATGAAATTTTTCCATATATTGTTAGTTCTAACACAGATATACTCTTTTTAAACATTAATTTATTAATAGAGCAACCTGACTTTAAAAAAAAGTTTGCCGAAGGGTTAAAAAAATATCCATATAAAGATCAGTTAGATGAGATATTTTATCATATCCGTATAAATTTTGATAGTTTAAATGAATTTACTGCATTTATGGATGATGAGATTTTAAAAACTCTATCAACTCTAAATCTCAGAACAAAATTTTATACAGACATATTAAATAAGATCGATGAAGAGAGCCAAAAAAAATTTCTAAAATTATTAATTGAAAATAAATGTAACATTAATTATTCTATTATAGAATATAAAGGAAATAATAAACAAATAGTTTATGATAATATAACTATGATTATTGAAAACACTCAAAATTTATATGAGTTAATGAATTTCGCAAAGGATAATGCCGCTGCACTTTCTCAAGTAAAAAATTATATTGATAATAATGAAGAAAAAGCAATGAATTCTATATTTTGCGAAACTGATTATTTAGGAAAAATGAAAGATCCAACCATAAAAGAAATAGTTAAATTAATGATATTGGATATCATGAAAAATGAAAATGTAAAGTTTTCCGATATCACTTACAATGCTGGTGGTTTTTCACGTATAATACTAATTGGTGACAAGGTCATTAAATTAGGCGATAGAAAGACAAAAAGTTTTCCAAACAATCCATATATAATTGCACCATTGCTGCGGAAAGAGCTAAAAACTGATACTGAAAGTTGTTTTGTTGAAGTTACTGAACGTGTAGATACAAGTGTAATGCCGAATAAGGAAGAATTATATCAATTGTTCAAAAACTTACATGATTTAGGTCTTATATGGACTGATATAAAAGGAATAAATGCAGGTCGATTAAAAAGAAAAAACATAATCCATTGGCGAGAAAATTTGGAGCCAACAGAAGAAATTTTAGGATTGGATACAAAAAGAGGGGCAACAACTTTAGAAAAAGGTGATTTAGTTGTTTTAGATGCTGATTTTATTTATGATGAAAATGATCCAAATATTAATTATACAAATAGTAAAGTTTTATATGATGAGTTTGAAGAGAGATATCAGAATGAAAAGAAAAAATTAAAAGACAAGCAAACACATTTAAAATCAAAGACAGTTGTAGAAACTGATGTAAGTGATTACAAAATGAATGAACATAGCAGAATGCATAGATAAAGTGATAATGATCGAATTATACGAAAATTAGAAAAGAATGAATTGATTGAAATCTTTAATAATTAAAAAATATTAAGTTAATTTAAGTTTTATAATTTGTCTCTAAAGTATTGAGAATTGTTGCAAAAAAGAAGCGTTGAAAATCAAATTATTATTTCATTATAGTTTGTGTTTTCTATAATGACTAAATAACGAAAAAGGAGCATTGGTAAAATATGAAAAAAGAAATGTTAGAAAAAGTGTATAATGCACGAAAAAATATAATTGTTTTAGGAGATATGGCAACAGGAAAGACTACTAGTGTCTTATTCCCATTAGTGGATAAAATGATTGAACAACAAGAAAGTCTAATGATATTAGACTCAAAAGAAGAGTATATAAATAAATATTATAAGAGTTTAAAAGAAAAGAATTACAATATTGTTATATTAAATTTAAGAGATTTAGATAAAAGTGATGGATGGAATCCAATTCAAATTGCCTATGAATTATATAAAGATGGTAATACAGATAAAGCAATGGATTACTTAGATAAAGTAGCAAAAATAATATTTTATGAAGAATCATCTGCCGATCCATTCTGGGCATTAGCTGCATCTGATCTCTTTACAGGAGTAGTTTTAGCATTATTTGAAGATGCAGATAAGGATGAAATTAATTTAAATAGTGTTAGTATGATGCTTGAAGGAATTAATGAAAAATTCGGTGCAAGTGATTACTTGACATATTATTTTAAATTAAAAGATCCAAGTTCACGATCTTATGTTTCAGCATCTACAACAGTTTTAGCACCAAAAGAAACAAAAGGGAGTATAGTTTCAGTTGCTAAACAAAGATTAAGAACCTATGTTTCAAGAGAAAAATTAAGCATATTAATGAATAAAACAACATTCAACTATAAAGATATAGCAACAAAACCAACTGCAATTTTCTTTATTGCAAAAGATGAGAGCAAATATTTAAATACTCTAGCAGCTATGTTTATAGAACAATTATTTACTGTTTTATTTGATACGTTTGATTTTAAATCTTCTAACAAATTTAATTTTGTTTTAGATAATTTTGATATTATTGAAAAAGTAAATGAATTTACTGATATGCTAAGTTCTGGGTTATCAAAAAGAATTAAATTTACTGTTTCAACTCGTTCCCTAGAAGATCTAACTGCTAAATATGGTAATTATATTACAAAATTAAGTAATATAATATCTGTTGCTTCTGGATTATTAAAAATAAAAATAGATGATAAAGATGAAACGATTGAGAATAAATTTGAAAAAATAATAGACGATTATAATGAAGTTGATTATCCAAAATTAAATCCGGTTACAATAAAAGTTTTTGATTTAAAAAAATTTGTTAAAGAAACAGCAAAGAAAAAAGTTGTTGAAAAAATGTCAGAGGAATCGCTAACATCAACAAATCAAGCTTCATCAATTAATCAAGAAATTGACGGATTAGTGAAAAAAATAGATAATAAAATTCAAGAATTAGAAATAACATCACCACAAATAACAACAGAAGAAATTTTTGATGAAAATAAGTTAATATTAAACGAAGCGGACAAGAATAGAATAAAAAGAAATATCGAAATTTTAAAGCAAAAGAATATTCCTTTTATAGAAAATATGAAAGCAATACCTTTTAATTCATGCACAAACTTGCGTTCGAAGGAAGAAATAATAAATAGAATGCTATCAGATTATATAATTGCTACGTGTGCCTTATATTCACTTGAAGACAAGGCAGATATTATTCCTTTTGTTTTAAACAGAATGGATGAAAGATTAAAAGCAAAATCTGCATTATCTGAAGAAGATAAGAATATTTTACAGGAAATGTATGAACAAAAAATTTCAGAGCAAGACTTACAATATGTTAGTTGGGCCTTCGAAGAATGCGCGATGTTAATGTGGACTCTAAACTTGATAAATAAACCTAATTCTGATAAAGAGTGTGATGTTAAAAACTTAGATGAATTTTTTTTCAATATTAAAAGTTATGATGAGTTGGTATCTAAATGTTCTATAAGACCAAAGGAAGAAATATTAGAACAAGCCGATTTATTATTTAGATATCATTGGGCTTGTCGTGAAACGAGAATGCAAGGAGAGCAATTACTACAATTAAACGAACTAGTTGTACAAGAACAACGACGGGCTTTAGAGTGGATATTAAATTGGAATATTGAAAAATTAATGAAAGATAAAATAAACATCAAGTATAAAAATATTAATTTTAATTTCAGTTTTACTGTTTCAACTCAATTACATATATCTAACATTACAAATTCTCAGGACTATAATTTATTATTAGAATTGTCTGATAATAAAGAACAAATAGTGATTTCAATGTCAGACCGAGGCCCAATATCAGATTGTTTGATAGATGATTGTTTTGAAGAAGATCTAAATAAAAGAAAAATTGAAGGTTGGAATATAATAGGAACATATCCATTATCACCTATGAATATAAAAAGAAGTTTTAAACAAATGATTATAAATAGAGAAATATCGTCAGCAAAAGATGCAAAATCAGGAATGCTTATTTACTATTTTATTTTAAATGAACATATAGTTACTTTGAAAACAGTATTAGAAGATACATTAAATTATTCGGATGTAACTAATATTGAAAAATCTCAACATAACTTATTAGCAACAGATATATTATTTTCTATAAAAGAAAATGATTTTAAAGCAGAATAAATACAAGAAACAAAAATTGAGCTTTCTGTAACTTATGATATATTTATAGAACAATTAATATAGTTTAATGAACCTAAACGAAACATTTAAACAAAAAGTCAATAATACTACAAAAACTTATAAAGCAAAACTACTAAAACTAGGAGTAGTTGATTATCAAAGAATAAAAAATATTGATACTTTATTAAAAATAACAATAAATAGTTTTAAAAAATGAAGAAATAATGATAAATAATGAGGAGAAATTCAAATGAGTTATGAATATATTACAGAAGATGAATCTTCAATAAAAAAGAATGAATATGATTATTCAACTATTATAGCAACTACTGAAGCTATTGCATACTTAGTACAGTATTGCGATAATGTTTATAAACAATTTATTTCTTTAATAGAAGAAGATAAGAAAAGAAATGAACAATTTAAATTAGAATATAGAAAATATAATTTTAAAAAAGTATATAACGAAAGATTTGAAGTGTATATTAGAGAAAAAAATTATAGCACTATAACATGTAAAGATTTTGCTTCTTTTCAAAGTGCGGTTAATGATGGAGATCTAACAAATGTTGGTAGTTTGGAAATAAAATTAGAAATGGATTTTGAACGTGGCATAAGCGATGAATTAGTTGAACATAAAAATTTATTTGCTATTATATTTAGACCTTATGAAATAAAGTTTACAAGAATTTCTAGTCATAATGAAGCAATCATGAATCAAATTGAAAATAATATTAACAAAATATTAAATAAATTTCAATCAGTAAATACAATTTTTTGTACTAAATAAAATAATACAATGCTAAAAAGCACATAGAACATCTTCAAAATACTATAAAGAAAATATTTGAAGAAAAGCAGGACATAATTATTTGAGTGTTTCGCTTTGATAGTTAAATTTTGATTTTGATTATAATACGCTCATATAAAATAAATCTTCATTAAAAACAATTAGTGCTTTTTTATTCATGATAAAAAGTGGCTCTAAAAAATTAAGTATCTCAACTCATTGTGTTTAAATATAAGAATAAAAATGGAGGAAAAAGATGTATAACGATACAATAAAAGTAGCAAATAAAATAATAACAGATAAAGATTTACTTGAAATTTTTGAATTAATGAATGAAAAACTAATTTATTTAAAAAAGATAGCTAAAAAAGAAGAAATGCAAAATAGTATGTTAAAGTATGACTATAAAAAATGGACTTTTAAAGATAATGGGAGTAAATTATCATTTGATGTTGACTTTTATGATGATACAAATATAAAGTTTGATAATTATAATAATTTCTTAGCAATATTTAACAGTAGATTACACGAAATAAAAAACATTTGGGTGCGATTTCATTTGTGGTATTCTGTATCATCTCCAAGTCAAAAATATGAATGGCATAGTCAATATATAAATATGAATATATATGAAACAAAAGCTGATATTGAAGTTTCATTAAGCAGCACAGACAAAAAGATAGACGATATATATGAATTGATTAAAAATAAGATATTAAATGCTCCTCCAAAATATGATACTGTTGTAAAAGAGAAAACCAAGATAAATATCATTGTTGGTTTAGGAATTGGATTTATACCTGCATTAATAATAACAACTTTGTTATTATTAATACCAGCTGTAAAATATGTTTTCGCCGAAAGTTATGTGCTTTATACTATATGTTGTTTAGCACTAACGTTTTTTATAGGAGAAATAGCAATTTCTGCTAAATTGGACGATTTATATAAGAATATAATACCAGAAAAGAAATACATAAGATATGATTCGACAACTCACAAAAGTGTATATAAAGATGATATAGATAACTATATTCAAACTAGTGAGATTTTAATTGGTAAAAATGTAGACAATTTAAAATGTAGAGATAATATAATGAAATATTATAATAAATATAAGCGATACATACCTTATGAAATTGTAATAATGATTTTATTATCCGTTATTAGCGTACTTTTAGGTAAACTTTAATATAAAAATAAAGTAAATTTGATAAAAAAATAAAATACGTGTATTTCAAACGAGTTCTTTGCCAAATAGTGTTGATGATACTAAAAAACTAAGGATAATAATTCTAGGGCTAGAAATAGTCATCTTTAATTTTAACTAATTTGGATTATATAACTATCTAGTCAACATACAAAACATTATAATTATGCGCAGGAAGGAACAGATACAAATATGAACAAAGAAGAACAAATTTTAAAATTTACAAAAGATACTATTGAAAATAATACAACGTTTTTTTCAAATGAAGCGAAAATAAGTTATTATCTAAATCAAGATCCAAATATGTGTAAATATTTTTTTCATGGTAGTCCGATATTGTTAGCAAATATTGAAACAAGACAATCACATGATAGTGAACATAATGAAAAGAATATTGATAATGCCATCTTTTTAACACCATCACTAAAAATAGCCTCTGCTTATGCTTTTAAGGATACTATCAAACAAGAAAGTACTGATTTAGACTGGAATTTTCAAATTAAATCTTTCGAAGAAATACCTATTATGATAATGGAAAATGTTAAAATTGATGAAAATATCGATGGCTATATTTATGTGTTTGATGGTAATAATAAATTTATTAATGATCCAGTTGGAACACTTCAATATAAGTGTTTTGAAACTCTAAAACCAATAGATATATTAAAAATTAAATACAAAGATTTTTCTGAATTTTATCAAATCAAAAATAAACAAAAAGCGAAAACAAATTAAATATAGGAATTCTAATAAACTATTTTTGTAATATTTTCTTTTATTAGCAAGTGACATATCACTCATAATAGTAATCAAGTGCCCAAATAAAAACACTTTCATCTGTTTTTTTTCAAAAATATATTTTCATATCATTTGCACGACAAAAATTAACAACTTATTTGACATATTTCAAAGTTTTTTCAATAATGAATTCATCATAAATAAAATTATCTTTGTAAAAAGCAATAAAAAAACACAAATAAATAGTATTAAAAATCTTCTTAGATATATTTTTTTCTTGGCAATATTCAAAATATGAAATATTACTATCTGACAAAAACTCTATTTTATTTTTATGTATAATAAGCATTAACATTGATTGTGAAAATTTCTAATTTCATCGTTTACTTCATATCTATAATTTATCTGATTTTTCTAATTATATTTATTATAACAGTCGAAACTACAGTACATAATTCATACAATTAACTTTCTTTTTCGTTAATAGAATATGCTATAATGAAAAAAAGGAGGATATGATGATATATAATGATTTAAAAAGCATGATTGGTGAAGATGAAAAAATTTTATGGGAGGGTAAACCAAATAAAAAATGTTCTATATTTGAATCTATTTTTAACCCATTATTACCATTTTCAATTTTATGGGCTGTTATAGATTTTTCAGCCATTGTTTCAACATTTAACACAAGACAAGCAAATCTGTTGCTTTTGATACCTTTTTTTATTCTGCATCTAATGCCAGTTTGGATTTATCTTGGTGGTATTTTACTTTGTAAAAAAAGATATGATAATACTTACTACATCATAACAAATCAAGCAATCTATAGCAGTAAAGGAATCTTAAACAAACAAATTCAAAGCAAACCATTCGCTGAAATGTCTCATATCAACCTACATAGAGGTTTATTCGATCAATTTTTTCAAGTGGGAGATATTATTTGTACTTCAGATCAGATGAATCAAACAATGCAAGCCACTATCAACATATCTAATATTAGTAATTATATAGAGATTTATAATATGATAAAAAAATTACAACTTGATATTTATACAGATATAATGTATCCAAATGATAAAAGGCCACCAGAAAATCATGGTTATCATACGGAATATAAACAATAATTGAATGACTTTTATTATAGAAAAATAATTGATAGAGAAGAACCTTGCTTTTAAGTATAAAAAGTGCTTTATAAAATCATAAAAAAGAATATAATTAATTATTATAAAAAATATATTATTTAGAAAAATTTGATAAATAATTATTTTTTCATTAGGCAAATGAAATTTAAAAGAAAAAGCAATTGACAAACAAACGTTTGCTAATTATACTAATGTCAAACAAGGAGGGATACTGTTGGAATACAAATGGAAATATCAAACTCCCGATGATTTTAGTGATATGATAATGACAAGTGATGGACAATACTTAACTGGTTTATGGTTTGAAGGTTCTAGGGACACATTAAAACATCAAGGAGATTTTATAGAAACTAAATTACCAATTTTTGTAAAAACAATTGAATGGCTTGACTTATATTTTAATGGAAAGATACCTGATTTTACACCGTCATATAAAATAGAAAACAGTACGCCATTTAGGGACTTAGTAATAGAAAAAATGAACCAAATTCCATATGGAAAAGTAGTAACTTATAATGATATAGCAAAATTAATAGCCAAGGAAAGAAAAATAAAACAAATGTCTGCTCAAGCTGTAGGTGGTGCTGTTGGTTGGAATCCTATTTGTCTCATCATACCTTGTCATCGAGTTGTTGGAACAAATGGCAGCTTAACAGGCTATGGTGGTGGTATAAACAATAAGTTCAATTTATTAAAATTAGAAAAAGTAGATACTAACAAATTAACAATTCCTAAAAATGGGGCTGCATTATGAAAAGGTGTTCTTGGTGTAATTTAAATAATCAAAAATATATTGAATACCATGATAAAGAGTGGGGAATCCCTAATTTCTCTGATGATTATTTGTTTGAAATGTTACTATTAGAATCTTTTCAAGCGGGATTATCTTGGGAATGCATCATAAATAAAAGAGAGAATTTTAAGCAAGCCTATGATAATTTTGATGTCAATAAAATTTGTTCCTATAATGAGCAAAAAATAGCAGAGTTATTGGAAGATAAAGGTATTATTAGAAATAAATTAAAAATAAAAGCCAGTATTCAAAATGCGAAAGTATTTCGTCAAATTCAAAAAGAATATCAATCTTTTTATCAATATTTAGTAACCTTTACTGGAAATGACATCATTTATGAATTTGGAAAAACATCATCATCTATTAGTGATGCAATTTCAGCCGATTTACAAAAAAGAAAAATGAAATTTGTTGGAACCACTATCATTTATTCCTATTTACAAGCTGTAGGATTCATTTGTTCTCATGAAGAAGATTGTTTTTTATTTCCAATACATCAACACAAAAAAACTACTGAAATAAATCAGTAGCTTCCACATTTGGTTATACAAATGTTATCTATATACATGGGAATCTTCACTAAAATCGTGAACCTTTCCCATTACTAATATATGTCAAAAGAAAATAAATATACACATAAATTCATTGTTATAAAAAAGTTCATCTTGTATAATAATAAAAAGGAAGAGTGATAAAGTGGAAATTAAAGAATTAATTAGAAATTATCAAAAATTAAATGAAAATAGTCAAGCCTTATGGAGGTCACTTTGACTGTGATTCTAAAGAAGTTAAACTAAAAGAATTAACAGAAGAACAAGCATCTGTTGATTTTTGGAATCATAAAGATCGTGCCGAAGATGTTATCAACCAAATTAGTCAACTAACAGCATTTCTAAAAGATATTAAACAACTAAAAGAATCTATTGAAGAAAATCTATCATTAGCACTGCTTTTACAAGATGATAAAGATATAGAAACAGAAAAAATATTATCAGAAGAATACCTATCATTGCTAAAAGAGTATGATAAACAAAGTGAGTTGCTATTACTATCAAAAGAATATGATAATCAAAATTGTATTATAGACATTCATGCGGGAGCTGGTGGAACAGAAGCTTGCGATTGGGCCAATATGTTATATAGAATGTATACTCGTTATTGTGAAAAAAAGCAATATAAAATAGAATTGCTTGACTACCAAGCAGGCGAAGAAGCTGGAATAAAGAGCGTTTCCTTTTTGGCAAAAGGACCACTTGCTTATGGTTATTTAAAAAGCGAAAAAGGGGTACACCGTCTAGTGCGTCTATCACCCTTTGATTCGTCTAATCGAAGACATACTTCTTTTGCAAGTGTAGAAGTAACACCAGAAATTACAAAAGATGTTGACATTACAATAGAAGATAAAGATATTCGTATAGATGTATATCGTTCAACAGGAGCAGGAGGACAAGGCGTTAATACAACGGATAGTGCTGTTAGAATTACACATATACCAACTAATATTGTAGTTACTTGTCAAAATGAACGAAGTCAAATTCAAAATAAAGAAACAGCTTTAAAAGTATTAAAAAGCAAGTTATATGTATTGGAACTACAAAAAATAGAACAAAAGTTATCAGAAGAAAAAGGTATACAACAAAATATTGAGTTTGGTTCTCAAATTAGAAGTTATGTTATGCACCCCTACTCCCTAGTAAAAGATCATAGAACAGGTTATGAAACTAGTAATGTGAAAGCAGTTTTAGATGGACAGTTAGATGAAATTATAGAAAGCTATTTAAAGGAGATTAATAAGAATGTCAATTCATAAAACGAGCGAAACAAAAAATATATTATTAAATATTTACCAACAAGGGAAAATAAAACGTTATGTTCAATTTGTCTTTGGCTGTTTATTAGTTGCACTTGCCTTTAATTTGTTTTTTTCACCAAATGATATTGTAGCCGGTGGCGTAAGTGGTTTATCCATTATTTTAAATCACTACTTAGGAATTGACACTTCTATCATTATTTTGATTAGTAATGTTTTATTATTGATTCTTTCCTATTTTATGCTTGGAAAAGAAGAAACAAAAGCCAATATTTTAGGTTCTATATTATTCCCTATCCTCGTAAAAATGACAGCACACCTAGATACATTTGTGAGCTTCCAACAAAGTGAAATGCTCCTAGTCGCTGTCTTTGGAGCTCTTTTGCAAGGTATCGGAGCAGGTTTGATTTTTAAAGCAGGATTCTCTACTGGTGGAACAGACATTTTAAATATGATTGTATCAAGAAAATTTAAAATGAGTCTTGGAAATAGTATGCTTTGTACAGATGGATTGATTGTGTTAGCAGGATTTTTTGTCTTTGGTTTTAATAAATTAATGTACGCCTTGATTGTTTTATATATTATTTCTTTATTTACAGATAGAGTCTTACTGGGGATTTCTGATTCAAAAGCCTTTTATATTATTACAAGTGAAGAAGAAAAGGTAAAAAAATTTGTTCTAGAAAATCTCCATCATGGTATTACTATTTTTCAAGCCCATGGTGGTTATGAACTTGAAAAACAAAATGTTTTAATGTGTGTGATCCCTACGAAAGACTATTACCAATTAAAAGAAGGAATTCATAAAATTGATACAAATGCATTCTTTGTTGTAACAGATTCCTATGAAGTATTTGGAGGTGAATAAAATGAAGAAAACATTGGTTTATCGATATTTTGTCTTAATTATGAGTTTGTTTTTATCTTCCATTGTATTTAATTTATTTCTATATCCAACAGATTTAGTAACCGGTGGGATGAATGGGGTTGCTATTATTGTTACACATATAATAGATGTTTCGCCAGCACTTGTGATACTATTAGGTTCCTTAATGCTATTAGGAATAAGTTATCTATGCTTAGGAATAGAGCAAACAACTGCCTCTTTAGTAGCCACCGTTGTATATCCATTCTTCGTCTCCTTAACAGCAAATATTACCAAGTTTATTATTGTAGATACAAGTGATTTAATTTTAATGTCTATTCTAATTGGAATGCTATTAGGTATTACAAATGGATTGATGTATAAAGTTGGATTTAGCAACGGTGGTCTTAATATTATTAGTCAAGTACTTTATAAATACTTTCATATATCCCTTAGTAAAACTAGTATGGTGATAAATATCATTGTTGTTTTAATTGGTGGTATTTACTTTGGATTCAACATGGTTTTATATGCTTTGATCATTATCTATATTAGTTCACTTGTAATGGATAAAGTATTATTAGGAATTTCACAGAATAAAGCATTTTATATCATGACAACAGAAGACAAAAAAGTTAGAAACTATTTAATTGACGTCATGAATCATTCTGTAACAATATTTGATGTTAAAGGAGGCTTCCTAGAAAAAAAACGTAAAGTTATTTTAGCAGTTGTTCCAACAAAAGAATACTTTCAAGTAACAGAAGGTATCAAAATGATAGACAAAAATGCTTTTTTCATTGCAACAGATGCTTATGAAGTAAAAGGCGGAAGATAACAGTTCAAAAGGCTGTTTTTTTTATGTCAAGTTAAAAGATTTAACACTATCTAAAAATGTCATTTTATGTTATACTGAGGTAGAAATAAGGTGATAATATGGAATTTATACGTTTAAAAAATGTCAATAAACAATATAAAAATGGCGTAACAGCAATTTATGATTTAAGCCTTGCTATCAATAAAGGATCTTTTGTTTTTATAATAGGTGGTTCTGGTAGTGGTAAATCAACACTCATCAAAATGCTGTATAGAGAAGAAAAACCAACGAGTGGAGAAATCATTGTTGGAGGAATCAATGTCGCTAAATTGAGAAATAAAAAAGTTTACAAATTAAGAAGAAGATTGGGAATTGTCTTTCAAGACTATCGTTTACTACCGAAATTAACAGTTTACGAAAACGTTGCTTTTACTATGGAAAGTTTAGGTGCCAAAAAAGATGAAACTAGAAAAAAAGTTTTAAAAGCATTAGAATTAGTAGGCTTGAAACATAAAATACATAATTATCCTGATCAGTTATCAGGAGGTGAACAGCAAAGAGTAGCAATTGCAAGAGCTATTGTAAACGAACCAAAATTGTTACTTTGTGATGAACCAACAGGTAACCTAGATCCTGATATGAGTATGGAAATCGTTCATGTCCTTGAAGAAATTAATAAAACTTGTGGTACCACAATTTTAATGGCAACACATGATCGCGAAATTGTAAATAAATTACAAAAAGAAGTCGTTGTTCTAAAAGATGGACGCTTACTAAAACATAGTGAAAAAGGAGGTTATGAGGAATGAAATTCTTTCGAATGTTAAGAAGAAGTATTCGTGATGCCTTTAAAAGTGTTTTTCGTAACTTCAGTTTATCATTAGCATCTATTTCCTGCATTACTATCACGTTACTGATTGTTGCAATCTCAATTTTAATTACCTTTAATGTTCAAAATTTTACCAACAAAATGGAAAAAGATTTAACAATTGTTACTTTTCTTACCAATGATACAACAGAAGAACAAGTAAAAAATGTCGAGAAAAAAATAACAGCTTTAGATAATGTGGACACAATCACATTCCAAGGAAAAACAGCAGTAAAAGAAGAAATGAGAAAAGAAAGCGATGTTTTAAATGAAATCATGAGTACTTGGGATGATAATGATAATCCCTTAAAAGATACTTTTCAGATTAAAGTAAAAGATGTAAAAAAAATTAGCACCACCGCAAAACAAATTGAAAAAATTGATCACGTTAGTGTTGTTCGTTATGGAGAAGGAATGGTAGATAAACTAATCATCGCCTTTGAAGCTGCACAAAAGATATCCTATGGTGTCGTTATTGCTTTAGTTTTAGTAACAGTTTTTCTAATTATTAATACAATTAAATTAACAATATTTTCAAGAAAAAGAGAAATATCTATTATGCGATTAGTAGGAGCAAGCAATTTTACTATTAAAACACCATTTATAGTAGAAGGTATGGTACTTGGTTTGCTTGGATCAATTATACCAATCTTAGCTGTTTGTTTTGGTTATGTTGCACTTTATACACATTTAGATGGATATGTCTTTAGTCAAATGATTGAACTAGTAAAACCAGAACCATTTATTTATATGGTATCAGGAATAACAGCTATCATTGGAATGTTAGTAGGAATGATTGGATCATCCTCTGCTGTTAGAAAGTATTTGAAGGTGTAATATGAAACATAAAACCCACTTCATATTCATAATTATTCTTTCGCTTTTTCTTCTATTACCTCATACTGTAGATGCCAAAACAATTAAACAATTTGAAGAAGAAGTAGAAAAGTTTACAAAAGACCTACAAGACAAACAAGCAAAAATTGCTAAAAACGATCAAGAAGTAGCGCAAATTAAACAAAATATAGCCAATATCGAATCACAAATTAGTAGCTTATCAGCACAAACAGAACAACTACAAAAAGAAATAGATGATTCTAATCAAGAAATAGCTAAAAAAAGTCAAGAAAGTAAAGAACTATTTCAATACTTGCAAATTAGTCAAGGAGAAAATACATACTTAGAATATGTTTTTAAAGCAGATACCATAACAGATATGATTTATCGAATGGCTATTGTAGAACAATTAACCGAATATAATCAAGAAGTAATGGAGCAACTAAGTAAATTAATAGAACAAAACAAAGTAAAAAAAGAAGAACTGGCAACCAAAAAACAAGAATTAAATCAATTACGAACAAACCTTGAAAGTGAAAAAGAAAGAATTAATGCTGATACTCAAGCCATTAAAGATGCGATGCCAACTGTAGAACAACAATTAAAATCAGCCAAAGAGAATTTAGCATATTACAAAAATTTGGGTTGTGGCGTCAATGAAGATATTTATGCATGTCAATATCGAAAAGAACAATCTAAAGGTGGTCAGTTAGTACCTTCAGCAGCAGGATTTTATCGTCCGATGACAAGTGGATATGTAACACAAAACTGGATGAATTATGGGCATTTAGGAATGGATTTATCAAATTCTAATAAATCCATGGACATCTATGCTATTGCTGATGGAGTTATTTTTGCAAAATACATAGATGAAGCAGGGGCTTTATGCTTAAAAATCAAACATAATGTCAATGGTCGCTATATTTATTCAACTTATGCACATATGCGAGAATGGGCAAATATCAGTGTAGGGCAAACAGTAACAGCAAACACTTATTTAGGAAAAATGGGAAGTACCGGAAATTCAACTGGACCACATCTACATCTAGAAATAACTACTTGCGATTGGCATAAAGGTGGCGGTTGTACTTGGCAAGTATATAAGAAAAGTACCATTAATCCAAGACAATATATCAGTTTTCCATCATCTTTATATAGCTGGTGGAATGGAAGATAGGCTATCCTATCTTTTTTTAGAAACAATTGGCAAAAATTAATTTTTTCCTTATAATAAAAACCATAACAAATAATATAAGAAAATAGAAAGGCAAAAGTATGGAAAATAACTTTAAACTAGCAATCATTTATGGAAAAGATGAAGAAACAAAAAAGATAAAAGATGGCGATATTGAATACTATGGAAATGTTAAAGATGATATACGTCATATCGAAGTATTATTAGATATCATGAAAGAAAAGTATCAAGAAATTCCCCTATTTCAAAAATTCACCTATCAAGTACAAGCTGATATACCAGCTTACTTTTTGACAAGGCTTGGTTCAATTGTTGTATTTAATAGTACAGAATATAAAAATGATAAAATAAAACATGGAAAAATAGGATTTATTATGTTACCAGATACCATGACAGAAAAGCAAAAAACAAAACTATTATCACTAGCAGATTCCTTACAGGATTACAGTATTTCACTAGGATATGATTTGCAATTAAAAGATGGTCTATTAGATGGAAAAACTTTAAATCAAGAACATAATGAAACACCAAAAGAACTTTTGCTCAAATATTTTTTACAACAAGATCGCGCAAAAACACGCTAAAATGATAATGAAAAATAGTATTAATCATAACAAAAAAATAGAAATTTTATTGGTTTCTATTTTTCTTTTCATAATTTTCTTTTTCTTCTAAATAACATTTTCCACATAAAGGAATATAGCTTATACTTGAAACAGAACCATCAATTAAATTAGTAGCTCCTTCCATTGTGAAGGTGTTATTAACATATCTAGCATTAAATTTTGCTCTTTTTCCACAACGACAAATTGTAATCAATTCATCCAATTCATCTGCTAATTCTAATAATCGTTTACTTCCTTCAAATAAATGGCTTCTGAAATCACTTTTTAAACCATAACAAATAACAGGAACATTATAAAACTTCGTAATATAATATAAATCATCAATTTGTTCAGCACTTAAAAATTGAGCTTCATCCACCAAAATACAAGCCACATCTTTTAATTTATTTTCATATTTTTGAATAGATTCATCTTGTTTTAAAAGAATATCAACTTTTCTCTTGAGACCAATTCTAGATTCCAAACAATCGTCTGCTTTTGTATCGATTTCTGATTTTATAATACATACTTTTTTATTATTTTGTTCATAATTATAAGCAACTTGCATTAAAGCAGTACTTTTTCCACAATTCATGGCACCATATCTGAAATATAATTTTGACATTTTCCATCACCTTTAAAATTATATCAAACAATTAATTACTTTTTCAGCTAACATTAAAATTTTGACATAATTTAACAGTAACCATATACAGCTACTTTATAAAAAATGACTTTAGTAACTATTGAATTTTAAATTCAGTATGTTAGTTAAATTTACAAAATGGTATGAAAACGAAACAAAATTATGCTATTATATAATCTAATCAGGCAATAATATATAATAAAACAGAAGGGAGTCCTAAAATGACAAACGTTACTGATAAAACTATTAATGAAAAAAAGCATCAAGATGACTTTAATGGTTGGAAAAATGAAGACATGTCGGCTTTAGATAAAGCGCTTACAATGGCACTACAAAATAAAGCATTAATGAAAGAAGTATATACTGCGGAAAATTCATTTTGGAATATAACTATGGAGATATAGAAGAGCTGTATAAGCCATTTAAAGAACAAGGAGTTAATTTTGTTCGTGATATTTCTGGAAAAATAGGTAATTCCAATAAAATTTTCCAAAAGTCTAATGAAATAAAATAGATATAATCATAAATCTAATATAGAATTTAAATATTAAATAATTACAAAAAAGAGGTGATAAATATGTTTAAATTACATGCACCATATCAACCAAAAGGTGATCAACCAAAAGCAATAGAAGAACTTGTGGAAGGGATCAAGAATGGCAAAAAAGAACAAGTGTTATTAGGAGCGACAGGTACAGGGAAAACATTTACTATGGCTAACGTTATTGCCCAAGTCAATAAACCAACGTTAGTATTAGCACACAATAAAACATTGGCAGGACAATTATATTCAGAGTTTAAAGAATTTTTTCCAGAAAATCAAGTGTGTTATTTTGTGTCATATTTCGACTATTATCAACCAGAAGCCTATATTCCAACTACAGATACATATATTGAAAAAGATTCCTCCATTAATGATGAAATAGATGAATTGCGTCATGCTGCCACTTCCTCTCTTTTATCTACAAAAGATACAATTGTAATAGCAAGTGTTTCCTGCATTTATGGTATTGGAGAAGTAGAAGAGTATCGTAAAAAAATGTTAACACTATCACTAAACCAAGAAATTGAAAGAAATCAAGTCTTAGAAAAATTAGTTGACATGCAATACGAAAGAAATGATTATGATTTTCATCGTGGAACATTTAGAGTTCGAGGCGATGTTTTAGAAATTATTCCAACAAACCAAAACACAACTGGTTATCGAATAGAATTTTTTGGTAGTGAAATAGATCGAATCAGTGAAATAGATGTTTTAACTGGAACAATAATAACAAATAAGAAAAATATAAGTATTTTCCCCGCTAGTCATTATGTTATCAGCGATGAAAAAAGGAAAAAAGCAATTGAAAGAATTAAAGAAGAATTAAAAAATCGCTTGCAAGAGCTAAAAAAAGAAAATAAGTTACTAGCAGCAGAACGTTTGGAACAAAGAACAAACTATGATATCGAAATGCTAGAAGAAACAGGTTTTTGCCATGGTATCGAAAATTACTCAGCACCAATGGCAGGAAGGAAACCAGGTCAAACACCAACGACACTTCTTGACTTCTTTGGCTCTGATTATTTACTAATAGTAGATGAATCCCATGTAACCTTACCACAAGTAAGAGGAATGTATAATGGAGATCGGGCACGCAAGATGAATTTAGTAGAATATGGCTTTAGATTACCCAGTGCATTAGATAATCGTCCCCTAACCTTTGATGAGTTTGAAAAGAAAATAGATAAAGCCATCTATGTATCTGCAACTCCTGGTGATTATGAACTACAAAAGACCCATCAACAATTTGTAGAACAAATCATAAGACCAACAGGATTACTTGATCCAACAATTGAAATAAGAAAAACAGAAAATCAAATTGATGATCTAATAGAAGAAATAAGAACAAGAAAAGAAAAAAACGAACGAGTATTAATTACAACATTAACAATTAAAATGGCAGAAGAATTAACGAATTACTTAAAAGAAGTAGATATAAAAGTAGCTTATTTACATACAGAAGTAAAAACTTTGGAAAGATTACAAATTATTCATGATTTACGCCAAGGAAAATATGATGTTGTAGTAGGAATTAACCTATTAAGGGAAGGAATTGATATTCCAGAAGTATCTTTAATTGCTATATTAGATGCCGATAAAGAAGGATTTTTACGTAGTGAAAGAAGTTTAATCCAAACCATTGGACGTTGTGCTAGAAATGAACATGGTCATGTAATTATGTATGCTGATAAAATAACAGATAGTATGAAAAAAGCCATCGATGAAACAGCAAGACGTAGACAAATTCAACAAGAATATAACAAAATACATCATATCGTTCCTAAAACCATTCAAAAACAATTAAGAGAAGTAATTAGCAATATTGATACATCAGCAACGAAAAAACATAAGAAAAAATTAACAAAACAAGAAAAATTAGACGAAATGGAAAGAATAGAAACCCAAATGAAAGAAGCAGCTAAAAATTTAGACTTTGAAAAAGCAATGGAATTAAGGGATATTCTATTTGAAATGAAAAGCGAATGACACATTGGAATAAAGTATATATTGAAATTACAAACATCTGCAATTTACATTGCTCCTTTTGCCCACCAACGAAAAGGAAACCACAACAAATGCCACTTGATAAGTTTGAACAACTACTACAGCAACTAAAACCATACACCAATCAGCTTTGCTTGCATGTAAAAGGAGAACCCCTATTACATCATGAATTCGGGAAAGTCTTAAAATTATGTGAAGAATATCAATATAATGTATCCCTAACAACAAATGGTATATTTTTAAACAAATGGCTAAAAGAAGTCAAAGAAAGTAAAGCCTTAAAGAAAATACATATTTCCTTAACTTGTGAAAATGAAATTCCAAATTATGTAAAAAAAGTAATGCTAGAAACTAATCAACTAAAGGAAGAACAAAATGTTATCTATCGTCTTTGGGCATTAAAAGATGGTAAAATGACAGAGAAAACGAAAACTATCATTTTACAGATTGCAGATTTTTATCATTTAAAAGAAGAAACAATAGAAGAAATGTATTGCCAAAAAAATAGTAAAATTGCTAAAGGAAGATATATTGATAAAGGGATGTTATTTGAATGGCCGACATTAGGCGATAAAACAACTCATAGTTTTTGCCAAGGTTTATCTAAACAAATTGCAATTTTAGTAGATGGGACAGTAGTTCCTTGCTGCTTAGATGGAGAAGGCATGATAAAACTTGGAAATGTTTTCGAGCAACCATTAGAACAAATTATCAACACTAATCGATATCAAGAAATGAAACGAGCTTTTCAAAATAATCTAGCAAAAGAAAAACTTTGTCAAAATTGCACGTATAAAAACCGCTTTAAATCATAATTTTTAAACCACAACTATTGACTTATAGATAATAGTGTGATAATTTACATGTAAGCACTGATAAGTGTTTTTCTTTTGAAGAAAAAGAGGATGGTAAAATGAAAAAGAAAGAAACAAAAAACAAAGAGAAAGCTGCAAAAAATAAGCAAAGTCTTCTAGATAAAATGCGTAATTTTTTCTCAGGAGTCAAAACGGAAGCAAAAAGAATTAAATGGCCAAATAAAAAAGATATGGTGAAGTATTCGATCGCCACAATTGTATTTATTATTGGTTGTTCACTTTTCTTTTATGTAATCGATGTTATTATTGCATTGTTACATACAATAGGTAAGTAAGGAGGTTAACATGGAAAAACAGTGGTATGTTGTCAATACGTATTCAGGACATGAAAATAAAGTAAAAGAAAAGTTATTAATGCGTGCTGAATCAATGGGAATGCAAGATTATATTTTTCGTGTAATCGTTCCTGAACAAGAAGAAACTGAAATTAAAGATGGCGTTGCGAAAAAAAGAGTAAAAAAATTATTTCCAGGTTATATTTTAGTAGAAATGATAATGACAGATGAAGCTTGGTTTATTGTAAGAAACACACCAGGTGTCACTGGGTTTATTGGTTCTAGTGGAAAAGGTGCAAAACCAACAGCTCTACCTGCATATGAAGTAGATAATATTCTAAAAAATATGGGAATGAGTCGAATCGATGTAGATAAAGAATTAAAACTTGGAACAAAGGTAAAAATAATAGGAGGACCTTTTACTGGAATGTTTGGAAAAGTAGAAGAAATTGCTCCTGAAGAACAAAAGATTGTTTTAAATGTTGATCTATTTGGACAAGAAACACAAATAGAAGTAGAACTTAGTCAAATCGAAAAAATATAAAGTTGCAAAATGCAAAAAAATATGATATCATTTAAGAGCTATATTTAATTAAATATAGATAAATTAAGTGGGAAGCAAAAGTGACAAAGTAAAAAAGCTATTAGAACCACTCGCGAAAACGAGGAAAGAAAGGATGTGTTTTTCGTGGCAAAAGCAGTTGTAAAAAAAATAAAATTACAAATTCCTGCTGGTAAAGCAACGCCTGCACCACCCGTTGGTACAGTATTAGGACCTGCTGGAATTAATCTAAATGAATTTTGTACTAAATATAATGATGCAACTAGAGATAAAATGGGAGATATTATACCAGTTGAAATTTCTATTTATGATGATAGAAGTTTTGATTTCGTTGTTAAAACTCCACCAACTAGTGCATTGATTAAAAAATATGCTAAAATTCAAAAGGGTTCAGTAAAAGGAGCAAACGAAGTTGTAGCAACATTAACAGATGCTCAAATCACTGAAATCGCTGAAATAAAATTACCTGATTTAAATTGTTATTCATTAGAAGAAGCTAAAACAATCGTAACAGGTACTGCTAAAAACATGGGAGTTGCTGTAGAAAGCAATAACGAATAATAAGAACATATAGGTATTTACCTATGTGGGAGGATGAGACCACTTTATTTGCTTACCCGTATAACCACATAAGGAGGAATTATTAATGAAGAAGAAAAGTAAAAAGTATCAAGAAGCTTCCTCTAAAATAGAAAAAAACAAACTATATAGTAAAGAAGAAGCTGTAAAACTAGTAAAAGAAACAAGTATTACTACATTTGATGCTTCTGTTGAAGTAGCAATGAGACTTAATCTTGATACCAAAAAAGCTGATCAACAATTAAGAGGAGCAATTGTATTACCAAAAGGTACTGGTAAAACAACAAGAGTTTTAGTAATTGCGAAAGGTGATCAAGCAAAAGCTGCTGAACAAGCAGGAGCTGACTATGTTGGAGATGTAGAAATTCTAACAAAAATCGAAAAAGAAAATTGGTTTGAATTTGATACAATGATTGCAACACCTGATATGATGCCATTACTTGGTAGATTAGGACGTATCTTAGGACCTAAAGGTTTAATGCCAAATCCTAAAACAGGTACTGTAACAACAGATGTAGCAAAAGCTGTAACAGATGCTAAAGCAGGACGTGTAGAATATAGAACAGATAGCTATGGTAACGTTCATGCCTTAATTGGTAAAGTGTCTTTTAAAGAAGAAGATTTACTTGCTAATTTAACAACATTTGTTGCTCAAATCATCAAAATTAAACCAGCTACCGTAAAAGGAGAATATATAAAGAATATCTCTATTGCTTCTACAATGGGTCCTGGAATTAAAATTGATAAAAATTCTTTTGACAAATAGAAGTGAATAGAATATAATAAATTTACTTGTTGGTGCCAAAGACAGTAGGTATAAACATAAATCCTACCGAGGACGACTTATTGAAAGGTTCTCGTATTGTCTTGCGAGAATCTTTTTTGCACCGCAAAGAAAAATAGGAGGTGTAGCATGGCAAATCAAAAAATCTTAGATCAAAAGCAAAAAGTAATTGATGAAATCAAAGACAAAGTAAATGCAAGTTCATCTATCGTTTTATTTGATTATCGTGGAATGACAGATGAAGAAATAAAAGAACTAAGAAGAGCGTTGAGAAATGCTGAATCTGATTATAAGGTTTACAAAAATACCCTTATGGCAAGAGCATTTAATGATTTAAATATGGATTTATCTTCTGCATTAGAAGGACCAAGTGCTTTTGCATATAGTACAGATCAAATTGCTCCAATTAAGATTCTTACAGATTTTGCAAAAAATCACCCAGCACTAAGCTTAAAAATAGGTGTTGTTGATGGTGAGATTGCAGATCAACAAAAACTTGCTGAATATGCAACTATCCCATCACGCGATGGATTGTTAACAATGTTAGCAGGTGGAATGATTGGTCTTGTACGTGATTTATCAATTTGCTTAGACTTATATGGTAAACAAAAAGAAGAAGAAAAATAATAATAATTAAAGGAGGAAAATAAAATGGCTAAACTTACAAAAGAAGAATTTATTAGCTCTCTAAAAGAAATGAACCTTTTAGAAATCAAAGAATTAGTAGACGCAATGAAGGAGGAATTTGGTGTTGATCCATCAGCTGTTGCTGTAGCTGCAGGACCTGTAGCTGCTGCTGAAGATGCTGAACCATCAACAGTTACTGTTACAATCGCTGATGCTGGAGCTGCTAAAGTTGCAGTAATCAAAGTAGTACGTGAAATCACTGGTTTAGGTTTAAAAGAATCTAAAGACGTAGTTGATAATGCTGGTACACCTGTAAAAGAAAACATTTCTATGGAAGAAGCTAACGAAATTAAAGCTAAACTTGAAGAAGCTGGCGCAACTGTAGAAATTAAATAAGGATAAAAGGGATGCAACAATAAAGCATTCCTTTTTTGACTTTCAAGGAGATAAAATGACAAATGAAGATAAAGAACTACTGCAAGTTTTAATTTCTAATCCAAATATTAGTTGTAAAGAATTAGCAACTCTTTTTGCTATGGACTTTAAAGCTTTAAAAAATGCCTTAAAGAGATTAGATATCTCTGGTTATCGAATAAAGAAGACCTATGAACAACAAGGAGATATTTTACTACAACCAACAACACAACTAGATCAGAATAAAATTGCAATAATACCAACAAAGCCAGTTTTTCGTTTTGCCGCAATTTCCGATACTCATATAGGACATGAAAAATCAAATATAAATTATATTGATCAAGTATATCAATACTGTATAGATAAAGATATACATCTAATTTTTCACTTAGGAGATATTATTGAAGGCGTTGAAAATTCCCATTATACAAAATTTAAAAACAGTACTAATCAATTACAATATGTTTTAAGAAATTATCCCTTTCAAGATGATATTTTAAATTTTTTCTTATTTGGAAATCATGATATGAGGGGATTGAAGGAATCTAAATTTAACGCTTACCATTTTATGAAAGATAAAAGACTTGATTTTATTCCCGTTGGTATTACCAATGGTACGATTTCCATCAAAAAAGAAACAATCGCTTTATGCCATAATGCTGGTATTAATGGAAACAGTAAAATTAAACTTGTCTTAAAAGGCCATTCTCATACTTATAAAGTTCAAAATGATGAAAATGGTTGCATCGTTTATGTACCAACATTAAGTAAAATAAATCCGATGTCAACAAAAAAAGATTTTATTCCAAGTTTTCTTGATATAACAATAGGATGGAATCAAAATGAATTTAATACCATTGCTTTAAAACACTTACAAGTCAATAAACAAATAACCCCACTTGGCGAAGTAAAAGTACCATTTCAAAAAAAGAAATAACATCATAAAAATAAAATAATTTTCTACTGTAAAAGGCGAAAAAAATATAAAAAAACATTTGACTAATCAAGAAAAGTGTTGTATTATAACATCACGAAAGGAGACAACTATACTTATTAGTAAAAGTTGTCTCTTTCTTTTTTGGAGTGATTAAATGAGTCATTATTTTGAAAATGATAAAAAATTACCAAGTGAAATCAAAATGACAACAGCCAAACTCAATGGAATAGACTTTACCTTTTATACAGATAATGGTGTTTTTGCTAAAAAAGGTTTAGATTATGGCAGCAAACTTTTATTAGAGGCATTACTAGAAGAAAAACTATTACAAAAAAGCATCCTAGATGTTGGTTGTGGATATGGTGTGCTTGGAATTATTCTTGCTAAATTATGCCAAGCTCATGTAGAAATGATAGATGTCAATCATCGAGCGTTACACTTAGCAAAGAAAAATGCTAAAGAAAATGGCAACCTACCAATTACTATTTACGAAAGCAATTGTTATGAAAATGTAGAAAAAAAATATGATGTGATTGTAACAAATCCACCAATTAGAGCTGGTAAAAAAGTTGTATATGAGATTTTATTTTCTGCTAAAGAGCATTTGCAAAACAATGGTAGTTTATATTTTGTTATTCGAAAAGAGCAAGGTGCTAAATCGATTATTTCCGACTTGAAAAAAGTATATGATATAACTATTCTGAATAGAAGTAAAGGTTTTTTTATAATTAAAGCCAAAACGGGTTGACTTGTTGAATAAATTATGTTAATAATATAAATTGGCAACGTATTATTTTGAAATAAAAAAGCGTGCAATAAATATAGGTATAGGGGTGAATTTTGTGGCATATAAAACAATAAAATATGGAGACCATCGTGAGAGAAGAAATTTCTCAAAAATTAGAAATACGTATGAATTAAAAGATTTATTAGAGATTCAAAAAAAATCATATCAATGGTTTATTACAGACGGAATCAAAGAAGTGTTTAATGATTTATTTCCAGTAGAAAACTTTTCTGGAACGTTATCATTAGAATTTGGCGATTACCATTTTGATGAACCACGTTATTCAATTAAAGCAAGCAAAGATAGAGAGACAACTTTTGCCGCACCTTTAAAAGTAGAAGTGCGTTTATTTAATCGTGAAACAGGAGAAGTAAAAGAACAAGAAATCTTCATGGGGGATATGCCTGTCATGACAGATAGTGGTACATTTATCATCAACGGAGCAGAACGTGTTATTGTATCACAATTAGTAAGAAGTCCAAGTGTTTATTATAATTCAGAAATTGATAAAAACGGACGTGAATTAATCACTTCACAAATCATTCCAAACCGTGGTACTTGGCTAGAATTTGAAACCGATGCAAGAGATGTTATGTATGTTCGAATCGATCGAACTAGAAAAGTAACGCTAACAACATTATTACGTGCTTTTGGATTGTCAAGTGACGAAGAAATATTAGCCTTATTTGGTGAAGATGATTATTTAAAAAACACGATTGCAAAAGATTCTACCAAAAACACAGATGAAGCCTTAATTGAAATTTATGAAAAATTACGACCAGGAGAGCCTGCTACTCTAGACTCGTCAAAAAACCAAATCATTACTAGATTCTTTGATGAATTTAGATATGACTTAGCAAAAGTTGGACGTTATAAATTTAATAGAAAACTAAATATTACTGCTCGTTTGTTAAATCAAGTATTAGCAGAAGATATTGTAGTTAATGACGAAGTAATATTTGCAAAAGGAACAACTATTACAAAAGATATGTTAGATTCTTTAAAAGAAATTTTTGCAAATGGCTATCATTTAAAAGAAGTAAAAATTAATGATGAATTAGATACTTATAATAAAATTCAAGAAATTACAATTGTTGATCCAATGGATAAGAAAAATAAATTACATATCATTGGAAACGATCCAACAATAGAAGTAAAACGTTTGACGATATCTGATGTTTATGCTGCTGTATCTTATTACCTAAACTTATTACATGGAGTTGGTAACTTCGATGAAATCGATCATTTAGGAAACCGTCGTATTCGTCAAGTAGGTGAACTTTTACAAAATCAATTTAGAATTGGTGTCTCTCGTATGGAACGTGTCATTCGTGAACGTATGACAACACAAGAAATGGAAGAAGTAACACCAAAAACATTAATTAATATTCGCCCAGTTACTGCTGCAATGAAAGAATTCTTTGGTAGTAGTCAGTTATCTCAATTTATGGATCAAACAAACCCTATTGCAGAATTAACTAATAAAAGACGTCTATCAGCTCTTGGACCAGGTGGATTGTCACGTGATCGTGCTGGTGTTGAAGTACGTGACGTTAATGCTTCTCATTATGGTCGTATTTGTCCGATTGAATCACCTGAAGGACCTAATATCGGTTTGATTACTTCTCTTGCAAGTTATGCTAAAATTGACGAATATGGATTTATCATGACACCATATAGAAAAGTAGAAAATTGTAAAATAACAGATGAAGTAGTTTATTTAACAGCAGATGAAGAACAAGATTATATTATTTCTCAATCAACTGTTGGAACCGATGAAAACAATGTTATAACCGACAAGTTAGTATCAGCAAGATTCCGTGATGAAAATATTTTGGCAAAACCAGAACAAGTAGATTATATTGACGTATCACCTCAACAAGTTGTATCTGTTACAACAAGTTGTATCCCATTCCTAGAACATGATGATGCACACCGCGCTTTGATGGGAGCAAACATGCAACGTCAAGCAATGCCACTAATCAAAACTGAAGCACCTTATGTTGGAACTGGTGTAGAACATATTGCAGCGAAAGACTCTGGTGTTTGTATTGTTGCAAAAGCAGATGGAATTGTTAGTTATGTAGATGCTAAAAAGATCATTGTAAAAAATAAAAATGGTGAAGATACTTATTACTTAGCAAACTTTGAACTTGCTAACTCTGGAATTTGTAATCACCAACGTCCTATAGTTAAAGTAGGAGATAAAGTTGAAGCAGGAAAGACCATTATTGCTGATGGTAATAGTACCGATATGGGTGAATTAGCCTTAGGTAAAAATATGGTTGTAGCATTCATGACATTCAATGGTTATAACTATGAAGATGCTGTCATTCTAAATGAAAATCTAGTAAAAGATGACAAATATACATCACTTCATCTAGAAGATTATGAAATGCAATGCCGCGAAACAAAATTAGGACCAGAGGAAATTACTCGTGATATTCCAAATGTTAGTGAAGAAGCTCGCAAGAACTTAGATGAAAACGGAATTATTACTATTGGTACCGAAGTAAAAGAAGGTGACATTCTAGTTGGTAAAGTAACACCAAAAGGAATGGCTGAACTATCAAGCGAAGAAAAATTATTACACGCTATTTTTGGAGAAAAAACTCGTGAAGTTCGTGATACCTCTTTAAGAGTACCACATGGTGGCGATGGTATTGTTCATGATATTAAAATTTATTCACGCAAAGATAATGATGAATTACCAGCTGGTGTGTCAAAAGTAATTAGAGTATATATTATTCAAAAACGTAAGATCCAAGTTGGAGATAAAATGTCCGGACGGCATGGTAATAAAGGTGTTATTTCCCTTATTCTTCCACAAGAAGATATGCCATACTTACCAGATGGAACGCCAGTAGATATTATGTTGAACCCACAAGGTGTACCAAGCCGTATGAACTTAGGACAAATCCTTGAATTACATATGGGAATGGCTGCTAAAAAATTAGGTGTTCATGTAGCAACTCCAGTATTTGATGGAGCAAGAATTTCTGATATTGAAGAAATGATGGCTGAAGCTGGAATGAATGCTGACGGAAAAACAGTTCTTTATGATGGACGTTCTGGAGAACCATTTGACCATAGAATATCAGTTGGTGTTATGTACATGATCAAATTACACCACATGGTAGATGATAAATTACACGCTAGAAGTACCGGACCTTACTCTTTGGTAACACAACAACCATTAGGAGGAAAAGCTCAATTTGGTGGACAGAGATTCGGTGAAATGGAAGTTTGGGCTTTATATGCTTATGGTGCTGCTTATACACTTCAAGAAATGATGACTGTAAAATCAGATGATGTTGTTGGTCGTGTAAAAGTATATGAATCAATTGTCAAAGGACAAGAGATCAATCAAGCAGGTGTACCAGAATCATTTAGAGTATTAATGAAAGAATTCCAAGCTTTAGGATTAGACATATCTATTATTAATGAACAAGGAGAAGCCTTACAATTAAAAGAAATTGAAGAATCAGATGAAGAAACAGAACCAGTATTCAGTGATGAAATTAATATTACTCCAATTGTAACAGGCCCTCCAGAAGAAGATAATCAACTAGAAGAACCTGAAGAAGATAGTGATTTTATAGAAGAAGAGGATGATGATTTTGATTTCGATTCTCTTACAGATGAATTAATGGAAGGAGATGACGAATAATGATGGAAGTTAATAAATTTGACGCCATAAGAATTGGTATTGCATCTCCTGAAAAAATTCGTGAATGGTCTCATGGTGAAGTCAAAAAACCAGAAACAATTAACTATCGTACACTACGCCCAGAACGCGATGGTCTATTTTGCGAAAAAATATTTGGACCAACAAAAGATTTTGAATGTGCCTGTGGTAAATATAAACGAGTTCGTTACAAAAATATTGTCTGCGATCGTTGTGGTGTAGAAGTAACAAAAGCCAAAGTAAGAAGAGAAAGAATGGGACATATTGAACTTGCTAGTCCAGTTTCTCATATTTGGTTCTTTAAAGGTGTACCAAGTCGTATGGGATTAGTACTTGATATGAGTCCAAGAGATCTAGAAGAAGTATTATATTTCGTTAGTTATGTAGTCATTGATAAAGGAAATGCACCGTTAGAAAACAAACAAACATTATCAGAAAAAGAATATCGTGCTTATTATGAGAAATATGGTAATGGTTTCAAAGTTGGTATGGGTGCAGAAGCAATTAAAGAATTACTAAAGAAAGTAGATTTGAAACACGATATCGATCAAATCAATAAAGAACTAGAAACAGCTTTAGGACAAAAAAGAATTAGATTATTAAAACGTTTAGATGTTTTAGATGCTTTCTATCGTTCTAACCAAAGACCTGAATGGATGATTTTGGATTGTATTCCAGTTATCCCACCAGATCTTCGTCCGATGATACAACTAGATGGTGGTCGCTTTGCCACAAGTGACTTAAATGATTTATATAGACGAGTAATCAACCGTAATAATCGTTTAAAGAAACTAATTGATTTAGGTGCTCCTAGTATTATCATTCAAAACGAAAAACGTATGTTACAAGAAGCAGTAGATGCCTTATTTGATAATGGTCGTCGAGGAAGAAGTGTAACAGGTGCTGGAAATCGGCCTTTGAAATCACTTTCAAGCATGTTAAAAGGAAAACAAGGTCGTTTCCGTCAAAACCTATTAGGAAAACGTGTTGATTATTCTGGTCGTTCCGTTATTGTCGTTGGTCCATCATTAAAAATGTATCAATGTGGAATACCAAAAGAAATGGCGCTAGAATTATTTAAACCACATGTCATCAATGGATTAGTAAGTCGTGATATTGCTCACAACATTAAAGCTGCTAAACGTTTGATTGAAAATCAAGATCCTCTTGTTTGGGATATTGTAGAAGAAGTAATTAAAGAACACCCAGTGTTATTAAACCGTGCACCAACGCTACACCGTCTTGGAATTCAAGCTTTCGAACCAGTTTTAGTAGGTGGAAAAGCAATAAGATTACATCCATTAGTATGTCCTGCATTTAATGCTGATTTCGATGGAGATCAAATGGCAGTTCACGTACCATTATCAGAAGAAGCTCAAGCAGAAGCTAGATTATTAATGCTTGGTTCTAATAACATCTTAAAACCAAGTTCAGGTGATCCAATCGTTACACCATCACAAGACATGGTACTAGGTAACTATTATATTACAATGGAAAAAGAACAAGATATAGGTGAAGGTCGTGTCTTCAAAGATTGTAATGAAGCTTTAATGGCTTACGAAAGAAGAGAAATTACCCTTCATACTCGTATTGCTATTCCTGTTGATTCTTTCAAATATAAAATCTTTACAGAAACGCAACATGGTAAATATTTAGTAACAACCGTTGGTAAAATTAAATTTAATGAAATCTTACCAGATTCATTCCCATATATAAATGAACCAACCGATGAAAATATTCAAAGAATTACACCAAATAAATATTTCTTAGCACCAGGAACAGATATCAAACAAGCAATTAAAGAAATGCCTATTGTAAAACCATTCGCAAAAGGAACTTTAGAAAAAATAATTGCCCAAGTATTTAAACGTTATAAAACAACAGAAACTTCAGACATGCTAGATAAAATGAAAGACTTAGGATTCTATTACTCAACAATAGCAGGAATTACCGTATCAATGAGTGATATTGCAACAAGTTGTCATAAACAAGAATATATTGATGAAGGTCAAGCCCTTGTAAATAAAATCAATAAACAATACGCAAGAGGTTTAATTACAAATGAAGAACGTCATGAAAAAGTAATTGAAACTTGGTATGGTGTAAAAGATAAAGTACAAAAAGAACTAGAAGAAATTTCCAAAGAACAAGTTGAAAATCCAATCTTTATGATGATGCACTCTAAAGCACGTGGTAGTATTTCTCAATTTACCCAAGTTGCTGGTATGCGTGGATTGATGCAAAAACCAAATGGAGATCCAATTGAAATCCCAGTTGTATCAAACTTTAAAGAAGGTCTATCTGTATCAGAATTCTTCTTATCAACACACTCTGCTCGTAAAGGGGATGCTGATACTGCACTAAAAACAGCCGATTCAGGATACTTAACACGTCGTCTTGTTGATGTATCACAAGATATGATCGTTCGTGAAGAAGACTGTGGTAGTGAACAAGGTGTCGTAGCACATGCTTTCATCAATGATAAATCAGGAGCTGTTATTGAAAGCTTACGTGATCGAATTGTTGGACGCTTTGCCAACAAAAAGGTAATTGATCCGCAAACAAAGAAAGTATTAGTAGATAGAAATGAATACATTACAGAAGCTATTGCTGATAAAATTGTCGAAGCTGGAATTACTGAAGTAGAAATTAGAACAATTCTAACTTGTAATACAGAAAAAGGTGTTTGTCAAAGATGTTATGGTCGTAACTTAGCAACTGGAAATCTGGTAGAAATAGGAGAAGCTGTAGGTGTTATGGCTGCCCAATCTATCGGTGAACCAGGTACCCAACTTACCATGCGTACCTTCCATACTGGTGGAGTTGCAGGTGGAGAAGATATTACACAAGGTCTTCCACGTGTACAAGAATTATTTGAAGCCCGTAATCCAAAAGGAAAAGCAACCATTGCTGAAATTGATGGAAAAATTTCTAAAATTACTGAAGAACATGGTAAATTCAAAATTAGTATTACAAATAAAGTAGAAACGAAAGAACACGTAACAAACTATGGAGCAAAATTATGTGTTGAAAAGGGTGATACTGTTAGCTGCGGAGATAAATTAACCGAAGGAGCAATTAGTCCAAAAGAATTATTAGCCGTAACAGATCCGATTACAACACAAGAATACATTCTAAAAGAAGTTCAAAATACATATAGCTCACAAGGTGTTGATCTATCAGACAAACACATTGAAATTATTGCTAGAAGAATGATCTCAAAAATTAGAATTATCGATAGTGGAGATACTAAATTCTTACCAGGCTCTTTGGTTAACTTTAGAGAATTTACAGAAGGAAACAAAGAAATTATTATTCAAGGTAAAAAACCAGCAACAGGACGTCCAGTCTTGCTAGGAATTACAAAAGCCTCACTAGAGACAGATTCCTTCTTATCAGCAGCTTCTTTCCAAGAAACAACCAGAATTTTAACAGATGCTGCAATTCATGGTAAAGTAGATCACTTAGAAGGACTAAAAGAAAATGTTCTATTAGGAAAATTAATCCCTGCAGGAACAGGACTTCGCCAATATCGTGATGTTAGCTATGAATTAGAAACAGAATTTACAGATGAAGAACCACTTGATAAATTAGAAGATGAATTTATGGAATAGGAACCCCCTATTCCTTTTCATTTTCATAATAAAAAATCTTATCTTTTCTTTTATCCACAGTTTTGTTACAATAATAAAGAAGGGATTGGTAAGAATGAGAATTGGCGTAGACATTGATGGAGTATTAAATGATGTTGCAGAATGGCATTTTTCATTAGGCTCAAAATTTTGTATCGAAAACAACATAAATAGAGGCTTTAACCCGAATAAATATTATATGGAAGATCAGTTTTTTCTAACTGCTGAAGAAAATGAAGAGTTTTGGAAACAATATATTTTCGATTTATTAATAGCCATACCACCACGACCTTTTGCAAGCGAAGTAATTCATCGCCTACGACAAAACGGTCATAAAATTATCATACTAACAGCAAGAAATAATCAATATTTACAAAATCAATATGATGGTATGATCAATTTTTATATCATGGAATGGCTTACAAAATATAATATAGAATACGATGAAATTATAACTGGTTCAAACAATAAAAAAGAGAAATGTATTCAAGCAAATTTAGATATTATGATAGAAGATAAAGCAAGTAATGTAGAAAAAATTTGTAAAATGATACCAGTATTTGTATTCGATGCACCGTATAATAGAATGTGTGAAGGGAAAAATGTTATTAGAGTATATAGTTGGTATCAAATCTATCAAGAAATAATCAATAAATTTGCAGCAGTAGAAATAATATAAAATAAACGAGGTGATCAAAATGATGAAACTAAATAATCGTGGTTGGGGGCTAGGAACAATGCTAGGATTTATTATTTTCTTTGTAGCGGTCTTATTAATCGTTGCTATTATTTCCTATAACTTTGGAATTGATAAAGGCTCACCACAGCAAAAAGAAAACAATGTATTTACTGTACCAGAATAGGTTAAAATAAAAAAGGAAGGAAAAGAAAAATGAAAAGAATTGCAATTAATGGGTTTGGAAGAATTGGACGTTTAGTTTTTAGATTATTACAACAAGAAGAACAAATGGAGGTAGTAGCAATCAATGATTTGACAGATGCAAATCAACTTGAGTATTTATTAAAATATGATACTGCACATAGAGGATATCTTCAAAATGAAATTACTTCTAAAGATAATTATTTGATCGTAAAAGATAAAAAAATAAAAATATTAGCAGAAAAAGATCCACTTCAACTACCATGGAAAGAAATGGATATCGATCTAGTATTTGAATGTACTGGTTTATTTACATCATTAGAAAAAGCATCCGCTCACATTGAAGCAGGAGCTAAAAAAGTAATTATTTCAGCACCAGCAAAAGGCGACGTAAAAACAATCGTCTATGGAGTGAATGAAAATATTCTAACAGGAAAAGAACAAATTATATCAGCAGCAAGTTGTACCACCAACTGTTTAGCTCCTGTTTTAAAAGTATTAGACGATAATTTTGGTATTCAACAAGGCTTCATGACAACCGTACATGCCTATACCAACGATCAAGCAACATTAGACGTGGCACACAAAAAAGGAATAGCTTCAAGAAGAGGTAGAGCAAGCGCTGCGAATATAGTACCAACATCAACAGGAGCAGCAAGTGCCATTGGAAAAGTACTTCCAAACTTAGAAGGAAAACTAGAAGGAACAGCAATGCGTGTCCCTGTTATTACTGGTTCTGTTATCGATTTAGTGCTAAGCCTTAAAAAGAAAACAACAGTAGAAGAAATCAACCAAACCTTAAAAAACGCTAGTAATCAAACACTAGGTTATACAACAGATCCAATCGTTTCAAGTGATACCATTGGTATGCAATATGGTGCTTTAGTAGATAGTCTATTAACAGCTATCAATGAAGTAGATCAAAAACAGTTAGTAAAAGTCGTTGCTTGGTATGATAATGAAATGAGTTATTCTGCGCAAATGCTAAGAACTGCCAAGTATTTTATCAATTTAGAGTAGTAAGCTTATCTAGCTTTCTTTTTTTTTCTTACAAAAAATGATATACTAAATACGAAAGGATGATAACGTTGAAAAAAAGCATAACTAACTATAATTTAAAAAATAAAAAAGTAATCATTCGTTGTGATTTAAATGTTCCTATAAAAAATGGAAAAATAATAGATAACACCAGGATAAAAAATAGTATACCAACGATTGAATATGCTTATAATCACCACGCCAAAATCATTATTTTATCCCATCTTGGTAGAATTAAAACCAAAGAAGACTTAAAAGCAAATACCTTGCAACCAGTTGCTAATATGCTAGAGCAGTTATTGCAACATAAAGTCACTTTTATAAATAGCATAGATAAAAATGAAATAACTAAAGTTATTTCGTCAATGAAACCACAAGATATCGTTTTATTGCAAAACACTCGTTATGAAGATTTAGAAGGAAAAAAAGAAAGTAATTGTGATATGGAGTTAGCCAAATATTGGGCAAGCCTTGGTGATATTTTCATCAACGACGCTTTTGGAACATTGCATAGAAATCATGCTTCTAATGTTGGCATTGCGAAATATTTACCAAATGGAATTGGACTACTAGTTCAAAAAGAATTAACAAACCTCCAAATCCTAGATAATCCCCCTCACCCCTTTGTTTTAATAACCGGTGGAAGCAAGGTAAAAGATAAAATACATCTACTAGAAAGACTTTTACCAAAATGTGACTACCTTTTAATAGGCGGTGGAATGGCTTTTACTTTTTTACAAGCAGAAGGCTATGAAACAGGAAATTCAATTATCGATAGAGAATCCTTGGATTTTTGTCATCAATTATTAGAAAAATATCAAGAAAAAATAATTTTACCAGTAGATGTTTGTTGTCATGATAAAATCATTGATGAAAAGGGACAAAATAAATCGATAAATGAAATAGAATATGATGATATTGGACTAGACATTGGTAAAAGTACGATAAAATTATTTGAAAAATATCTAACATCTGCTAAAATGGTAGTATGGAATGGACCATTAGGTGTTTATGAATTAAAAAATTATCAACATGGCACAATAAAATTATTAAAATTTTTAGTAAAAACAGAAACCAAAACCATACTTGCTGGAGGAGATATTATATCAGCGGCTTCTAATGCAAAAGTAAAAGATAAAATTTATTTTGCTTCTACTGGTGGTGGTGCAACTCTAACTTATCTAGAAGGTGGAATATTACCAGGATTAGAAGCAATAGAAGAGGAAGAAAATGGAAACAAAGAAAGTAGAAGTAGTAAATCCTTATAGCCAAAAACATTTACAGATGATAAATTATTTCTGTTTACATAATAACATCGCTAATTTAACTAAAAAATTACAAGAAATAACCTTTAATAAAGATGAAAAAACATATTTTGAACAAAAACTTGCAACCCCAGTATTTGATGATTATTTACTATTAACAGAAAAAGACATGCCAATCGATTATTGCCATGTTCATGGAGAAAAAGATATTCGTCAAGCATTCTTGACTTTTCCTAATTTATTAGATAAAAAACGTTCTAAAAAAAGAGCACTCATAAAACCAGCCGTTGATTATGCCTTTGCTCTTGGTATGGAAGAAGTTTTTGTTATCCCTGATAATCAAGATATAAACTTACAACAAAATCTAATAAAATTAGGATTCACCTCTTTAGGAAGTGATGAAATCAATACACCATATGTATTAGCAAAAGAAGAAGTAAAGGACAAAGTATTAATATGAAACATATCAAAAGAAACAGTTTAATCATTTTTGTGACAACCATTTTTGTATTAGTATTTGCTTTGAAAGATGATTTTTCAGCTATCTTAACAACCTTTCAAAAAATGGATTATCGCTTTATTTTATTAGCTTTATTCGTTTATGTATTATATTTATTCTTAAAAGCCTATGTCAATTATATTTTTATTGATGATAAAGAAAAAGTTAGCCTAAAAGAATCATTTATACATAATGTTATTACTCAATTTTTCAATGGAATTACACCATTTTCTACAGGTGGACAACCAATGGAAGTCTATATGCTAAAAGAACACCATATTAGAACGACAAAAGCAACCAATATTATTATGCAAAATTTTATTGTTTATCAATTAGCTTTAGTTTTATTTGGAATATTTGCTGTTAGTTATAACGGCTTTACCCAAATTTTGCAAAACAATGGTCTGTTGAAAAATTTGATTGTATTAGGATTTTTGATCAATACCTTAGTAGCAGTATTTCTATTTTTTGTAGCCATTTCTCAAAAATTCACCAACTTTGTGATGCATCTTATAGTAAATCTTGGAACCAAATTACACTTTATAAAAGATAAGGATAAAATGATTAAAAAATGGGAAGAACGGTTAGTAGATTTTCACCAATATACAAAAGAGTTAAAAACCAAAAAGAAATTATTTATTCTTGGTATTTTACTAAACTTATTAAGTTTGGCTTGCTTTTATAGTATTCCATTATTTTTAACCTATAGTCTTCACGATTATACAAGTTTAAATTTAATAGCAACCTTAGTTGCTTCTGCCTATGTTTTAATTATCGGTTCTTTTGTTCCAATACCTGGAGCAACCGGTGGAATTGAATATGGCTTTATTCAAATGTTTGGTAATTTTTTACCATCAAATGAATTAAGTGCCATAATGATTATTTGGCGCTTTATAACTTATTATTTAGGCATGATAGTAGGTGGTATCCTATTTAATATCCATCAAGGAGGGAAAAAATGAGAATAGGAATCTTTACAGAAACATATGAACCCTACGTAAGCGGACTTGTAACGAGTATTAAAATGCTAAAAAATGCTCTAGAGAAAAAAGGACATATAGTTTATGTAGTAACAGCAAACTTGAAAGATTATCATTATAATTACAAAGAAGAAGAACATATATTGGAAATACCAGGAATTCCAACAGGAATCTATGATGCTAGATTGACAAGTATTTATCCAATTCAAGCTGTTAACATTATTAAAAAATGGAAATTAGATGTGATTCATTCTCAAACAGAATTTGCTATTGGTACATTTGCTCGCCTATTAGCTAAACAATACAACATCCCAATAGTTCACACCTATCACACAATGTATGAAGATTATGTACATTACATAACAAAAGGTCATTTTAATAAATCAAGTAAAAAATTAGTAGAATACTTAACAAAATTTTACTGCGATAAGACAATTACAGAATTAATTGTACCAACAGTAAAAGCTTATAACCTATTTAAAGATAAATATAACGTTGAAAGAAATATTCATATTATTCCAACAGGAATAGAAGTAGAGCATTTTTTTCCACAAAATGTCGATAAAAAAGAAGTGGCGGCTTTAAAGAAATTTTACCATTTACCGAAAAAGTATTTTGGAATTATTTTAGTAGGAAGAATTGCCGAAGAAAAAAACATTCCTTTTGTAATTGATGTAGTAGATAAATTAAAAGAGCAAATTCCATCTATTCAACTTTTTATTATAGGAGATGGACCTGATAAAGAAAGATATATGGAACTAGTAAAAGAAAAACATTGTGAAAAACAAATTATTTTTACAGGAAAAATTTCATGGCAAAATATGCCTGTCTATTATCAATTAGGAAATATCTATATATCAGCATCAAAAACAGAAACACAAGGTTTGACAGTGACAGAAGCTATGGCTGCCTCTTTACCAGCTGTTGTTATTGATGACGTTGCTTTTAGGACTTTAGTTTGCGAAGGTTTAAATGGTTTATTTTTTAAAGATGAAGAAAGTTGTCAAGAAGTCATTTTAAAACTATATAAAGATGAATTTCTACGGCAACAATTAGCAAGACAAGCAGAAATCCAATCAGAACATTGTAGTACCTCTCAATTTGCAGATAATGTTCTATTGGTATATAAACGTGCCATAGAAACAAAAAATAAAAATAAATATGGTATTTTTTCAACAATTGCTAATTATTGGAGGAAAAGATAATGTATATTGTTTTAAATCATAAAAGTAATTTTACCTATGATGAAATCATCACTTACAGAAAAAATTTATCAAAAATAAAAACAACAACAACGCTTATTGTTTGCCCAAGTAGTTGTTATTTACCATTATTTTCAAATATGACATTAGGCGCTCAAGATGTTAGTAGTAAAGGATTTGGTGCATATACAGGAGATATTTCTGCAGCAGCTCTAAAATCCTTATCAGTAGAATATGTTTTAATCAATCATAGTGAACATCATTGCTATCACCACGATACAGTATTAGATATAAAAGGCAAATTAAAACAAGTAAAAGCCAATGATTTAATTCCAATTATTTGTATTGGAGAAACAAAAGAAGAACACACAGCTAAAAATTATGTAAAAAACTTAATAGACCAATTACAACAACTTTTAGAAGGCCTTGACTTAGAAAAATATATGATTGCTTATGAACCTGTTTTTTCCATTGGAACAAATGAATTACTAGATTCAAAGGAATTAGCAGCTGTCATAAAACACTTACAAGAACATTTTCAAGTACCTATTCTTTATGGTGGCGGGATATCAGAAAAGACAATCGCCAAAATCAAAACCATCCCCTATCTTTCGGGGGTATTACTAGGAACCAGCAGCCTAGATCTGTCAAAAACAGTCAAAATCATTCAAACCTTAGAACAAGTACCAATAGAATAACTAGAAAAGAAGATTTCGACAAAATCTCTTTTTTTTTGCTCTATCAATTTTTGATATCCTGTTATATAATGAAAATGCGTGGTAGTATAAGGAAGGAGAAAAAATGAAAAAAACCAACGTATTAATCATTGATGATAATAAAAAGTTAGTAACAATGATTGAGGAATATTTCAAAGATAATCAAAATATTGCAGTTCCTTTAGTTGCTTATGATGGAGAAGAAGGCCTAAAATTAATAGAAGAAAAACAAGATCAATATGATGTCATTTTATTAGATTTAATTATGCCAAAAAAGGATGGAATGCAAGTATTAAGAGATATGCGTGATAAGAATTTAGTGAAAAAGGTAATTGTATTAACATCCTTTAATACACAAGATGTCATTCGTCAAGCCAGTGAATTAGGAATTAGCTATTTTATACTAAAACCGTTTGAACTAAATGAATTGGAAAAAAGAATATTAGAATGTAATCAAATAACAAATTATCAAAGTGCTACGGTTGATGTAAAATATAATAATTTACAAGTAGCCATCACAAGGGTATTACATGAACTAGGTGTTCCATCACATATAAAAGGGTACCAATATATAAGAGAAGGAATTACGATATTATTTGAGCGACCAGAAGTAATAGGTGGTATTACGAAAGAGTTATATCCAGATATAGCCAAAAAATTTGACACAACTGTTTCAAGAGTAGAAAGAGCAATTCGTCATGCAATTGAAGTGAGTTGGAATCGTGGTAATTGGCAATTAATGGAGGATATTTTTGGTCATAGTGTTGATATCGATAAGGCAAAACCAACTAATTCAGAATTTATAGTCACAGTAGCAGATAAATTAAGATTAGAATTTCATCAAGATGCTATTAAAATGTAGAAAAAATAGACAAGCAGTAGTAGTCTTTTTATTTTGTCTAAAATTTAGTTTGACACACAAACATTGGTTTGATAAACTGAAGCTGTTAGTAAAGCTTTATGATTCTTTTTCGTGTAATATTATTGACAGATAAGCTTGAATTTTACTATACTTAATTTATTAAATATGTGAGGTGATTACAATTTATGGAACGAAAAATCACAAGATTTTTATTGAAATGGAAAACAGACTTAATTCGCAAACCTCTACTGCTTTTTGGTTCTAGACAAATTGGAAAAACATTTGCTATTGTTGACTTTGGAAAGAAATACTATCAAAATATTGCTTACTTTAATACAAGTCATAATGAACCATTAAAAAACATCTTTAAAAAAGTACGCTCGGTAGAACGATTAATTCCTTTATTAAGTGAAATGAGTGTGACAGATATTCAAAAAGAAACCACTTTAATAATTTTTGATAATGTGGAAGAAGAAGACATTATAACAGGAATTAAATCATTTGGTTATATGAAAAACCAGTATCATGTAATAGCAATTGCCTCTAGTAAAGAAGAAATTATAAAATATAGAAGCGAAGAATTACAATATAAATTAATGAATGCTATGGATTTTGAAGAATTTTTATGGGCGTGTCAACAAAAGGAATTAAGTGAAAAAATACGTTATGCCTTTGAAAATAAAAAAAGTTGTGCGGTGCATGCCAAAGCAATGTCCCTATTCTATGAATATTTAATAACTGGTGGATTTCCAGAAGCGATTCAAGCCAAGGTTTCTAACCAACCATTAGCATATCAACAAAGCGTTCAAGAACGAATTTTTGATTTATATTATGCGGAGCTGACAAAATGTACTAATCTGATTGATATTCCACGTGGTGTAGAAGTATTAGATAGTATTTGTTATCAACTACAAAAAGACAATAAGAAATTTCAATATGGTTTATTAGGTTATGGAAAACGTGCAAAAGAATATGAAAATGTAATACAACATTTAGTAAGTAATCAATTATTATATAGAAGTTATAAAATAAAAACAGTAAAATCTCCTCTATCAAGTTGCAGAGAACTAGACAGTTTTAAATTATATTTTATAGCTGATGGCCTGCTTACCTGTCGCTTGCATTTAAATAAAAATAACTTACTCAACGATGAAAATATAAGATTAACATTATATGAAAATCATATTGCCCATACGCTAGTAGAAGCAGGATATTCGCTATATTATTATCAATCAGACGGAAAAGCAGAAGTGAATTTTGTGATTCAAAATCGAATGGGAAAAATTATTCCAATAGAAGTTGCCACAAAAACAGGTTCTAAAGCAAAGAGCCTATCAGTATTTATGAAAAAATATACAACAGAAGAAGCTTATAGAATTACCGAAAATAATTTTGCAATCAAAAAGGGAGTACGATATATACCAATTTATGCTATTTTCTGTTTAAATGATCTAATGTATTAAGAAAGGAAATAAAAAATGAAAAAAGTATTATTAACAATTTTAGATGGATTTGGTTATAGAGAGGAAGAACACGGTAATGCAGTTTTAAAAGCACATCCTAATTGTATTAAGCAACTTTGGGAGACATATCCTCATGCGTTATTAGAAGCAAGTGGTAATGCAGTTGGTTTACCAGAAGGTCAAATGGGAAATAGTGAAGTTGGACACTTAAATATTGGGGCTGGACGTGTAGTAGATCAACCACTAATGCGAATCAATCACGCCATTGAAGATGGAAGTTTTTATCAAAATAAAGCTTTATTAGATATGATAGAACACTGTAAAAAAAAACATTCAAAGCTTCATTTATTTGGTTTGTTGAGTAATGGTGGGGTTCATTCTCACATTAATCATTTTTATGCCATGTTGCAACTATGTAAGCAACAGAATTTTGATAATGTTGTTGTTCATGCTTTCTTAGATGGAAGAGATACTTTGCCAAATATTGCTTATCAGTTTATTGAAGAATTAGAAAACAAAATGCAAGAATTAAAAGTTGGAACTTTAACAGATATATCAGGTCGATATTATTCAATGGATCGTGAAAGAATGTGGAATTTAACACAAAAGTATTATGATTTATTAGTATATGACAAAGCAGAAATGATAACAGATATTAAACAACACTTAGAAAAATCTTATCAAAAAGGGATTTTTGATGAGTTTATAGAACCAGTAAAAACAAATGATAATGGTATCCTACAAGAAAATGATGCCATGATAATGCTGAACTTTAGACCAGATAGAATTACACAACTATTTACAGCATTAACAAACAAAGATTTTGCTGAATTTCCAACGAAAAAATTTCAAAATGTACCACTTGTAACGATGATGCAAGTAGAACATACTGTAAAATCAACACCTGCTTTTCTACCAATTCCTTTAAAAGATACCTTAGGACAATATTTATCATCAAAAGGTTTGAAAGTTTTGAGAATAGCAGAAGCTAGTAAATATCCACATGTTACTTATTTCTTTGATGGTGGAAAAGAAATGGATCTTCCAAACACTGACAAAATAATCATTCCAAGAAAAGATGTAGCGACTTATGATCTATATCCTGCTATGAGTGCTTATGAAATTACGCAAACACTAGAGAAAAAACTAAAAGATTATGATGTTGTAATCTTAAATTTTGCAAATTGCGACATGGTCGGACATACTGGTAAATTTGATAAGGTAGTAGAAGCAATCCATGCGATTGATGAAAATATGGAACGGTTATATCAAAAATGTCAAGAATTAGGATTTACAATGTTTATAACCGCTGATCATGGAAATGCAGAACTAATGGAAGATGATAAAAAAGAAATTATAACATCTCATACAACAAATCCAGTGCCATTTATCATTACAGATCAAAATATTTCACTAACCAACGGCAAACTAGGAGATATCGCTCCAACGTTGCTAGCATATATGAATCTAGCTATTCCTGAAGCAATGACAGGGAAAGATTTAATAGAAGAGTAAAAGAGTATGGCAATTATTTTTCATGTAGATGTTAATAATGCCTTTTTATCTTGGAGTGCCATTTATTTGCTACAAAATGGTGCTTCAATAGATATTAGAACAATTCCATCTATTATTGGTGGCGATGAAAAAAGCCGAAAAGGGATCGTTTTAGCTAAAAGTCAAGTCGCGAAAAAATATGGTATTCAAACTGCTGAACCAATTTATACAGCAAGGAAGAAATGCCATAACCTACAAGTTTTCCCACCAAATTACGCCTGGTATAAAGCTCAATCCAAAAAATTGGTTAATTATCTTGCACAATATACACCAACCATAGAACAATATTCTATTGATGAGTGCTTTTTAGATATGACAGGAACAACTTTATTATATGGTAATAATTATACAAAATTAGCAAGAAAAATGGCAGACGAGATTTATCAAAAATTTGGATTTACTGTCAATGTTGGCATTGGAGAAAATAAATTATGTGCTAAAATGGCCAGTGATTTTGAAAAACCAAATAAAGTTCATACTCTTTACCAAAATGAAATAAAAAGTAAAATGTGGCCTTTACCAGTAGAAGAATTATTTATGCTTGGAAAAAGTTCTGCTAAAAAATTAAAATCATTAGGGATTTATACAATAGGACAACTAGCTCAAGCTAATATTGCTGTTTTAACCAAACACTTTAAAAATCAAGCAATTTATTTTAAACAAGCCTCCATGGGGATTGATAATTCAAAAGTTATTCCAAAAACAGAACAAAATAAGTGTATCAGTATTTCTAGAACCCTTCCCTATGATATAACAACAAAAGAATCTTTAGAAAAAATTTTATTAAAAGAAACAGAAGACATAGCCTTTACCCTACGGCAAAAAAAATTATATGCTAAAACAATTGCCATCATCTATAAAAACAACATTTTTAAAAGCTATTCACACCAATTAAGCCTTGATAATGCCATTTGTACAACAGATGAAATCTATCAACAAGTAATACTCATATTAAAAAACAGTTGGAAAGAAGACCCAATAAGAAATATAGGAATAAGACTAAGTGATTTAAGTGCAAATCCTAATCAACAATTATCCTTATTTACAGCAGAAGAAGAAAAACAAGATGAAGAAATAGAAAAACTAATGGATCAATTAATAACAAAATTTGGAAAAAATAGTATTATGCGTGCTAGTCATAAAGAACATCATCAAAATGATGTAATAGAAAGAAAATAGGATGAAAGTAATAAAAAAAATAATAATTAATAATGAAAAGGATTATCACCGATTTATTAAAAAACTAATATTTTATAAATCCTTACGATATAAACATACATTTTTTGAACTTGTTGATAATCAAAATAACAAAGAAGAACTATATGACATCATAGAGATATTAAATATTAAGAATCGAAAACAAAGAATAATACATATATATGATAAAGCCTGTGCGTTGATAGATGAAAAAGTAAAAGGAAAAAATATTTGTGGATTTAAAAATAGCAAATGTTATATTCAAAGGAAAGCACAAGATAACAAATGCAATGGTTGTTGTCGAAAGTGTATATACCAGAATGAAAAAGGCTGTCCAACAAAAAATTTAGCTTGTAAAATGTTTAATTGTTCAGAAGTTACAAAAAGATATGATGTAACGAAATATGATGATTTAAAACTATTAAAACTACTAAGTTTAAAAAATCAGTTTATTATAAAAATTGATTATTTTTCAAAACGAGAAGACGTTTTAAAAGATTTATACACCTATACTCTATTTTATGCAGCTTTAAGAATATTTTGTCGAATAATAAAAATGATTTTATATAACACAACAAAAAATACTAATAAATAGAAAAGTACTATTTCACTAGTATTTTTTTCTTTGCTACCGATGAAATTTCAGAATGATTAATATCTAACGTCATAATAGCATCACATATTTTATAATAATAAAATCTAGTAATGCCACTATAATCATTTTCTTTACCTGCTAAGAATAAATTTTTCTTATATTCTTCTCTTTCGTGCTCTTCAATATAAATAGGAGGAAGAGAAATCTTTTTAAACAATAGATTTTGCAAAGCCCGAAATGTTCTCTTATTTCCATCTGCGAAAGGTTGTAAAAAAATCAAATCAGTTGTCAATTTAACGCTATCATCAATATACGTAAAAATATCATTACTTAACAAAGGAAGAAAAATTTGATCAGAAGAAGCAATATATTGATTGAAAACTTGTTTTGCTACCGTAGCAGTTGGAACTTCAATAGCTAAATCTTGCATTGTGACATCGGTATCTCTTAAAGCACCACCAAAGCTTGGATTAGGGCAACAAGAATATAGCTTTTGATGTAGTAACAATGAAGTAGCAAATACATTAAAATATTGTTTGTCAAAATCAAAGGTTTGAATATAATCATAAATAACACCAAGACCAGCCTGTTCTTCTTTTGATACATTTTTTTCAACGCGTGCTTCATTGAAAATGAAATTCTTTTTATATTCTTGAATAAAAGTGGAAAACTGAGGTTTCATAACATATTCATAGTAAGTAATAATAACATTTTCTGGGATAAAATCAGTAGAAGAATAAAGTGTTTCTTTTTGTTTTCTTTCCTGATATCCTTGCATCATTTTTTGTATAAATTCTCTTGCTTGTTTATCATTCATTAGTTGACTCATTTACTTCTCCACCTATTCTTGCAATTAATCTATCTAAGTATATTGTACTAAAAGTCAAAATTGCTGTCAATGAAAGGAAAAAATGACAAATTCCCTTTCAAAAACAGTCAGATTTTTTTAAAAAAGGGCTTGTCATTCTATGATTACTATGCTAAAATTAAATACGTGTGGCTGCTTAGATGTGAGAGGTTGCTGATACGCCAGGTTAAGTTGTTAATTAGCTATCAGGTTATTCGCACGGAGCAAGTCTATACTAGATATAGGCGAAAGGAGGATAAAATATGTCAACACAAAAAGTTCGCATTAAGTTGAAAGCTTATGATCATAGAGTTCTTGATAATGCAGTAACAAAAATTGTAGAAACAATCAAAAGAAGTGGAGGAGAAATCTCAGGACCAGTTCCTTTACCAACTGAAATTGAAAAATTCACAATTTTAAGAGCTGTACACAAATACAAAGACTCACGTGAACAATTTGAAATGCGTACACACAAAAGATTAATTGACATTAAAAATCCAAGTAAAGAAACAATTGATGCACTTAGCAGATTGGATTTACCAAGTGGTGTCGATATTCAAATCAAAACAATATAATAGGAGGAAAAAAATGAAAGGAATCTTAGGAAAAAAAGTCGGAATGACACAAGTATTTACTAAAGAAGGTAAATTAATTCCGGTAACAGTTGTTGAAGTAGAACCTAATGTGGTAACGCAAATTAAAACAACTGAAAAAGATGGTTACGAGGCAATTCAATTAGGCTATGAAACAGTTAGTGAAAAGAAAAGCTCAAAACCAAAAATGGGACATCTAAAAAAAGCAGAAACTGCTCCTAAGCGCTTCTTAAAGGAAATCAGAGGAGTTAATGTTGCTGAGTACACATTAGGACAAACACTTAATGCTGATATTTTTGAAGCAGGAGAGATTGTTGATGTAAGTGGAATCAGTAAAGGAAAAGGTTTCCAAGGTGTTATTAAACGCTATAACCAAAGCCGTGGACCAATGGGACATGGATCACAATATCATAGAGGTGTTGGTTCTTTAGGAACGATGAGACCAATGCACGTCTTAAAAGGTAAGAAATTACCTGGACAAATGGGTAATGTAAAAGTAACTGTACAAAACTTAGAAGTTGTAGCAGTTGACTTAGAAAACAATGTAATTTTAATTAAAGGTAATGTACCAGGACCTAAAAAAGGTTTAGTTGTTATTAAAACAGCTGTTAAAAAGCCTGGTAAGAAAAATACCGCAGCTGACTTAATCACTTATGAAACAGTTAAAGAAATAGCACAAGAAGAAACACAAGAACAACCAACTGAAAAGTCAGAATAATCATCACAAACAGTAAATGGTAAAAATAAAACAATTGTGATGAAAGGAGGAAAAACATGAAAAAGATAGAACTTTTAGATCTTAAAGGTGAAAAAGTAAAAGAATTAAAATTAAATGAAGAAGTGTTTGGAATTACCCCTAATGATAAAGTTTTATATGATGCAATTATTTTAGCACAAGCATCATTAAGACAAGGAACACATTCTACTAAAAATCGTTCAGAAGTAAGTGGTGGAGGACGCAAACCATGGGCTCAAAAGACAACTGGTCATGCTCGTCAAGGATCTATCCGTGCTGTACAATGGGTAGGCGGTGGAAGATATGGAACACCAGTACCACGTGATTACAGTAAAAAACAAAATCGTAAAGAAAGAAAACTAGCATTAAAGAGTGCTTTAGCACATAAAGTACAAGCTGATGAAGTAATGGTTTTAGAAGAATTAACATTTGCAACACCTAAAACAAAAGAAATGCTTTCTTTACTAAAAACATTAAATGTTGAAGATAAAAAAGTATTATTTGTAGTAGATGCTTTTGAAGAAAATGTTATCTTAGCATCACGCAACTTAAGAAATGTAGCATTAATAGCAGATTATGAAATAAACGTATTAGATATAATCAATGCTGATGTTGTTATCTTCACAAGTGAAGCGATAACAAAAATAGAGGAGGCTCTTAAATAATGGATACAAAGTACTTAGAAATTATTAAGGCACCAGTAATTACTGAAAAAAGTGGAGCCCAAAACCAAATTGGTCAATATGTATTTAAAGTAGATGCTAAAGCAAACAAAACAGAAATCAAACAAGCAATTGAAAAAATCTTTAAAGTACATGTAAAAGAAATTAGAACAATTAAAGTAAAACCTAAGAAAAAAAGAGTTGGACGTTATAGTGGACTTACAAACAGATATAAAAAAGCAATTGTAACATTAGCTGAAGGCCAACAAATTGATCTTGGTTAGAAGGAGGAAACATAATGGCAATTAGAAATTATAAACCTACTACACCAGGACGTAGAAAAATGAGTACATTGATCAATGAAGAAATTACATCATCTACACCAACGAAAAGTCTTACTAAAACATTAAAAAAACAAGCAGGACGTAATAATCAAGGTAAGATTACTGTTCGTCATCAAGGTGGCGGTGTAAAACGCAAATATCGTGTCATTGATTTCAAAAGAAATAAATTGAATATCGAAGGTGTGGTAGCAAGTATTGAATATGATCCAAATAGAACTGCTAATATTGCTTTAGTAAATTATCTAGATGGTGAAAAAAGATATATTATTGCTCCAAAAGGATTAAAAGTAGGAGATAGAATTGTAGCTGGTGAACATGCAGACATCAAAGTAGGTAATGCTTTACCAATTATGAACATTCCAGTAGGAACAACTATCCATAATATTGAACTTCGCCCAGGAAAAGGTGGAGAATTAGCACGTAGTGCTGGTAGCTCTGCACAAATACTAGGTCGTGAAGGAAATTATGTTATGATTCGTTTAGCAAGTGGAGAACAAAGAAAAGTTCTTGGAACTTGTATGGCAACTATTGGTGTAGTTGGAAACGAAGATAGCAGCTTAGTAAAATTAGGAAAAGCAGGACGTAAACGTCACATGGGCATTCGTCCAACGGTTCGTGGTTCTGTTATGAACCCTAATGACCATCCACATGGTGGTGGTGAAGGTCGTGCACCAATCGGACGCAAGGCACCACTTACACCTTGGGGTAAACCAGCACTTGGTTATAAAACACGTAATAATAAACAGACTGACAAATTTATTGTACGTCGTCGTGGAAGTAAATAGGAGGAGATTTAATGGCTAGAAGTTTAAAAAAAGGACCTTATGTATTTGATAGACTATTAAAAAAGGTTCAAGAATTAAATAAAAATGGCAAAAAAGAAGTAATTAAAACTTGGTCACGCCGTTCAACAATTTTCCCTGACTTTATTGGCCATACATTTGCTGTACATAATGGAAAAGAATTCATTCCAGTTTATGTAACTGAAGATATGGTAGGACATAAATTAGGAGAATTTGCCTTAACACGTAAATGTGGCGGACATGGTTCTGATAAGAAAAAATAGGAAGGACTATAGAAAGGAGAATATAATATGGAAAACGAAGTAAAAGCGATTGCTAAAATGCAACGGATCTCTCCTATCAAAGCTCGTCTTGTTATCGATACAATTCGCGGTAAAAAAGTGAGTGAGGCCCTTGCTATTTTAGAAAATACCAACAAAAAAGCAGCAGTTATGACAAAAAAAGTGTTGAACTCAGCAATTAGTAATGCTGTTAATAATAATGGTTTAAATATGGAAGATCTATATGTTAGCGAAGCAAGAGTTGATGCAGGCCCTGTATATAAAAGACCTATGTTTGATTCTCGCGGACGCATTGGACACAATGATAAAAGAACAAGTCACATCATTATTAAAGTGGCTGCAAAAAAATAAGGAGGAACTACAATGGGACAGAAAGTTAGTCCAAATGGACTTAGACTTGGTATCAACAAAGATTGGGAAGCAAAATGGTACGCTGGCAAAAAAGACTTTTCTGATACATTAGCACGCGATCTTAAAATACGTGAATATATTAATAAAAATTTAAAGAACGCAGGAATTGCTAAAATAGAAATTGAACGTACAACAAAAAAATGTGAAGTAACAATTCATACATCTAAACCAGGAGTTATCATTGGTCGTGGTGGTGAAGAAATCACAAAACTTAGAAAAGCAATGTCTAAAGCCATTGGAGAAGATATACAAATTTCAATTGTTGACATTAAAAAAGCAGATATCAATGCACAATTAGTAGCAGATTCAATCGCTAACCAAATCAGCAACAGAGCATCATTCAGAATGGCACAAAAACGTGCAATTCGCAATGCAATGAAAGCTGGAGCAAAAGGTATTAAAACACAAGTATCTGGACGCTTAGGTGGTGCTGATATGGCAAGAAGCGAAGGATATACTGAAGGAACAATTCCATTACATACATTAAGAGCAGATGTAGATTATGCCACAAGTGAAGCAGATACTACATTTGGAAAAATTGGTGTAAAAGTATGGATTTACAAAGGTGAAATTTTAAATAATAAAAAGGCTAAAGGAGGTAATTAATATGTTAATTCCATCAAGAACAAAATATCGTCGTGTACATAGATTACCTTACGAAGGCAAATCAAAAGGTAATTTAGAACTTCATTTTGGAGAATATGGATTACAAGCCAAAGAAGGTGCTTGGATTACAGCAAACCAAATCGAAGCTGCACGTGTTGCAATGACTCGTTATATGAAACGTGGTGGTAAAGTATGGATAAACATTTTCCCACACATGCCATTAACAAAAAAACCAATTGGTACACGTCAAGGAAAAGGTAAAGGTAACGTAGAAGAATGGGTAGCTGTCGTTAAAGAAGGCAAAATCATGTTTGAAATAGCAGGAGTTAGTGAAGAAGTTGCACGTGAAGCATTGCGCCTTGCTAGTCATAAGTTACCAATTGCCACAAAATTTGTAAAAAAAGAAAATGGTGGTGAAAAATAATGAAGGTAAAAGAAATTAGAGAACTTTCTAACGAAGAAATATTAGAAAAGTTAAAAGATAGTAAAGAAGAACTATTCAACTTACGTTTTCAACAAGCAACAGGTAATTTAGAAAAACCTTCACGTATTAGAGATTTAAGACACACCGTAGCAAGACTAAAAACCGTTTTAAAAGAACGTGAAAGTGAAACGAAAGTTGATTAGGAGGGAAGATTTTATGGAAAACAAAAAAGCGCATGAATTAGTAGGTAAAGTAGTCAGTGCATCTAATGATAAAACCATTACTGTATTAGTAGAAACACATAAAATGCACCCACTATATCACAAAAGAGTAAAATCATCTAAGAAATATAGTGTTCATGATGAAAGTAATAAAGCAAAAGTTGGAGATGTTGTTAGAATTGTAGAAACAAAACCAATTTCTAAGACAAAACATTTCTACTTAAAAGAAATTATAAAAGAAGCAGTTATTCTATAACTCTAGATAGAAGGAGGATGTAATCTATGTTACAACAAGAAAGTAGATTAAAAGTTGCTGATAATTCTGGTGCACGTGAAGTACTTGTCATTCGTTGTCTTGGCGGTAGTCATCGTAAGACTGCAAATATTGGCGATGTAGTAGTAGCTACTGTAAAAAATGCAATTCCTAATTCACCTATGCCAAAAGGCAAAGTGGTAAAAGCAGTAATTGTTCGTTCTAAACAAGGTGTAAGACGTGAAGATGGAAGCTACATCAAGTTTGATGACAATGCATGTGTAATTATTCGTGATGATAAAAGTCCAGTAGGAACTCGTATTTTTGGACCAGTAGCACGTGAACTTCGTGAAAAAGATTATATGAAGATAGTATCACTTGCGAAAGAAGTACTATAAGGAGGAAAATATGAAGTTAAAAGTAGGAGACAAGGTTGTTGTCATTTCTGGAGCTGATAAAGGAAAAACAGGCAAAATCATTAAAACTCTAAGAAATGAAGACAAAGTAATTGTTGAGGGTGTTCATATTGTTCATAAACATCAAAAAGGAAACGGACAAGAATCAGGTGGAATCCTAGAAGTAGAAGCACCAATTCATGTATCTAATGTGATGATTGTTGATCCAAAAACAAAAAAAGGAACAAGAATAGGACATACCATTGATAAAAATAATAAAAAAGTAAGAATCAGTACTAAATCAAAAGAAGTACTTGACTAGTGGAAGGAGGGTAAATATATGGACCGCCTAAAAGAAAAATATCTAAAAGAAGTAATGCCAAGTTTAATGAGTAAATATAATTATAAATCTGTAATGGAAGTACCTAAGTTAGAAAAAGTAATTATTAACATGGGTGTTGGTGATGCTACTACCAATTCTAAATTATTAGATGCAGCAGTAAGTGATCTTGCAAAAATTTCAGGTCAAAAACCAGTCATTACAAAAGCAAAAAAATCAATCGCTGGATTTAAAATCCGTGAAGGACAAAGCATTGGTTGTAAAGTAACACTACGTGCAGATAATATGTACAATTTTGTAGATAAACTAATTTCAATTTCTCTACCACAAGTTCGTGATTTTCGTGGTGTAAATCCAAAATCTTTTGATGGACGTGGAAATTATACCTTAGGAATTAAAGAACAATTAATTTTCTCAGAAATTAATTATGATGAAATTGTAAAAGTACGTGGAATGGATATTATTTTTGTTACTACTGCTAAAACCAATGAAGAAGCTTACGATTTATTAAATGGACTTGGAATTCCTTTTAGAAAGTAATGGAGGATAAAAATGGCAAAAAAAAGTATGATTGTAAAACAAAAAAGAAAGCCAAAATACAAAGTGCGTGAATATACTCGTTGTTCACGTTGTGGTAGACCACATGCCGTTATGAGCAAATTTGGTATCTGCCGTATTTGCTTCCGTGAATTGGCTTATAAAGGACAAATACCAGGCGTTAAAAAATCAAGCTGGTAAAAGGAAGGAGGATATTATGGCTGTCGTTACAGATCCAATTGCAGATATGTTAACAAGAATCCGTAATGCAAATCAAATGCGTTATCAAGAAGTTAATGTTCCTGCATCAAATATGAAAATAGAAATTGCAAAAATCTTAAAAGATGAAGGATTTATTGCTGACTATAAAGTAGATAAGAATGATGTACAAGGTATGATCACTCTTACCCTAAAATATGGTGAAAATAAAGAAAGAGTTATTACAGGACTTAAGAGAATCTCAAAACCAGGACTTAGAGTTTATGCTAAAAATGATGAAATTCCTAAAGTATTAAATGGACTTGGTATTGCAATATTATCAACTTCTAAAGGAATTATGACAGATAAACAGGCTAGAAAGTTAAATATTGGTGGCGAAGTTTTAGCTTATGTTTGGTAAAATATAAGGAGGTGTTAAAATGAGCCGTATTGGAAATCGTAAAATTGAAGTTCCCGCAGGAGTTACTATTGAACAAGCTAATGGTATTGTAACAGTAACTGGCCCAAAGGGAAGCTTGACTCAAAAAATGTTAAAAGATATCACAATGAAACAAGAAGATAACATCATTACATTAGAAAGAGCTAACGAAGCAGCGAAAGCAATGCATGGAACAATGAATGCACTTCTTCAAAATATGATTGTTGGAGTTACAACAGGATATGAGAAGGGACTAGAAATTGTTGGTGTTGGATATCGTTTTAATGTAAAAGGCAATACATTAGTAATTAATGCTGGTTATTCTCATCCAGTAGAAATGGTAATTCCTGAAGGGCTTACCGTTGAAGCACCAAGTAATACTGAAATCACAATCAAAGGAATTAATAAAGTATTAATCGGAGAATTTGCTGCTAATGTTAGAAAAGTACGTCAACCAGAACCATATAAAGGAAAAGGTATTCGTTATAAAGACGAACATATTAGACGTAAAGAAGGAAAGAAAGCTGCATAAGGAAGGAGAGTAAATTATGATTAACAAAAAATCAAGAAATAGCATGCGTGAAGTTCGTCATGCTCGTATTAGAACAACACTTCATGGAACAGAAGCTGTTCCAAGATTAAGCGTATTTCGTTCTAATACAGGAATATATGCACAAATCATTGATGATGAAAGTGCAACTACTTTAGTATCTGCTTCTTCACTTGATAAAGATCTAGCTTTAACAAATAGATCAAATATCGAGGCAGCAAAAAAAGTAGGTGCTAGCCTTGCTACTAAAGCAAAAGCAAAAGGCATTACCAAAGTAGTATTTGATAGAGGTGGATACCTATATCATGGTCGTGTACAAGCACTAGCCGATGCTGCACGTGAAAATGGATTAGAGTTCTAAGGAGGGTAAAAATGCAAAAACAAACAACAGATTCCAAAGAAAAATTGTTAGAAGAAGTAGTCGTTCAAGTTAAAAGTGTTGTTAAAGTTAACAAAGGTGGACGTCAACGTCGTTTCTCAGCAGTTGTTGTTGTTGGAGATCGTAAAGGACATGTTGGTTTAGGTACCGGTAAGGCTGCTGAAGTACCTGATGCAATTAAAAAGGCAATTCAAGATGCCAACAAAAATATGATTACAGTTACTCTTATGGATGGTAGAACAATTGCACATGAAGCAACGGGAATTTCTGGAGCTGCACGTGTTATGTTAAAACCTGCTAAAGAAGGTACTGGAATCATTGCTGGTGGTAGCGTTCGTGCTGTTTTAGAATTAGCTGGAGTACGTGATGTTGTATCTAAATCATTAGGTGCTAGAACAAAACTAAATATGGCACAAGCTGCAATGAATGGCTTAAAAAGTATAAAAACACCAGAAGAAGTAGCAAAACTTCGTGGAAAAACAGTAGAGGAGATGTTAGGATAATGAAGTTACATGAGTTAGCAAAAAATCCTGGAGCTACTACTGCTAAAAAACGTGTAGGACGTGGATCTGGATCAGGACTTGGTAAAACATCAGGTCGTGGTGAAAAAGGTCAAAACGCTCGTAGTGGTGGTGGAGTAAGACCGGTATTCGAAGGTGGACAATTACCACTATATAGACGTCTTCCAAAAAGAGGATTTAGTAATTATATATTTAAAAAAGAATATGCAGTTATCAATGTTGGTGATTTGAATCATTTCGCTGACGGTACTGTTGTAACACCTGCTTTATTAAAAGAAACAGGACTAGTAAAAAAACAATTAGCAGGTATTAAAGTATTAGGAGAAGGAACATTAGACAAGAAGTTAACAATTCAAGCACATAAATTCTCAAAAGTTGCACTTGAAAAAATTAACGAATCAGGAAGTAAAGCCGAGGTGATCTAAAATGGTTTCTCTATTCAAGCAATTAACGAAGCCGACAAATAGAGATCTTTTAAAAAGAATTGGTTTTACGATGGTGTGTCTAGCGATATTTATCATTGGTACAACAATCCAAGTTCCTGGTACGCAAAGTATAACCAAAAATCTAGGATTCCTAGAACTAATTAACTCCATGGGCGGTGGAGCTTTAAAGAATTTTTCTATTTTTTCCTTAGGAGTTATGCCTTATATCACGGCAACCATCTTTATGCAATTGTTACAAGAAATTGTGCCATATTTTCAAGAATTATCAAAAGAGGGGCACGTTGGTCGTCAAAAGATCAATCAAATATCAAGATATCTTGGAATACTATTTGCCTTTATTCAAGGCTATGCCTTTTCTTTCATGTTTTTAGGAAAAACTGCAGGAGCTAGTGAATATTTATATGTCTCTGTTATTTTAACAGCTGGTACATCCTTACTATTATGGTTAGGAGATCAGATGACACAAAAAGGTATTGGTAATGGACTAAGCTTAATCATTATGGCAGGTATCATTGCTACATTACCACAAATGTTTATTGATGCTTTTCAAGGACTAGTAGTCATGAGTGGGACAACACAAGCAATTGCATTTGGTATTGTTAAGTTTTTACTTTTCGTCATTATTTATTTTGCTATTATTGTAGGTGTTATTTACGTACAAGAAGCAGAACGAAAAGTTCCAATTCAATATGCTAATAAATCAGGTGCGTTTGGAAATAATGCTGCATCTTATGTACCGATTAAAGTAAATACAGCAGGTGTTGTTCCAGTTATTTTTGCATCTAGTTTAATGGCAATTCCAGGTTTAATTGCTCAATTAATCAATAAAGAAGCATTCAGTGTATTCGTTCAAAAATATTTAACGTATACAACACCAGTTGGCTTCCTAATTTATGTATTATTTATTTTCCTATTCGGATTTATTTATACATATATGGTATTTAAACCAGATGAATTTGCTAAAAACTTATCAGAACAAGGTGGTTATATTCCAGGAATTAGACCTGGAGAAGAAACAAAGAAATATTTAGGAAAAATTCTAACAAGAGTGACATGTTTAGGATCTGTATTCCTAACATTTATTGTCGCTTTACCAATTATATTTTCTAACGTAACAAGCCTTCCAACCAGTGTAAGTATTGGCGGAACAGGATTACTAATTGTTGTAGGTGTTGCCTTAGAAACATACAAACAAATAGAAGGAAGTCTTCTTTCTAGAAATTATAAGAAGGGCTATAAAAGACGATGAAAAACATTATATTTATAGCTCCTCCTGCCGCTGGCAAGGGGACGCAAAGTGCTTTAATCGAATCAGCATTCCATTTACCACACATTTCAACAGGGGATATTTTAAGAACAGTCGCTAATGAAGATAGTGAAATGGGAAGCTATATTAGAGAAATTATATCAACTGGTTCATTAGTACGCGATGATATTATGTATGATTTACTAGAAGAACGTCTAGCAAAAACCGATTGTAAACAAGGATATATCTTAGATGGTTTTCCTCGTAATGTAGAACAAGCACAAAAATACGATGAAATATTAAAAAGATTGAACCAAACATTAGGTTATGTTATTGTTTTAGATATTGATGAAAAAATATTAGAAAAAAGAATTACAGGTAGAAGAATTTGTGAAAATTGTGGTGCTGTTTATAATTTAAATTCTGAAAATGAAAAACCACAACAAGAATCAACTTGTGATAATTGCCAAGGACGTTTAAAGCAAAGAAATGATGATAACATTGAATCATTTAAGAATCGTTATCAATTATATCTTGAAAAAACCAAGCCTTTACTTGACTATTATAATGAAAAAGGTGTACTATATACTATCAATGGCGAAGGGGCTGTTGAAGAGGTTCATCAAAGAATTGTCAATGTATTAAAAGGAGAGAAAAATCAATGATTACCATTAAAAGTAAACGAGAAATAGATTTACTAAGAATTGCTGGTCACATTGTATATGAAACACATCAATACTTAAAACCATATATAAAAGAAGGAATAGCAACCAAAGAATTAGATAGATTAGCCGAAGCATTTATTCGTTCTAAAGGTGCAACGCCATCTTTTAAAGGATATGAGGGATTTCCAACTGCATTATGCATTAGTGTTAATGAAGAAGTAGTACATGGATTTCCAAGTGATCGTAAATTAAAAAATGGTGATATTATTTCTATTGATATTGGTGCTTGCTATAAGGGCTATCATGGTGATTCTGCATGGACTTATGCAGTTGGAGAGATCACCGATGAAAATAAACAATTGATGAAATATACAGAGCAAGCCTTATACGAAGGAATAAAACAAGTAAAACCAGGAGCAAGAATTGGTGATATTGCAGCAGCAATTGAAGCATCAGCCACCTCTCATCATCTAGGTATTGTAAAAGAATTAGTTGGTCATGGTGTAGGAACGGATGTTCATGAAGAACCAGATGTACCAAACTATGGAAAAAAAGGAACAGGACCAAAGTTAAGAGAAGGTATGGTAATCGCAATAGAACCTATGTTAACATTGGGTAGTCCTGATATTTATGTAGATGATAATGATTGGACAATTATAACAGATGATGGCTCTTATGCAGCACACTTTGAGCACACAGTTGCAGTAACAAGTGATGGTGTAGAAATATTAACGGGAGAGTGAAAAGATGGCAAAAGATGATGTTATTGAAATTGATGGTAAAGTTCTAGAAATTATACCAGGTGGTAAGTTTAAAGTTCAACTAGAAAATGGACACATTGTGGAAGCTCACGTTTCTGGTAAAATACGAATGAATTACATTCGCATCTTACCAGGAGATACCGTAATGATAGAACTATCACCTTATGATTTAACACGTGGGCGTATTACCTATCGTAAATGAAAGGAAGAGATAAAATGAAAGTACAAGCATCAGTAAAGAAAAGATGTCCTAAATGCAAAATTGTAAGAAGAAAAGGGACAATAAGAGTAATTTGTGAAAATCCAAAACACAAACAAAGACAAGGTTAATAAGGAGGTTTAATGTATGGCACGTATTAAAGGTGTAGATATTCCAAATGATAAACATATCGTAATTTCACTTACTTATATTTATGGAATTGGTAGAAAGTTAGCTGCTAAAATTTGTAAAAACGCAAAAGTAGAACCAATAAAAAAAGCAGGAGATCTAACACAAGAAGAATTAATTGCTCTTCGTGATGAAATAAACAAACACTTAACAGAAGGTGATTTACGCCGCGAAGTTAGTATGAACATCAAAACAAAAATGGAAATTAATTCTTATGAAGGATCACGTCACAAAAAAGGTCTTCCAGTAAGAGGACAAAGAACAAACCGTAATGCTAGAACTCGTAAGGGTAAAGGTAAAACCGTAGCAAATAAGAAGAAAGTATAGTAAAGGAGGTTAGATTATGGCTTATAAAACAAGAAAAAAACGTGTAAAAAAGAATGTACCAGAAGGTATAGCACATATTCATTCAACATTTAATAATACCATTACAACAATTACAGATAAAGAAGGTAATGCTATTAGTTGGGCTTCTAGTGGAGCTTTAGGTTTTAAAGGTAGCAAAAAATCAACTCCATTTGCTGCTGGAATGGCTGCAGAACAAGCAGGAAAAGCAGCCTATGATCTTGGAATGAGAAAAGTAGAAGTTTATGTTAAAGGCTTAGGACCAGGTCGTGAAACAGCAATTCGTTCATTACAAACTGCTGGTTTAGAAGTTACAGCAATTAATGATGTAACACCAATTCCACATAATGGTTGTCGTCCACCAAAGAGACCACGTGGATAATAAAAGGAGGTTAGCAATTTGTTAGAATTTGAAAAACCAATTTACAAAATTACAGATTACGTAGAAAGCAATTTCTATGGAAAATTTGAACTTGAACCATTAGAAAGAGGATTTGGTACAACAATTGGTAATGCATTAAGACGTGTTATGTTATCATCATTACCAGGAAGTGCCATTAGTGCCGTAAAAATTGAAGGTGCACTTCATGAATTTCAAACACTAGATGGTGTAGTAGAAGATGTAACAACAATCATCCTAAATCTAAAAGGTGTTGTTATTAAAAATCATACAGAAGAAAATAAAATTGTAACCTTAGATATTAAAGAAGAAGGAACAGTTACAGCAGGAGATATCATCTGTGATGCAGATGTAGAAGTAATTAATAAAGATCATGTGATTGCAAACGTTGCAAAAGGTGGGCATCTTGCAATCGAAATGCTTGTAACAAACGGTCGTGGTTATGTTAAAAGTGAAGACTTTAAAGCCATGAACGATGCAAAGAAAAAAGGTTACATCGCAATTGACTCTATCTATTCACCAATTGAACGCGTCTCTTTCAATGTTGATAGCGCTCGTGTTGGTCAAGACGAAAGTTATGATAAGTTAGTATTAGAAGTGTGGACAAATGGTTCTATCAAACCAGAAGAATCTATTGCTCTAGCCTCTCAAATATTAATTGAACATTTCACATTATTAACAAATCTAAGTGATATTACAGACATGAGTGGAATGATGATCGAAAAAACAGAAGATCCAAAAACAAAAGCTTTAGAAACATCTATTGAAGATTTAGATTTCTCTGTTAGAGCTTATAATTGCTTAAAAAGAGCAGGAATTCATACATTACAAGATTTAGTTAACAAGAGTGAAAACGATATGATGAAAATCCGCAATTTGGGAAAGAAATCATTAAAAGAAGTATTAGATAAGATTAAAGATTTAGGTCTTGATCTAAGAGATGATGATTAGAAGGAGGAACAACGAATGGCATATAGAAAATTAGGCGTAGATAATAAGCACAGAAGAAGTATGTTAGCAACGCTTACAAAGCAAGTAATTATGAACGAACAAATTACAACAACTGAAACAAGAGCTAAAGAAGTTCGTAAAATGGTTGATAGAATGATTACTTATGGTAAAAAAGGAAGTCTTGGTGATCGTCGTAGAGCATTAGCATTTGTACATAATGATAAAGAAGTTGTTAACAAAGTATTTAACGAACTTGCTCCACGTTATGTAACTCGTAATGGTGGATATACGCAAATGTTTAAATTAGAAGAAAGACGTGGAGATAATGCTCCAATGGTTATCTTAAAATTAATGAGTGAAGAAGCAAAATAATGCTTCTTTTTTTGACTAGGAAATGATAAAATAAAGAATGCTTAAGGAGGAAAAAATGAAAAAAACATATCAACAAAAGAAAAACGCTTATCAAGCTTCCAAAACTAAAGCAAGAATACAATCTTATCAAGTAGCAAAAGAACAAATCATGAATGGGAATTGGAATTTAGCTAAAACAATATTACTAGATTTATATCAACAATATCCAACAGATGATGGAATTGCAAGAGATTATGCAAATGTATTAACAAACCTACGCCTTTATCAAGAAGCAATTGATGTATTAGAAGAATGTAATGGATTTCAAGGAGTAAATTATAAAAACTTACTACAACTTTACATAAGAGAGAAAAATTATGAAGCTGCTATTGACTTATATCAATCTCTTACCGATGCTAATCAAGAAGAATTAAAGCAACTAGGACTTGAAAATTTTCAAAGACTAGCAGCGATATATTTACATAAATTTGATAAAAGTGTAGACTTACCAGAAAATATCCGAGGCTATATGGAGCTTTCCTATTTAGAATATGATCCAAGTTTTGCTCTACGATATATAAAATTAAGACATTGTATAGATTCTCCATTACCAACGAAACAACAAGGAAGTCTATTTGAATCAAGTAAAGAAGCATCTATTCTATTTCATTATCTAAAAGATAGCGTCGATGAGAAAAATCTAGAAGGAAAAAGTAATCACTTATCAGATGTTTATTTATATAAATATAATACTAGTTTATTTAACCACTTAAAAGTAGAGACAATTCCAAATACGAAACAAATTATCACAATGTATCCTGTATCTCATAGTCACTCTAAAATAAAAGATTGTGATAGCATTGACAAAGTGAAAGTGTTATGGTAATTGTTAAATAGTAATGAAAAAGGAGGAACTTATGAAAAAACGTTTTGCCATTATAACAGATATACATAGCAATTTAGAAGCCTTAGAAGCAATATTAAATGATATTAAAACGCAAAATATAGATGAAATAATATGCTTAGGTGATACCATTGGTATAGGTAAAAATTCTAAAGAATGTATAGATCTATTGATAAATAATCATGTTAAATCTGTTTTAGGTGATCATGAAATCTATTTACTAAAAGGAACAGATATTAATTCTTCTATTTCTGAAAAAGAAAAAGAATATTATAAATCATTAAAAGAATCATTAACAAAAACAGAAATGAATTATATAAAAAATTGCCCATTATATTATGAAATAAACATAAAATATGAAAACCCTAATCTAAAGAGAAAATATATTTTATGTCACTATCTAATTAATGATGAAAACGCACCTTATCCTTTTGAAAAAAATAATTTGAAAAATGATATTAATTTATGGAAAAAATATAACGATAGTAATATTACCTATATAATAGGTCATCTTCATACTTCATTTGATAGTAATGATGTCGAAGGTATAAAAGGAGATTTTATTGAAGATGACAAAACATTAACTAATATTGAAGTAATAGATAGTGCTGGTTGTGCAAAAGATGATTATACTTCTTATAAGATCATAGAAATATCTAAAGAACTAAAGCAACAACTTAGAAAAATAAAATATACTAACGAAAAAATATCTAACACAATGTAACCAAAATTTTTCTTGCATCCTTAATAAGAACGGCGTATAATAAATGCTAGATATCAATTGTAGTAGTAAATTATGTTTTCTTTTCAAGAAAGCTTGTGGTTGATGAAAACAAGTAAAGAAGCAAATTGAACTTGACAATTAAAAAAATATCTTCGGGTAAGATCGTTAACTCTTGAAAGCTGCATAGGAATCTATGAAGTAAGGTGGTACCGCGATAATTCGTCCTTATATGAAAGACGAATTTTTTTGTTTTAGGAGGGATTTATGAAATTACAAATTGAATTGTTTATTCTAACATTTTTATTCATATTTATTATTTATGAATTATTACTAGTTAGGAAATGTAAAAAAGATAAACGAAGGAAAAAACCAATAGAAGTACAATATTTGGAAAATCGCTATCATTTAAATTTAAATAAAGTGAATTATAAACGACTGCTAAATATTGTCAGCTTAGTAAGCGCATTAGATATTTCTTTAGTAGTCACAATTGTATCATTATTAAACAATATGTATTTACAACTAGCAGTAGCATTTTTAGCAATTTTTGTTGTTATTTTAGTTAGTTACTCTATTGTTGGAACAATTTATAAAAAGAAAGGATGTTGTCAAAATGTATAATTTTAGTAAAGTAGAAGCAAAATGGCAAAAATATTGGAATGATCATAAAACATTTGAAACCAAAAACGAAGGAAAAAACCCATATTATATCCTAGTAGAATTTCCATATCCATCAGGAGCAGGATTGCATGTAGGACACGTTAGAAGCTATACGGCACACGATGCTATGGCTAGAATGAAAAGAATGCAAGGATATAATGTGCTATTTCCAATGGGGTTTGACGCTTTTGGAGCACCAGCAGAACAATATGCTATCAAAAATCATATTCATCCACGTCAAGCTGTCAAAGAAAATATCACTAATTTTAAAGCACAAATGAAAAAATTAGGTTTTTCTTTCGATTGGAGTAGGGAATTTTCTACAACCGATCCCGATTATTATAAATGGACACAATGGCAATTCTTACAATTTTACAAACATGGAATGGCTTATAAAGCAACCATGCCAGTGAATTGGTGTCCAACTTGTAAAACGGTATTATCAAATGAAGATAGTGCAGGAGGCGTTTGTGAACGTTGCGGTACAACTGTCGTTCAAAAAGAAAAAAGTCAGTGGATGTTAAGAATGAGCGATTATGCTGAAAGTCTATTAGATGGTTTAAAAGATACAAACTTTGCTGAAAGAGTAAAATTAGGACAAATTAATTGGATCGGCAAAAGTTCAGGTGTAGAATTAGATGTTAACATCGTAGGAGGCGGAAAATTTTCTATCTTTACCACTTGCATAGAAACAGTATATGGAATTACCTTCTTCGTTATCGCCCCAGATGGAAAACTTATAAAAGAATTAATGCCAAGAGTAGAAAATAAAGAAGAAGTAGAAGAGTATATTCAAAAAACAGCTCAAAAATCAACAATGGCAAGAACAGAATTAAATAAAGAAAAAAGTGGTGTAGAAGTAAAAGGAATCAAAGCAATTCATCCAATTACAGGAAAAGAAGTACCAATCTTTTTAGGAGATTTTGTACTTGGAACCTATGGTACCGGTGCAGTAATGGCCGTACCAAGTCATGATCAAAGAGATTATGAATATGCAAAAGCACATAATCTAGAAATGATAACAGTAATAGATGGATCAACAGATGAAAATAAAGCCTTTGAAAAACAAGACTATCTAGGAAAATCTTGCAAGTTAATCAATTCTGAAGAATTTACAGGTATGACTGTAGAAGAAGCCAAAGAAGCAATAACAAAAAAACTAATCAATCAAAAAATTGCTAGAAAAGTAAATAACTATAAAATGAGAGATTGGATTTTTTCAAGACAAAGATTTTGGGGAGAACCAATTCCAATGATTTCTTGTCCACACTGTGGTTGGGTACCAATGGATGAAAAAGACTTGCCATTATTATTGCCAGATGTTGCAGAATATGAACCAACCGATACTGGAGAAAGTCCATTAGCAAAAATAACAGATTGGGTAAATTGTAAATGTCCAAAGTGTGGTGCTGATGCCAAAAGAGAAACAGATACAATGCCACAATGGGCAGGATCTAGTTGGTATTTCTTAAGATTTATGGATGCACATAACCAAAACGAATTTGCCTCTATGGAAGCCATGAAATATTGGAACAAAGTAGATTGGTACAATGGTGGTATGGAACATACAGCAAGACACTTATTATATGCTAGATTCTGGGTTCAAATGTTATATAATTTTGGATTAGTACCAAATAAAGAAATGATCTGGACAAGAGTAAGCCATGGTATGATTTTAGGATCTAATGGTGAAAAAATGAGTAAATCAAAAGGAAACGTCATTAATCCAGATGATATTGTCAAAGATTATGGAGCAGATGCGCTAAGAACTTATGAAATGTTTATTGGTGATTATCAACAAGATGCTTCTTGGAGTACTGATTCTCTAAGAGGATGTGCTAAATTTCTAGATAGAATTGTAAGATTAGGAGAAAAAATAGTACCTGGTAAAATCACAAATGAAGTACTTGCCAATAAGACAATTAAAAAAGTAACAGATGATATTTTAACATTAAAATTTAATACAGCAGTTTCTGCTTTAATGATTATGTTAAACACCTTAGAAGCACAAACAACAATAACAACAGAAGATTATCGACTACTATTAATATTGTTAAATCCAATTGCTCCACACATAACAGAAGAATTAAATGAACAATATCAACTAGGAGATTCACTTTGCCAATCAAAATGGCCAGAATATGATGAAAATAAAGTGGTAGAAGAAGAAAAAACAATTGCAGTTCAAGTCAATGGTAAAGTTAGAGCAACTATTACAATTAATCAAAACGAAACCGAAGAAGCAATCAAAGAAAAAGCTTTAACTGCTGAAAATGTAAAACATCATACGGAAGGCAAAGAAATTGTCAAAGTCATCATTATTAAAAATAAGATCGTTAATATTGTTGTAAAATAAAAAAGAACAACTGATCACTTTTGATTAGTTGTTTTCTTATTATAAATAAGCTTTTAATTTTTCAATAGCATTTTGTTGAAAAGTCAAAAAATCATCTGTTAATTTTTGATATTTCTTATCAATTTCTTTATCATAAGCTTTTAGTTTCTTTTCCATTTCTAAACTTCCCATAGAAATTCCTTGAATTAACATTTCTGCAATAGAAGCATCACTATTATCACTTTTCACTTCTTTATGAATTCCCATAGAAGCACCCATTTTTGCTAAAATATTTTTTTCCTTTGGCTCTTTTTTCTTTTCTAAAAGATAATTTTTACTAGTTTTAAAAAATGATTCATATTCTTTTAAAATATCCTCAATAGCTCCCTTTAACTTATTATCTTTTTCTTTTAAATCCTTTGTTAAAACTTCAAGGGTATATTTTCCCATTGCTGCATCTTGATAGATGTGTTGTAATAATTCTTCCTCTTCCATAAGTCCTCCTACTAGTAATATGCTAAAAAAGTTTAAAATTATGTAAAGAATTTTCGACAATTTACTTCCTAATGCTTCTTATATAGTAATTTTGGTGATATATATGAAAGTAAAAATATTTGATTTTGAAGATGAACAAGATCTACAAAATGCCATGAATGACTTTTTACAAACATTAGAAACAGATATTATGGATATTAAATATACAGTTAGTTGTTTTGCACAAGGAGAAGAACAAATTTATTGCTTTTCGGCGATGATTATCTATGTGAGCAAATAGTTGTCTATTCAGATCGAATTGTGGTATGATAATAAAAGATTTGGAGGTCAATAGATGAAAAAAAATAAAAAGATGAAAGAAAATTCATTTTTAAATGGAGCTTTTATTGCCACAATGGGAATCGTCGGAAGTAAAATATTAGGAATGTTATATGTAATTCCCTTTTATGCTATTATTGGTGAAAAAGGAGGAGCACTGTATGGATATGCTTATACAATCTATACTCTTTTCCAATCCTTATCTTGTGCTGGAATTCCCAATGCTGTTAGTAAAATCATTAGTGAATATCAAACTTTAGGTTATTATAATGTTAAAGAAAGAGCATTTAAATTAGGAAAAAGATTAGCCGCAATTTTAGGTGTTACAATATTTATTTTATTATTTATTTTTGCTCCAAATATTGCAACTGCAATTCTAGGTGACTTAAAAGGTGGTAATACTATTGCCGATGTTACATTTGTAATTCGCGTAATCGCAACAGCTATACTAATTGTTCCAAATTTAAGTATTTGTAGAGGATATTTAGAAGGACATAAATTTATTACTCCATCATCCATTAGCCAGGTTGTAGAACAAGTGGCAAGAGTATTCTTAATTATTATTGGGTCTTTTGTAGCATTACATGTTTTTCATCTATCATTAACAACAGCTGTAGGAATTGCTGTCTTTGGAGCAACCTTTGGAGCCTTAATTGCTTATTTCTACTTAATTGAAAAAATGCATAAGAATAAAGCACAATTAAAAGAAAAACCATTACAAGTAGAAGAACCACAAATCACCACCAAAAGCATTTTAAAGAAAATATTTTGGTATGCATTACCATTCATTATGATAGATATTTTCAAATCCGCCTATGATTTCATTGATATGACAACAATTGTTAAAACATTAGTCAATGATATCGGCTACAAAACAGCACAAGCAGAAAATGTTATGAGTGTTATTTCAACATGGGGAAGTAAATTAAATATGATTATTGTATCCGTATCAACAGGAATGATCATTAGTTTAATTCCAAATTTAACTGCTAGCGCTGTAAAAGGTGATCAAAAAGATGTTCACCATAAAATAAATCAAACCTTACAAATACTACTATTAATATCTTTACCAATGACAATTGGACTATCTATGTTATCAACACCAGTATGGAATGTATTCTATGGTAGTAAATCATCCATTGGACCATCCATTATCTCTTATTTCATCTTTGTTGCACTTGTTATTTCTACTTATACAACATTGGCTTCTATTGTTCAAGTATTAAAATATTATAAAGAAGTATTTATCTCTTTAATAACTGGTGTTACCATTAAATTAAGTTGTAATGTTTTACTAATGAATGCCTTTTATAAGATAGGATTACCTGCCGTTTATGGTGCCATTACTGCTACTATCCTAGGATATGGTCTTGGTATAATCTTATGTCTTTATTTTCTACATAAAAAATGTAAAGTCAGTTATCAACCAACAATTAAATTACTAGGAAAGATTTTATTAGCTGATGTAGCAATGATATTAACTATATTTTTACTACAATTCATTTTGCCACTGACAGTAGCTTCTAGATTAAAGAGCCTTATACTTGTTGTCATTTACACTTTAATAGGAGCAGGCGTTTATTTCGTAGTAGCATATCGTCTTCATTTACTAAATGATGTTTTAGGGGATAAGATGATAAATAAAATTAAAACAAAGTTACAACCACACAAAAACTAAACGTTTTCTTTTGCGTTTAGTTTTTTTTCCCTTTTTTCTTAGCAATCCAACGATGAATAGGGATAAATGTAATAAAAAACCAATATAAGAAAGGATGAACAATGAAATCAAATTCACCGATAAACTCAATATATTCGCCACCTAATCTCTTTTTGAAAAAGTGAAGTCCAAAAATCGGATCAGATGATTTAGGATTAGCAATACCAGAAGCTCCAAAGCAATCTAACCATTGATAACCTTCATCATAAGCATCTTTTAAAATGGTATAATAACACAAATAATTAGCATTTAACCACATTAATTGTGAATTATTACCGCCATGAACAGTCCATACACCATTACCATATTTGACAGTAATAATACTAGATAAAACAATTTTTTCATTACCTAAAGCTTGAATAGCAATATTATCTTTATTTAGTTTTTCTAACTGTTTTTTTAAATCGTACAATTTATTTTGTGCTTTATCTTTATTCTTGGTGGTTGTAGTTTCCAACTTAGTTATTTCTTGAGTTACTTTTTCTATTTTTTTTTGCATTACTTGTTTTAATTTTTTTGGATCGGCTTTAACAATATACAAATCACTCATATGATCATGATGAAAAATTTGATAAAAAGAACGATAATAAGAAAGTGGTGCTTGAACAATTCCTTCACGTTTACTTGTTTCTTTCATAGTAAGATAAAAATCATCTAAATCTTTTTCATTTCCCTTATAAATTTCTAATTGATATTGATTTCCTTTATTTAATATTTTTTTAGTCGTAGGGTGCATTCTTTGATAAATTGTATCGAAAGATTGTGTTAATGGAATTCGAAATGTAAAACGTGGTTGTTCATGTTCAAACCCTACATTATATCCCAAATGTCGATATCCATTCTTTTTTAAAAATTCCACCAAATCATAATTATTTACCTCTTCTTTAACATTTCCATCACTATCTAAATTATGTAACTTAATAGCCGGATCAATTTTGATAAAAATAGCTTTCTTTTTTTTAGCAAATTTACGTAATTCTGATGTAAATGTTTTTACAAGATCCCGATTAGAAAAATCAATGACATAACCTCTCGGACAGTAAAAGTAACAATAATGAAAAGGGAGCTTTTTCTCTAATAATAAAGCTGTACAAACTAACTTATGCCCATCTTTCATCCCAACATAATGAGCTGTAAAGTTTTTTTGCTTTCTAATCTGTCCAAAATCATAACTTTGCATAAAGTGTCCAAAAGGACTATTTTTTACGAAAGCTTCATATTCTTCTTTATTGATATTTTCTAAAAATTTCATCCTATCACCTCATCAATATTGTATCAAATCATTTAGATGAAGTCCATGTTGGATTAACATCTGCTAATACCAAATAATGATCACTAAAAGCTTCTAAAGAATCATCATGAATAACATTTATATGTTTTACTTCCCAATTATCAGAAAGAAAAATATGATCAATTGCTCGTTGTTTTGTATGTTTTGCAAATGTTTTTTCAAATACTGGCAGCCTTTTTAGATGACAAACTTCTAATTGTTGAATAAAATTTTTCATTAAAGGATTATAAATCGTCATATTAAAATCACCCATTAAAATAACAGGAACATGAATAGAGCGAATAAACCGTAGTAAATATTGTAACTGTCTTTTCTGTGCATAACTGCTTTTAAATGCTAAATGAGTATTAATAACACAATAAGTTTTTCCATTTTTATCTTCTAAATAAGCAACTGTCATAATTCTAGGAAGAAAACTAGGTAAGAAAGGCAAAGCTTTTGTTTGGACAGATAAAATTTTTTCATGAGTAATAATACTATTTGTTTCATTATATTTTTTCAAGAAAAACTTAGGGAAACGAAAACCACCAACAATCTGATAGTGTGTATCTAATTCTTTCCTTAAATTATTTAAATAAGGTAAAACAATTTCCTGCGTGCCTAATATATCAATATGATAAAAAGAAAGTAATTTATTCAAAATAGCAGGATTATCTTGTATGTTTTTACCATCATAATGCTTTATAAAATATTGATTTTGCAAATTAAAAGTTCCAATTATCATTTCATCATATCCTTACCATACTATACTATAACAAATCCTATTCCAAAAGAAAAGAGGTTATCCCTCTTACATCATATATTTATTTTGATTATTACCATAACCGGTATCCTGGCTATTGTAAGTTGTTGGCAAAGACATTTCTACTCGACTTAACCGATTATCTAAACGTCTTAACTGCCGTTCCATACGATTGATTTGATTTTCTAAATTATTTATTTTTTCTTGAATAGATGACTCGAAACCTCCCATATTAGGATTAGGGTTCATTGGCCACATACCAGGTTGATAGGGCATAGAATTCATCATAATTTATCCTCACTTTCGTAGTTATTATATGCGAAAAAGTCTTTATTTGTGTTACACTAATAAAAGGAGGAAACTATGCGACTAAGAAATGTAAAAAACAAAGAAGAAATATTAAACAACTGTGAACAATTAATACAAAATCCAAGTGATTATAAAGGTAAGTGGAAAGATATCTTCCAAAATGATCACTCAATCTATTTAGAAATAGGAATGGGGAAAGGCGATTTTATTATTCAAAATGCACTTCAAAATCCAAAGATAAATTATATTGGAATAGAGAAGTTTGATAGTGTTTTAGCAAAAGCAATTCCTAAACTACCATCACTTCCAAACTTAAAAATTATTCGTTTTGATGCTATCCATATAGAAGATATCTTTGCGAATGAAATAGATAAGATTTATTTAAACTTCTCTGATCCTTGGCCTAAAAATAGACATGCATTTAGAAGATTGACATCCCCTGAATTTTTAAAACGCTATGATACTATTTTTAAAGATGAAAAAAGAATTGAAATGAAAACGGATAATGAAGATCTATTTACCTATTCAATTGAAACACTAAGCCAACATGGCTATCATTTGATGGAAGTATATTTAGACTATCATGCGAAAGAAGAAAATATTATTATGAGCGAATATGAGAAGAGATTTGTAGTACGCGGTCAAAAAGTCTTTCATCTTTTTGCTAAAAAATGATGAATTTCTATTAAGTTTTTGTTATAATACAATAAGAGTAGGTGAATTATGAAAAGAAAATACATATTTCTTATCCTTCTCATGATTATCATAACTGGCTGTACCACTCTAAATCAGCAAGGAATTGATGAATTATTACCAACAATGTTAAATAGAAAAAATAATTTATATAACGTTGTATTTGATGGCTATAAATATTATGTTCCCCATGGTATGAAATTAGAAAATAAGGAAGAATATAATGCCACTTTACTAGATGAAAATAATCAAACCTATTATTTTTACGTGGATGCAATTAGTTTTTATAATAAAGAAAAACTAACCTATCACACTAGTCAAGATGCTTATTACTCCAAAGAACTTTCCTATCAAAATAAAGAAGGATATTTAGAGATTCATCAAATTGGTAAGAGTGATACCTATTTTATAGAATACATGTATAATTATGGGAAAATAGAAACATATACAACAAAAGATAAGATAAACGAATCAGTCATAGAAGCTAGCACTATACTATCATCCTTAAGATTTAATCGTACGGTTTTAGAAACTATTATTGGAAATAAAGTATTAAATTATAAAGAAGAAACCTACAATGTCATGAAACCAAAAGGAAATGTTAGTACCGAAAGTTATTTGGATTACGAAGAAAAATATGGAACCTATGAAGGATACAGTTCTAAAAATAACGATGAAGATCAAATAGAAATAAAAGAAGATTAAAGAGGTGAACCCATGAAACTAATTGATAAACTAAAAAATGCACTTTTTGAAGAGGAATACGTAGAAGTAGAAGAAAAACCAAAAGCACCAAAACAAGAAAAACCTATTGCCAAAAAAATAGTGCTACCAGAGCAAAAGAAAGAACCAATAGCAAAAGAAGTGGTAGAAGAACAAGAAGATGAAGTCATTGAACCACCTAAAAAGGATTTTAAATTTCCAGCGATTTTGGAAGATGACTTTATAACACCACAACCAAAAGCACCATTACCACAAAGTGAACCAGTTCAACCAAAAAAAATAGAGACAAAAGTTGAAAAAAGACCACTTTATGCCGGAAGAAGAGAACAAAAAGAGACAAAAGAATTATATGGTAAAAAAGAAACAGAAATAAAAATTCATGAATATGGAAGCTATGAAAAAAAGCAAGAAAAGAAAGAATTCAAACCATCACCAATCATCTCGCCAATTTATGGTGTGTTAGATCAAAATTATAAAAAAGAAGATATTGTAACTCGCAAAGAAGTAAGAATATCAAGCTCTTATGCTTCTAAAAATCTTGATATAGATAGTATTAGAGCAAAAGCTTTTGGAACAGAAAATGATGATATTTTTGAAGAAGAATTAACATCATCTTCCAAAACTTCCCAACAAGAACCAGAGAAAAAACAAGCACCAGTCAAAGAAGAAAAAGAAGAAGTAATGTTAGACATTAGCGATAATGCCCCAAATGTACCAAAAGTAACAGTTGGTGATGCAGAGGAATATTTTAGAGATTTAGGTTTAGAATATAATATAGATTACAAAGACATTTCACATGAAAAGGCAACAGGAAGAAGATCAAACCTAAATCAAGATAATAAAAAAAGCCAAAAAGAAAGCACTGAATTAGAAGACAATTTATTTGATTTAATCGATTCAATGTACGATGAAAAGAAAGGAGAATAAAGATGGAGTTTTTACAAGTGTTTTTACCAACTGTGTTGTATTGCCTTGGAATAGTTTTAGTAATCATATTGATTATACTTGGTTTGAAAGCTATTGAAACAATGAACAAACTAAATACTCTACTAGATGATACACAAAAAAAATTAAACACATTAGATGGCTTTTTTAACATCATGGACACGGTGACGAATAAAGTATCCGTAATAACAGATACAATGGTATCAGCAGTGACCAATGTCATCACAAGCATAGTCAAAAAAAGAAAAAGAAAAAAGGAGGAAACAGAAAATAATGAGTTGTAATAAGAAAAAAAGTGGTATGGGAAAATTTATCATGGGAGCAGCAGTAGGTGCCGGTTTAGGAATTTTATTCGCACCCAATAAAGGAAATGAAACAAGAAAAGCATTAAAACAAAAATTAGAAGATTTGATGAATAAAATCAAAAATGTAGATGCTGAAGAAGTAAAAGCAGCTTTTGAAAAAAAAGTTGCTGAAATAAAAGAAGAATTAGAAGATCTTGATAAAGAAAAAGCTTTAAAACTAGCAAAAGAAAAAGGAAATGACATTAAGAAAAAATGTCAAGAATTAGTAAACTTAGCAGTAGCAAAAGGAACACCAGTATTAGAAAATGCTGCCGAAGATGTTAGATTAAAAGCAATTGATTTTGTTAATGAAGTTTTAACAAGATTAGAAGATGCTGATCCTTCAAAAAAAAGTAAGTAAAATAAACAAGATCCAATGAAAAAATTGGTTCTTTTCTTTTAAAATAAAATATGATATAGTAATACTAGATTTTCGATGAAAGATTTTAGTAGTATTTTTATTTTCAAATGAAAGAGACTTCATGGTAGGTGAAAATGAAGGAAAATAAAAATATGAATTACACATCTGGAGAAAAACGTCATCAAAGCGTTAATTTGAAATAAGTGCATAGTCTCTATGAACTAAGGTGGTACCACGGAAATATTTTCGTCCTTAGAACATGAGACTTTTTTTATTATCAAAACAGAAAGAAGGAGAAAAATATGACATTATTTGAAGAATTACAATGGAGAGGTTTAGTAAAAGATGTAGCAGGAGATGATATAGAAGATAAAATAAATAGTAAGAATATAACATTTTATTGGGGAACAGATCCAACTGCAGATAGTTTACATTTAGGACACTACTCTTCCTTAGTAACAGCAAAAAGATTAGCAAAAGCAGGACATCATCCTATTTTATTATGTGGTGGTGCAACTGGATTAATAGGTGATCCAAGACCAACAGCAGAAAGAGAAATTATTTCTAAAGAAGCCTTACAACATAATTTAGAAGGTATTAAAAATCAAGTAGAAAAAATAGTAGGGAAACAAGCTGAAGTTGTAAATAACTACGATTGGTTTAAAAATTATGAAGTAACAGACTTTTTAAGAGATGTTGGAAAATATGTTAATATCAATTATATGTTAGACAAGGATATTATTAAAAGACGTCTAGACACTGGAATTACCTTTGCAGAATTTACCTACACCCTAATCCAAGGTTATGATTTTCTTCATTTATTCGAAGCTAAAAATTGCATCATGCAAGTATCTGGAAGCGATCAATGGGGAAATATTACAACAGGAATCGATTTGATTCGCAAGAAATTAGGAAAACAAGCCTATGGATTTACAATGCCTTTAGTACTAGATAAATATGGACATAAATTTGGGAAAAGTGAAGGAAATGCCCTTTGGTTAGATAGAAATAAAACTTCTAGTTATGAATTATATCAATACTTAATCAATGTTGATGATGAGATGGTAATTGACTATTTGAAAATATTTACCTTTTTGACAAAAGAAGAAATCGAAAGTTTAGAAAAAGAAAACAAAGTACATCCTGAACAACGTCAAGCACATAAAATGCTAGCAAAATGTATTATTACAGATTTACATGGAGAAGAAGCTTATCAAGAAGCAAAACAAATTAGTAAACATTTATTTGATGGTGATGTAAATCAATTAAAACAAGCAGAAATAGAAGCTGCATTTAAAGGAATAGAACGTCAAGAAATAAAAGAAGATCAAAACATCATTGATCTTTTGGTAAATCAACATGTTTGCACTAGTAAAAGAGAAGCAAGAGAATTTGTTAGCAATGGAAGTATCAGCCTAAATGGAATCAAAATAACCGATACCAATACCACTGTTACTAAAGAAATGGCTCTATATGATCAATATTTAATCATCCGTAGAGGAAAGAAAAAATATTTTATTATCGTCTTTTCATAGAAATGTGATAAGATAATATAGAGGTAAGAATATGAAGAAACAAAAAACAAAAAAGAAAATAACAGATCAAGCAAAACTGGTAAAAGGTTTAAAACTATTAGTAGTACTCTGCATTGCCATTATTGTTTGTGAATTAGCATTTATAGGATTAAAAATATATAAACGTCAACAAGCAACTGTATACGTTGATACCTTTGCTAAGGTTTTAAAAATCAAAAATGGTTATTTAGGCGTTGGTAGTAGTGATTTTAAACATAGTAGCTACAATACTTACAGTAAGTATCAAAAAGCAAAATTAATGAAATATAATAATAATCATAAACTAGTATTTGAAAGTGCCTACACCAAAGGCTATCAATCTTATTTCAATGATGTCATTGAAACCAAAAATAATTATATAGCAGTAGGAGCAATGCAATCATCAAAAGATCAAGTAGATGATAACAGTACAGATGGTTTAATTGTGGTTTATGATAAGAACGGCAAACAAGTCAACAGTAAAAAAATCCAAATTGCTGGGGATACAGTTTTAACAAAAATAGTAGAAGTAGATGATGGTTATATCGTGGTTGGACAAAGTATTCTAGAAAATATGGTCATTGGAACAGATCCAAATGGTGGTGCTATCATCATAAAATATGATAAAGATTTTAAAGAAATATGGAAAAGTAATTACGGTGGTAGTAAATCCGCAATTTATAATGATATTGTAGTAGATGATGATGCTATTTATGTCGTTGGAAAAGATGCTACAAGATATGGTATATTTGTAAAATATGATACAAATGGTAATCGTGAATTTGTAAAAACGTATGAATATACCGATACAATTGGATTTAGTGCAATTCAAAAAATAGAAAATGACTACATAGTAGTAGGTGGAAAAACAACTAATATTGATGCAGAAGACAAAGATAAAAAGACGGAAGCTGTTATCTTAAAATATAATAAAGAAGGTAAAATCTTGTTCGAAAAAACAATCGCCAAAAATAATCAAGCAAGATTTAACAATGTCATTGTTGATGAAGATGAAATTATTGCTGTAGGTCACACCTATAAAAAAGATGAAAAAGAATCATCTAAAACATTAAATGTCTTCCGTTATAGTGGTATTCTTGCTAAATATGATAAAGATGGAAAAGCAATATATGTCAAGGAAGAAACTGGTAGCAGAGATACATATTTTAGTGATTTAATCATAGAAGATAATATGTATTTAGTAGTAGGACAAACTTCTTCAAAAGAATTAGGTGGAAATAACAAAGATCTAAAAAACTATTTTCTATATTATAATAAAGATGGAGAAAAGAAAAAATATTTCTCATGATAATCTATCTATTAACAACATTTGAAACAGATAAAACAATTCAAAACAATCCACCATTAAGTGGAATGGGAATTACTCAAGCCAAAGCCAAAAGAACAGAAATATCTGAAATTTCTTTTGATGCTTGTTATACCTCACCACTTATCAAAGATTATGGTTCAGCTATGTTAACAGTAGGAACAAAATTAATAATTACAAAAGATGAACGATTGGAAGAACAAAAAAATAGCAGCCTAGAAGAAAAAAATATAAGAGAATTTATAGATGATCTAAAAGAAAAAAAGCAACATAAAAAAATATTAATAGTAGCACCTACTAATATTTTAAATCAAATCAAAACCATCTATAAAGAAAAAATAATAATATTATAAAAGATATGTAACAAAAAAATTACATATCTTCTTTTTTACCTTGAAAACCTATCGTTACTTTATTAGTAAATTGTTTAACTAATCGTTTTTGATTTTCTTCATAAAAAGTATGAAGTGTATCATCTGAAATGTTTTTCCATAACATATTATCTGGTAATACTAAACATAAAGGCAATAGTTGATTGTTTTCTAGTCGAATATTGGTTCCAGTAAAAACTTCTTCATATAAATTATTTGGAGCATGAACAAGAAATCGACAAACTCGTTGAAAAGTATTTTTCTCTTTTACAATAATTAATTTTTGTTCTTGCTTATTTAACGCTTGAAAAGTAATATATAAATTTTTTACTTTCATTTTTAATACCTCCTTTCATTAAATTATCTAACACTAAAAAATGGTAACAAAAAAGAGCAAGCTGCTCTTATTTGTTATAGAATTCAACAATTAGTGATTCATTAATATCCATATTAAGTTCATTTCTTTCAGGATATCTTACATAAGTACCTTCTAACTTATTTTCATCAAAAGTAACATATTCAACACGCTTAGTAACTTTTGTAAGCGCTTCTTTAGCAGCTTTATGATCTTTAGAATTTTCTCTAAGAGCAATAACACTACCTGGTTTAACACGATAAGAAGGAATATCTACCTTTTTACCATCTACCATAATATGTCCGTGATTAACAAGTTGTCTAGCACCACGACGCGTATTAGCAAATCCTAAACGATACACTAAATTATCAAGGCGAGATTCAAGTAAAATTAAGAAATTAGTACCATGAACACCTGCCATTTTAGCAGCTTCATCAAATATCTTTCTAAATTGTTTTTCATTAAGACCATACATGAAACGTACTTTTTGTTTCTCTTTTAATTGAGTAGCATAATCACTAGGTTTACCTTTACGAGCTTGACCATGTTGACCAGGTCCATAAGGGCGTTTTACTAATTCTTTTCCAGTTTCAGAAATAGAAAAACCAACACGTCTAGCTTGTTTGTAACTAGGTCCAGTATAACGAGCCATTTTTATTATCTCCTTTCTTATTTTTGCATTCATCTTAAAAGCTTTCATCACTTAACTAGGGAGTTTTATAGATGCTTTCCCATTCCAGCAAATAAAGTTACTAACATCTTTTCAAAAACACTTTAATTAAGGCAAAACTATTGCTGTTTCAAGATAATCTGCAACTAATATAATAGTATGAAAACCATTGTTTGTCAAGCAAAAGTGGCTATTTTCAAACCCCGCTTAATAAGTAATAGTACAAATAAATTGAATTGCAATAATAGCAAAAGTAACAAGTGCTAACCATAAACCAGCAGTATTAAACCCATTTTTCTTTGTTTTTCTTTCACTGCAAGCTAAACAAATACCAACAATTGCTAATATTAACTGAATAAGAATAAGCCCAAAAGCATACCCAAAAACAGATTCGGACATACTAGCTTCCATTGCAAGTTCTTCAAAATCACTAAAAATACAAATCGCTAAAAAAGTACTGATAATTCCTAAAATCATACTAGCAATGCCTTTGCCATGTTTTTCTTTATTTTGAAAAAATTCAGGATGCAAAGCACATCCACAATGAATACAAATAACTGCCTTTTCATCCACCTTTTCTCCACAATTAGAACAATACATATAAAACTCCTCCTATCAAAAATTATACAATGCCAAATAAAAAATGACAATTCTTTTTCCTATTCAAAAATAGTAGATAAATCCTTTGCTTTATGATATCATAATATAGTAGAGGTGAAGTTAATGCCAGGGAAAAGTTTATATATTATAACAGGTATTATAGTGGCCTTAATCATCATATTTTTAATCCTTGTTTTTGCAAAAAGAAAACAGAAAAAAAACTATATGATGATTTATGATAAACTAGAACGAGAAAAAAACATGATCGGTAGTACGCCTGTTTTATTAGAATTATCAAAATTAGAACCAATTATCAAAAATGAAAAAATGGAAGAAAAGTATCAAAAGTGGCAAGATAAATTTACAAAAATTAAAGAAGAAGAATTGCCGAAAATTGATGATATGTTAATTGAATTAGATACTTTGATCGATAAAAAAGAATATAAAACTGCGAAATTTAGAATTGCTAAATGTGAAATGGAAGTTTATAAAGTAAAAGAACAAGCAGAAGACTTATTAAATCAAATTAAAGAAATCACATTAAGCGAAGAAAAATATCGAAGTATTATTACTAAATTAAAAACAAAATATCGCCATTTAAACAAAGAATATACGGAACATAAAAATTTATATGCTGAAATGGCAGAAGCTATTGAATTACAATTAGAAAATATTGAAAAACGCTTTTTAGAATTTGAAAAAGCCATGGATCAAAATGAATACAACGAAGTTGTTCATATCGTCAAAGCCCTAGATACCATGGTAGATCACATGTCTATTGTTATTGATGAAGTACCAGATTTAATGTTGATGTGTAAACAATTAATTCCAAAACGAATCAAAGAAATAGAGGATACTGCCAATAAAATGGAAGAACAAGGTTATCCTTTAGAATATTTAAACTTAGATTATAATTTAAAAGAATCTAAGAAAAATGTTGATATTATTCTAGATAGAATTAAAGTGTTAAATCTAGAAGATTGTATGTTTGAATTAAAAACAATACTAGATTATTTAGATAGTATATTTGTAGACTTTGAAAAAGAAAGATTATCAAGAAAAGTTTTTGAAGAATCAAGCCGTGATTTTGCAAAAAAACTAAAAAAAATAGATAGATTAGTAACAGATGTGTATGAACAATTAGATGACATAAAAAAAATGTATGATTTAAATGAAGAAGATGTAAAAATTATACATGAAGTAAACAAAGATCTAACGGTTATTAAAGATGATTATAAAAAAATTGTAGAAAAAGTGAAAACAAAAGCCACTCCATTTTCTTTAGTAAATAAAGAAATAGATGATTTATCAATTAGATTGAAACAAACAGAAACAACACTAGATATTGCTCTAAAATCATTAGGAAATATGTACGAAGATGAAGAACGAGCAAGAGAACAACTAAAAGAAATTGATACATTATTAAAAGAGTGTAAAGAACGAATGAGACTTTATAAACTACCAATTATCAGTGATCATTATTTTGTAGAATTATCAGAAGCAAATGAAGCAATTGCTGAAGTAATAAAAGAATTATCAAGAAAACCAATTGTTATTAAAACATTAAATACAAGAGTAGATACAGCAAGAGACCTAGTGTTAAAGCTATATCATACTACTTTATCTATGATAAGAAAAGCAAAATTAAGTGAAATAGCCATCGTCTATGGAAATCGATATCGAAGTCTTCATGAAGATATTGCAAAAGGTCTAGACAAAGCTAGCAACCTGTTTTTTAAAGGAGAATATGATACCTCTTTAAAAATAAGTATAGAAACAATTAAGCTAGTAGATGAGAATTTTGAAAGAAAGATGTTGCTGTATGAAGAAAAGAATAAATAAAAAAGGACATAGTAATTATGAGTTTTTAATGGTTTCTATCATTTGCTTATTACTATCAACAATCATTTTAGTAATTGCCATTAAAAGTGGAGATGCTGAAAAATTTGAAGTTTTCCGTTATAATGCTAAAATTTTAGGATTAAATGCGATAACCTTAGAAGATGAATCCAGTTTAAATACAATTTATCTACAAGATATGGTAGATAAAGGATTGATCTCCTCTATTAAAAATCCATTTGGTGGAACAACCTTATGTAACCAAACAGAATCAAAAGTAGAGTTTACAACAGATGGTAAAAAGGTAACTCTTCAATGTGGTAATTACTTGATATACAAACAAAAATTAAGTGATAAAACTTACTCCATCTATCGAGTTAGTAACTGGTCAATTCAAAGAATGACAGAAGATGATGATAGTAAAAAAGTATATAACATCAAAGAAAAAAATAAAACTATTTTTGAGGATAATTATGAAGAAGCCATGTTTGTTGCAAAAGTAAATAATTATTATAATGAAGATTATAAAGATTTAACAGAAATAAAAAAAGCGCATAAAGTAACGACAAAAACGGTATATCGGCAACGTATCAAAGTAGGAGAAGTAAATGAATAATACTTCTTTTTCTTTTTTTTAATACATGTTATAATGAAATGGATGATGGAAGGAGGAATTTACATATGAAAAATCAAAAAGTAGAAAAAGATTGGTATGATAGCCCCAATATTATTACTTATATTATGATAGGATTATTAATTATCTTAATTATTTTATCCCAATCATTTGCTATCCAAAATCATTTGGCTGCAACAGATATTTTACGTTCTATATTAAATCATAATAGCATTTATGCTCTAACACTTATCTATTTTATATTAATAAGAACGAAAGTTGGTAAACGATATTTTGATTATTTGAATATAATTTTAGGACTTTTATATATATTAATGTCTATTGCTAGTGTCTTTACTATTTTTCAATCATTTGGTTTATCATCCCTTTTAGGACTTGCTATTAATGTTTTAATGACTATCTATTTCTTTTATTCTTTTATTTCTTGCACAGAAATCGGCAAAGAATTAAGATTAGAAAAAAGTCCAATTGCAGAAATTAATAATAGCCAATATTTTTATTTATTAGTAAGCTTACTAACAATCAATTTAGTAGTAGATCTTATTGCAGCAACAAATTTTGATAGCGTTGTTTTATCATTATTAGGTGTCATGTATGAATTATTATTTTCTAGATATATTTATCTTTATAAAGAATTCCATGAATCAAAAGAAAAAGTAATCACAAAAGAAGATACAAAAAAAGAAAAAACTTCCCAAAAAAAGGAGAGTAGTAAATAATGAAAGACTTGTTTGACGAAATAGAAAGTAGTAAAAAACAATTACCTAAGCTAAAAAAAATTAGTAAAGAAGTACAAAAACCAAGAAATTACAATTTTTATCAGCAACTTGCCTTTTGGTTATATGCCTTTTTATTTATTGTAGGAATTATATTAGGTAATGTTTTCCCAGCTTGTAGTGAAACATCTAACTTATTTTCAACTTGTACAAGAACAGAATACAATTTATCTTTAACATTAATGGTTTGGTTAATTAGTTTTGTCTTTTGTAGTACGATTTATGCAACAGGAGAAATTATTAAATTGTTACGTTCTATCAATGAAAAATTAGATCATAAAAACTAAAAATAACAATAGATTATAATAGATGTGCACATTGTAGATCTATTATTTTTCTTTCACAATAGGAGGAATATGAAAAAGATATATAATAGTTTGTTAATTATTCTTATGTTAATAATCGATAGCATCTATTTATATAATAGCATTGCAAATCAAAATGGGCATCGATTAGCAACGTATCTAGCTTTACCACTTGTTTTGCTATTGCCACTACTATATGAAAAAATAGTCAAAAAACCATTAAAAGATGAATTAAAAGTTATCTATTACAGTTTTATTTTTATTGCTGATGCACTAGGTTGTGTCGTTGGATTATATGAAAAAATCGGTTGGTTTGATATATTTAGCCATTATCTATCTGGTGTTGTGACAGCTTGTGTGGGAATAATTATTTTAAATGATTGGAAAATAAAAGAAAAACCATTCCAAGTGATCATACTATGTTTAGCAATTACTTGTTTTGTTGCTGTATTTTGGGAAATATTTGAATTTTCAGTAGATAATATAGCTGGTATGAATTTACAACATTCGATAGATACTGGCGTTAGAGATACAATGGAAGATATGATTGCTGCAATTATTGGTAGTATTAGTTTTTTAGGAATTTACTTTATAACAGCAACCAATGGTATCTTTCATAAATTCTTAAATAATCTAACCATAAAATAATAAATAAAAATTGTATAAAAAAACTAAACAAATGAATTATAAAATATTAAGATGAATAATAATAAACTTTCTAAAATAGAATTTATTCTATTGAAAAGTGAAAGTTTTTTCTGTTTTTTTAAGATAAATATTTACTAAATGATAGAAAAATGATACAATTCAATTGTTTAGTTCACAAACAGGGGATTAGTTAAATGGTATAATAATGGTCTCCAAAACCACTGTTGGGAGTTCGATTCTCTCATCCCCTGCCATT
>CAKPFD010000002.1 GCA_934149515.1 uncultured Bacilli bacterium
GCTTCATAGCTCAGTCGGTAGAGCAAGGGACTGAAAATCCCTGTGTCGCTGGTTCGATTCCCGCTGGAGCCACCATAAGCGTTTAATTTGAACACTTTGTTGTTTCGGAATAGTATAGATAGATCTCAAGTGAAATTGAGATCTTTTTTTGTTATCAAACATAAAAAAATAAAACCCTAAGGAAGGGTCTTATTTACAAGTAGCACCAAGTTGTTCATAGACACTTTTCATATCACTAATAGAGATTTTCCCATTCTTAATTAAAGAACTATTCGCAGAATCAATCTCAATTAACTTATCTGTATCAATATGTGCATAATCAATATCAGCAGTAGAAATCAAAGTATGATCTTCAATACTAACATTATACGTATAATATTTAACATCTTTATAAGGCGTATAAATTGCTTCTACTTGCTCTTTATATTGCTCTAACAAAGAATCATCATCCATTTGAATCGTTTCTTTACTCTTGATTCGATTAACATAACTATCCTGATAAGTAATCACATACTCTAAAGACGTCTTTATACCACTTTGATTTAATGTTCTAGAACAAGTCATTGTTTTCTCACTACTACGACCACATCCACTTAGAATAAAGACCATCCCGATAAGTCCTATCAATAATACATGTTTCTTTTTCATATTCTCCTCCTGATTCTACTTTATCATGAAATAAATTTTTTGACTACACGATTCGACAAAAAAAAGAAATTTCACTTGATATGATAATAACGGTGATAAAAATGAATCGTAAATTTTTCTTAGCAGTCTTAGTAGCAATCCTTTTAGGCTCTATTTTAGGCCATACACTTTTTCAAAAATATCAACAAGAAGAAAGTCAAGTATTCCAAGAAAAAGGAACGTATTTCTTTATCGAAGGTACTTATGATAATCAAGAAAGAGCAGAAAATGCCACCAATCATTTAGCTGCCAAACTCATTGTTAAAGAAGACAATCACTATGTCGTTTATGTTGGTATAACCAATACAAAAGATAACGTTGAAAAACTAAAAAAATTCTTTCAAGAATCTGATATTCAAACAACGATAAAACAAATGACTATAACAGATGAAAGCTTTCTAACAAATCTTGATCAAATGGATGGATTATTAAAACAAATTAAAACCAAAAGTGAATTATGGCCGATCAATAAAGTGATTTTAGCAACCTATGAAGAATTAATTAACAAACAAACCTAAAGAAAAAGCGAATAATAGAGTAGAGGTGATGTAAAAAATGAAAGTAAAAGATATTCCCATTCAAGATAGACCAAGAGAAAAATTGTGTGAATTAGGTGCTGAAAACTTATCATCTAGTGAACTATTAGCAATTATTTTGCAATCTGGAACCAAAGAAAAATCTGCCACAGAATTAGCTTATGAATTGTTAACAACGTTAGAAGATATTACAAAACTAGAAACTATTACTCAAAAAGAATTATGCCAACTAAAGGGAGTAGGAATAGCAAAAGCAACCAATATTTTAGCTTCCATAGAATTAGGAAGAAGAATCTTTTTGAAAAAAGAACATAGGAAAGTATGTTTAAAAAATGCTTATGACGTATTTTGTTATAGTCGTTATTTTTTTCACGGTAAAAAACAAGAATATTTTTACTGCTTATATCTTGATAGTAAACGATGCCTAATTAGTAAAAAATTATTGTTTGTTGGAACGATGACTAAAAGCACAGTTCACCCAAGAGAAGTTTTTAAAGAAGCCTATTTACTATCCGCCTCTTTTATTATCTGCATTCATAATCATCCCTCTGGTATCACTTATCCTAGTCAAAAAGATATAGAATTTACAAACGACTTAATTGCTATTGGTAATATCCAAGGAATACCCATATTAGATCATATTATTGTAAGCGAGTATAATTATTATAGCTTTGGAGAAAATAATAAAAAGACTTCCTTGAAAAAAAAGACATAACTAGGTATACTAAAAAAGATGAGGAGGAATTTAGATGTATCATAAAAAACACAATAAGAAAAAAATAATCACAATCCTACTTAGCTTATTAGTAGCGTTTGTTTTGATCTTCTATTCACTTATCTCCAATCGCAAACAAAGTTTAATAGAATCCTATCTAAAAGATGCAACTGTCCTAATTCAAAAAGTCGTTTTATATCCGTTTACAACCCTAAATAAAGAAAAAGATAAAGATGCTAGTAAAAGCTATCTCATTCAAAAAAATATGAATGTCGCCTTAGAAGAAGAAATAGAACAGTTACGAAAAACACTTGAATTAAACCAAACATTAACCGGTTATGAAATAGAAAATGCCACTGTGATATCAAGAAATCGTAGTTATTGGTATCAAACCTTAACGATCGATAAAGGGAAAAAAGCAGGCTTAAAAGAGAATATGGTAGCCATCACTAAAGATGGTTTAATTGGAAAATTACAAAAAGTAACAAATTATTCTAGTGAAATCAAACTAATTACTGCTAATGACGTCAATAATAAAGTATCCGTCTCTATTGCTACCCTTGATGGAGAAACTGATGCTATTTTAAATGGGTATGATCAAAAAAAAGGACTTGTTAAAATTACAGGAGTAGATTCGCAAGCCAAAATAGAAATAGGGGATAAAGTAACAACTAGTGGATTAGGAGGAATGTTTCCAAGAGGCATTTATATCGGAGAAGTAAAAACCATTACCAATGATAAATATGGATTAAGTAAAACCTTAGGAATAAAAACAAATCAAAACTTTAATAATATTCATTATGTGACTATCTTAAAGGAACCAAAAAATGATTAGTATTTTAATAATATCTTTTGTATTAGAAGGTTTACTAAATAATTTTCTTCCTTATATGGTTCAAAATATTACTTACTTTAATCCATTATTCACTCTAGTTAGTATTTGTTTAATCTATCCATTTTATCAAAAAGATAGAAAAAAATATTATCTACTGGCTGGTCTTATTGGTTTTCTTTATGACTTGTTCTATACCAATTTGCTATTTTTAAATATGTATTTATTTATCATCACTGCCTTTTTAGTACATTGCTTTTATAAAAAAATAAGAATTAGCAAATGGACATTTCCTTTACTGTTAATTTGTATGATCACTTTGTATCAAGGAATCTATATCTTACTACTAGTAATTTTTAATGTAGTACCCATTACATTAGATAATGCAATTTACTGGATAAGCCATAGCTATATTTTAAATATAGTATATGGACAAATCCTATATCTTATAATAGAACATATACCAAAAAAAAGACGTCTAAACTGATGCCTTTTTATGCTTTTTTTAAGATTTTTGCATATATATTAATAAGGTGAGAAAAAGTATGCAAGAGTCAAAATTTTATAAACAAATGAAACCATCTAATGAAAATTCGCAAAAAATATTACACTATTTAAAAACATTATTAACTAAATCACTATTAACTGCAATTATAACTCTATTATTATTAATTGCCTTCAAGCTAAATCCAACCTTTAAAGCTACCTTCTATCAAAAAGTCTATCAGGAAAGTTTTCCTTTCGCTACCGTGAAAGAAGCATATCAATCCTATTTTGGCAAAGATCTAATCAGTCAAAAAATAGAAACAACCCAACAAGTATTTCAAGAAAAGCTAACTTATAGTAAAAAAAATTTATATCATGATGGTGTTCGTTTAACAGTTAGTAATCAATATATGATACCAAATTTAAATAGTGGCATTGTTGTTTATATAGGTCAAAAAGAACATTATCAAAATACAATTATTGTGCAACAAATGAATGGGATAGATACCTGGTATGGTAATGTAGAAAATGTCAATGTCAAATTATATGATTATGTTGAAAAAGGAAGCTTACTAGGGCAAGTCAAAGATACAACCCTTTATCTAGCGTTTCAACAAAATGGTAACTTTTTAGATTATAAAGATTATGTGGAATAAACTAAAAATTCATCCCACTTGCTATGCTTTTTTATTACTATGTATCGTAACCGGAGACTTTATTCGAATTGATATTTGTTCGTTGCTTCTAATAATTCATGAGCTTGGTCATTTCCTAACAGCTGTTATTTTACATTATCCAACCGACAACATTACCTTTTATCCTTTTGGTGGTATTGCTAAATTTAAAGCAGATCTAAATAGCCCTTTAAAAAAAGAATTACTAATTTTACTAATGGGACCAATCACTCAATGTCTTGGTTTCTATCTCTTAAAGCATCTTTCTTTCTTTGCTTCCTATCAACAATTATTAACGATGATACACTATCAAATTCTCTGTTTTAATCTTTTACCAGTTTATCCTCTTGATGGTAGTAGAATTTTACAATGCCTTCTTTGCTACTTTATTCCATATGCGCAAAGCTTTACAATTATCTACGCCATTTCATATCTTATCCTATTACTAATTTTACTTTTGTTTTCACTTTATTTTCAAATCTCTTATTTTCTTTTATTCTTCCTTTTATTAACCCGTTTATTATTAGAAAGAAAAAAGATAAAGTACTATCAAGAAAAATTTCTCCTAGAACGTTATCTACATACCTATCATTTTCCCAAACACCAAATTGTGACATCAGAAAAAGAATTTAAACGCGATTACCGTCATACCATACATTTTCCACAATACGATCTAACCGAAAAACAATACTTACAGAAAAAATATCAACAGAAAAAAATTTAAATAAAAAAAGAACTATTTTCAAGTTCTTTTACATTTCTATCTGGTGGAGAATAGGGGGATCGAACCCCTGACCTTCACGGTGCAAACGTGACGCTCTCCCAGCTGAGCTAATTCCCCATTTCCTGACTGCAATAAAATTATAGCATACTTAAAAAAATACTGTCAATACTTTTTTTGATAAATAATTCATGTTACAATAAAGGCAATTAAAGAAGGTGAATCATGAAAGTATTATTATATACAGAAAGTGAACGACTAAATCGTAAAAGTGGACTAGGAAAAGCCATTGAACACCAAAAACTAGCCCTAGAACTAGAACATATTCCTTATACCACCAATTTAAAAGACGACTATGACATCTTACATATTAATACCTGGTTTTTAAAATCTTATTTTGTGGCGAAAAAAGCCAAAAGAAAAGGAAAAAAAATAGTATATCATGCTCATTCCACAGAAGAAGACTATCGTAATGGCTTTATCTTTGCGAATCAAACATCAAAGTTAATTAAATGGTGGCTAATAAAATGTTATTCCCTAGGAGATGTTATCATCACGCCAACCAACTATTCTAAAAAACTACTAGAAAGTTATAAAGGATTACAAGATAAGAAGATTTTAGCAATCTCGAATGGCTTAGAACTAGACTTCTTCAAACCAAACCCAGCATATCGTGAAAGTTTTAGAACTCGCTATCACTTTAAAAAAACAGACAAAGTTATTGTTGGAATTGGTCTATATATAAGAAGAAAAGGAATTGTTGATTTTGTAGAATTAGCCAAAAGATGTAAAGAATATCAATTTATCTGGTTTGGAGCATCCCCCCTTGCAGCAGCCACTTCCGATGTAAAAGAAGCAGTTAACACGAAACTACCAAACTTAACATTTGCCGGCTATGTAGAACAAGAATTCATAAGAGAAGCCCTTGGTGGTTGTGATCTATACATCTTTCCAACCCTAGAAGAAACCGAAGGAATACCAATTATCGAAGCCTGTGCCATGGAATGTGATGCCATTGTAAGAGATATCCCTATTTTTTCCGATTGGTTACAAGATGGCGTAAACGTATACAAAGCCAAAGACGTTGATGAATTTGAAATAAAAATCAAAAAGATACTCAATAAAGAATTAAAAAGTTTAAAAAAAGAAGCCAAAAAAGTAGCAGAATCAAAAGATATTCGTTTTGTCGCTAAAAGTTTACGAAACGTCTATGAAAGTCTTTTAGAAAAATAATTGCATCCCATTTAAAACCATGTTATAATAGGCCTATCAACTGCGATTAGGAAGTAGTAATATACTTTATTTCTAATAGAGAGTCTATGGCTGGTGGAAATAGATAGAAAAAAGATATGAATTCACCCTAGGAGTTCTTATAAAAAATAAGCGTATTTCTTGCGTTAAAAGAATAAAGCGTATAGTAATAACTATAAATTAAGGTGGTACCACGGATTATCATTCGCCCTTAAGATATAGTTATTTTTTATTGCAAACAAAAGAAAGGAAGCCAAAAGATGACAATTGAACAAATTCAAACTGCATTACAACAAGATATAAAACAAATAACAACGCTAGAAGAATTAAATGATCTAAAAATCAAATACCTTGGAAAGAAAGGACTTATTACCACCTTAAATCAAGAAATAAAAAACATTCCAGTAGATCAAAAGAAAGCCTTTGGAGCAAAAGTAAATGAACTAAAAAATAGTTTTCAAACCTTCTATGATGAAACAAAAACAACATTAGAAGAAGCAAAACTAAATGAAAAATTAAAACAAGAAGCCATCGACATTACACTACCAGCATATCATCTACCAACAGGGGCACCAAATATTTTAGAAAAACTAATTGAAGAAGTAGAAGAAGTTTGTATGTCTATGGGATATGATGTTGTTGATGGACCTGAAATAGAAGAAGACAAATACAACTTTGAAATGCTAAATATACCAAAAGGACATCCGGCACGTGATGCCCAAGATACCTTTTATTTACAAAATGATGAAATTCTTTTAAGAAGTCAAACTTCTCCAGTACAAGTAAGAACAATGTTAAAAGGAAAAGGAACAACACCAATTCGTATGATTTGTCCTGGTAAGACGTATCGTCGTGATAATGACGATGCAACACATTCTCATCAATTTACCCAAATAGAAGGCCTATTAGTAGATAAAAACATCAGTCTAAGTGATTTAAAAGGAACACTAGACATCATTTGCCGAAAACTATTTGGAGAAGATGTTCAAACAAGATTCCATCCTAGTTATTATCAATTCACCGAACCATCAGTAGAAGTTGATATTTCTTGCTTTAATTGTAAAGGAACTGGCCATAACTGCAACATTTGTAAAAATACAGGTTGGTTAACAGTAGCAGGAGCAGGAATTGTTCATCCAAACGTTTTAAGAATGAGTGGCTATGATCCAAAAGAGTGGAGTGGCTTTGCCTTCGGTTTTGGAGCAGAACGTCTTGCCATGTTAAAATATAACATCAACGATTGTAGAGTTTTCTATAATACAGATCTAAGAGAATCTATCGTATTCGATCGAAAGGAAAGTGAAGCAAATGATTAATTTAGAATGGGTAAAAGAGTATATTGATATCAGCGATCAAGATTTAGTAGAATTAGCCAAAAAAATAACAAGTTCTGGTATTCATATTGAAAAAGTAATCACCAATCATATCGATCATTTAACGATCGGACAAGTAATAGAATGCATTCCTCACCCAGATAGTGATCATTTACATGTTTGTAAAGTAGACATCGGTGAAAAAGAACCACTTCAAATTGTTTGTGGTGCTCCTAATGTTAGAAAGGATTTAAAAGTAATCGTTGCCCTAACCGGTGCTATTTTACCAGGTGATTTTGAAATTAAGAAAAATAAAATTCGTGGCGTAGAATCTAATGGAATGCTTTGTGCTTTATATGAATTAGGACTAGAAGAAAAAAATGAGCAAACCTATGCCAAAGGAATCGAAGAATTACCACAAGCAGCAAAAGTAGGACAAGATCCAATCGCCTTTTTAGGCCTAGCGAATACAATGTATGAACTAGATATTCATAAACATCGAAATAATGACTGCTATTATCATATTGGGTTTGCTTATGAAATTGGTGCCATTTTAAATCGACCAGTTCACTTACCTGATGTATCATATCAAGAATCAGAAGAAAATATCAAAGATTATCTTCAAGTAGAAGTAAAAACCAAAAAATGCCCATTTTATTTAGCTAAAATGGTGAAAAATGTTAAGATTGGACCTTCTCCAGACTTTATCAAACAACGTCTTGTAGCAGCTGGTATGCATTCTATTAATAATGTGGTCGATATTTCTAATTATGTCATGCTAGAATTTGGACAACCATTGCATTTTTATGATCAACACCAATTAGGTAAAAAAATAGTAGTAGCAGATGCCAAAGACAATGAAAAAATTACGACATTAGATAAAAAAGAAAGAACACTAACTAAAAATGATATTGTCATTACCGATGGAACAAGATCAGTTGCTATAGCAGGTGTCATGGGAGCTGAAAATACCGAAGTAGAAGCAACAACAAAAGATATTATCATAGAATCAGCTATTTTCGATCCTGTATCTATTCGTTATACTGCTGCTAATCTAGATTTAAGAAGTGAAGCTTCTATTCGTTTTGGAAAAGGATTAAGTTATGAATATAGCCAATTAGCATTACAAAGAGCTTGCCATCTATTACAAAAATATGCTTCCGCTACCATTGTATCCGGTTGCATCACTTATGATACCATCGATAAAACACCTAAAGTGGTAGAATTTACAAGTAAAGATATCGATCAAATATTAGGAATTACCATCAGTCAAGAAGATATGAAAAAACAACTACAACGCCTAGATTTTCCTTATGAATTAAAGGATGATACTTTTAAAGTAACCATTCCAATACGCCGTCTTGATATCGATCCAAATGCCAATGACATTGCCGAAGAAATAGGACGCTTATATGGCTATCAAAATCTTGTATCTACCTTACCATCTGTAAAAATAAAACAAGGAAAATATGTAGGAGATGTAAAATATAGAAAATTAGTATCTAAAAGATTAAGAAGTCTTGGTTTAAATGAAGCAAGAACTTATACGCTAGTATCAAAAGAAATGGCAAATCTATTTCAATATGCCAACAAAGAACAAGCCATCTTACCAAACCCAATGAGTATTGATAAGTCCGTTGTCAGAACTACCATCATTCCATCATTACTAAATATTTATGCATATAATAAAAAACGAAAAGTAAAAGATATCAGTCTTTACGAAATTGCTAAAACCTATGATAAAGCCTATCAAGAAACAAGCCTTATCGCCGGTCTATGTGCAGGTGCATATTTAGGAAACAGCTGGCAAAAACCACTTCGTTATGATTTTTACGTTGTCAAAGGAATCGTTGAAAACCTTCTAGACTATATGGGCTTTAAAAATCGTTATCACTTTGAAGTAGCTGATTGTAAAGATCTACATCCATTTGCTAGTGCTAACATTTTACTAGATCGAAAGAAAATAGGAATTATCGGTAGAGTTCATCCAAAAATTTGTAAAGAAGAAGTGTATGTCTTTGAATTATCCTTGAATGCCTTGATGACAAATATCAAACCATTAAAATATAAAGAAGCACCAAAATATCCAGGAATAACAAAAGATATGGCATTCATCGTTTCTAAAGAAGTGAAAGTATCTGAAATCATGGATACCATTAAAAAAGCTGGAGGAAGATTATTAGACAAAATAGATGTTTTCGATGTTTATCAAGGGGATACAATGGATTCTAATCAGAAATCAATCGCCTTTACATTAGATTTTAGAAGTGCTGATAGAACTTTAACAGAAGAAGAAGTCATGGAAATATTTAATCACATCATAGAACAAGTAGAAAAAACAAACCATGCTATCTTAAGAGACAAATAGGTAAAAAAAACTTATTTGTTTTTTTGTTTTCATGTTATAATTTAATTATATTTAGAAGAATGGAGGAGAAATATTATGGGATTATTTGATCGTTTTAGATCTGGTCGAAGAAAAAAAGAACAATCAGACGAAAAAACAATAAAACAAAGTGGAGAAATGACAATTGAAGAATTAAGGCGAATAGAAGACGAAAAAAACAAAAAGAAGCTTGAAGAAAGTAGAAAAGTAGAGGAAATAACCAAACAAGCTAATAGTGAATTAAGTGATATCATGAATGGTGAAGCAGCTAGAAGATTAGCCAGTCATGGTGCATCATTTTTAAATGAAGTCCTTGAGCCTAAAAAAGATCCAGCAGAGGAAGCATTGATAAAACAAAATGTGGAAAATTTAAGGAGAAGAATAGCTGAAAGTGAAAGACAGAAAGAAGAAAGTAAGAAGTTTTATGAGGAAGCAGCTGCTAAACATGACGATAAAGAAATAGAAAAACCAGTTTCTGAATCTTCCAAAAAAGAAAAACCAATAGAAAAGAAGATTCCAGAAGTCAAAAAACAAGAAGAAAGGTCAGTAAAAGCTGAAGAGATAAAAAAAGTAGTTCCTGAACCACCAAAAAAAGAAGAAAAAATAGTAAAAGAAGAAAAAATAGTAAAAGAAGAAAAAATAGTAAAAGAAGAAAAAATAGAAAAAAAGATTCCTGAAGCTCAAAAACAAGATGTAGCAAAAAATACAAAAGATGAAGAAATAAAAAGAAAAATTTCTGAAGCTCAAAAACAACATTATAATGAGTTAAATGCTACCATGAATGCTAATTCATCTAAAAAATCACCAAAACCAACAACAGTATCCATGGCAAGTTTAGATGATTTTTTTGGAGCAGAAAAATTGAGTCAAGAATTAGCTAATAAAGATTCAAATTATGCCTATGTTACTTACCTTAAACCAGTTTCTAGTACTGAGATGAATCATAAAGGAGAACTAGTGCAATTTAATCGCCCTTCTTATGAAGGAGAAGTGGACTTAATTTCTGCAACAGAATTAGAAAGATTAAATCAAGACTTTCCTGACAATATAAAAGGCAAGGTTATTAAATACGGTGATCTTGAAAATGTACTTAGTTATGTTTTCGATGGCTTAAAAAAAGATTATTCCAAATTAGATGTAAATGATGATAGGTGTAAAGATAAAATGCAATATCTTGATTCATTTGCTATAGATGGTAAATTAACTGCAGATCATCAAGATGAATCTAGTTTAAGTGATTTAGCCAATAAAGTATTTAATTTCCAAGAATCAGTAAGAGATTTACAATATAATAAAAATATAGGAACTATAAAAAAATAAATCCATAAGATAAGGGCTATGAAACATTAACTTTCAAAGTCCTTTTTGTGTATCGTTTTACCTATTTGCCCATTTCCAAAATCTTAATGATAATACATACTATTTTCTTCCTGCATATTAAAAACTAGTCCAATCAATAGCATATAAGATAATAAACTACTACCTCCATAACTGATAAATGGTAAAGTAATACCGGTGATAGGAAGTAATCCAATGGTCATACCAATATTTTGAATTTGTTGAAATAAAAGCATTCCAACAATACCTGCTAAGACAAATTTATCTGTTAGCTTTATTTTCTTAGTAGCAAGGAAAATAAGATTTCCATCAAAACAACCAATGAGTAGCAATAACAAAATAGAACCAATAAGACCAAAGTTAGAAGCGAAAACAGCAAAGATAAAATCAGTACCTGATTCTGGGAAATAAATAGGTGTCTGATTATAACCATGCCCAAACATTCCAGCCGATCCAATAGCAGCTAAAGCATTTTCTAATTGCAAACCGCTACCTTGTTTCCAAGAAAAGACTCGTTCTAATCGATAATAGAACTGACTACCAAAAATAGATTGAAAAAGTTTTTCTTGAAAAAAATAACAACCAAGAACAGCACCTAATAAAACTGCTAAAATCAAACATGCAATTGCAAACCATCGAAGGCGAATACCAACTGCAAATAACATCACAAAATAAATAATAAAATAAATCATAACAGCACCAGTGTCTGGTTCTAAAAAAGTTAAAATAGCTGGAAGTAATACCACTAAAAAAGTTTTTACCAAAAAGAAAAACTCTTCCTTTACCATTGGAGACTGGGTGTCATTACGAAACTTATTCGCCATAGTGGCAAGTAATAAGATCAAACTAACCTTCATAAATTCACTCGGTTGAAAACTACCAATACCAGGAATCACAAACCAGCATTTACTATGATTAATTTCAGGTGCAAATAATAATAAACATAATAACAACATATTGCAAACTCCATAAAATAACCAAGCATTTCGATAAAAATAATCATTTTGCAATCGTGCCATAATAAAAATAAAGAAAAATCCAACAGCATACCAAATCAACTGTTTCAATACTAAATTACCAAGACTAGAAGATAAATAAGTAGAAGCACTAGAGATGCTGATAACACTAATAATAGCAAATAAAATCACAAATAATAAAACCATGACATTTTTCTTTTTTTTCAAAAAAACGATCACCTCCAAAAGTTCATTACTATTATACCAAATATTAGCAATTTTTATAAAAAAAATACATAAACTAAATTAGGAAGTGAAAAAAATGACAAAAAGATTACCACCCATTTTTAAAATGGAACACCAAACTTTACAAACCAATAATATGAACTATACCTACTTGCAAGAAGAACCCTCAAAAGAAGAAACGTTCATTCCTAAACCCACCAATCAAGAACAAATTAGAACTACCATTGATAAAATTTTTGCAACAAAAGGGTATGTTTTTAATATTTTAGTAGAAATTACTACCAAAGAAAACAAAGTGACAACCACTCTAGCAACCAAAACGCCTGACGCCCTCATTACCATGGATAATAAAATCATACCAATAGATTCCATCATCAATATAAAAATAAAAGATCCCATCAAATAATTGATGGGACTTTTTAAACACCACTTACATAAGTATCTGCTAAACACTTGATAGATGATACACAATCTAATTGAATGGTAACAAAACGATTAGTACTAACATAAGGCTCTGTAGTAACAGTAGTTGTATCAGGATTAGGTGCAAGAATAAGACAAGTTGCACAAGTTTCATCTAGATTACAAATTCTTAAAATACTAGATGTACCCGTTGTTGTACCAAGTGTATAAGGAAAAGTCCATAAACTACCATTATAACAATTAGAAAGTTGAAAAGGACGAGTATTATAGCAGACAAGATTAGGACTAGGTCCTAAATAGGGTTTATCACATCCACTATCATTTTGACAACACCGATTATCTTGTAAACATAAAATTGTATGTAGAATCTCGCTAAGACAATTGGATGTCCCATTTTGATGACACATAAACGATATTCCTCCTTTTTATAAATTATCAATAATAATATCAGTAAGACAGCTAACTGCACAAACACAATTTAGATTGATTGTAATATACTGATTGGTTGCTGTATACATTCTAGTTGGATCCGCAGCAGCAGAATTATCCGCTAAAATACGACATTTACAACAACAACCATCTACTTGTTCAACCCGAAAAACATTAGAAGTCACAGTCTCATCACCACTAGTATATTCAGTTGAAAATAAACTACCAGCACAAGTATAAAATTGAACCGGTCTAGTATTAAACTGACTATTCGTAATACTACCTAAAAATGGTCTAGTACAAGATGCATCACTACAGAGATTACCACTAGCATTTCTTTGTAAAATATCAATCACTTTCAACAATTTAGCAAAACAACAATCATCACATGATTTCATTTTATCCACCTCTTATCTATTATCTACTATAAGGTATTCAAAATACGAAAAAATAGTGTAGTCGATTACCTATATTTCTACTTTATGCAACCACAAAGTAAAATTTTACATCTTTTCAACCACTATAAAATCATGTATAATAAAAAAATAAGGAGATTAATTGAATATGGAATATATTATTATTGTTGTTATCCTGTTGATTATCCTATTAGCAGTATTAAAAGCTAATAAAAAAGATGCAGGATTAGATTTAAATAAACTAGTAGAATATCTAGGCGGAAAAGATAATATCATTCAAACAGAAATTAAACTATCTAGATTTATTGTAACCCTAAAAGATGTGACATTAGCAAATAAAGAAGGTATTCAAAAACTAGGAGCCAAAGGAATCGTCGAAATTGATAATCAATTAAAAATAATCCTAGGACCAGAATCGAAACAATTAAAAAAATATATTGATGAATTAAAATAGCTGCAAAGTTATTTTTTTCTTTTGCCAAAATTCGACAAAATCTGACAAACCAAAGACATATAATGGCTAATGAAAGAAGGAATTATATGACATATTTAGACATTATTATCAATAACTGCATCTATTTACTATGTCCCATTGCACTTTATTTATTATTCATGATCTATAAAAAGAATCTTGATCAAGAATATAACACGATGGCTTTTGAAATTATGCTCATTAGCACCTTATACTTTCTACTACGTTATGGAATGCCTTTGCATCATCGCTATCCAACGATGTTATTTGATGTGCCATTATTGCTTTGTTATTTAAAAAAGAAAAATGGCTTTTCCATTATTGTTTCCATTATTTTAATATGCTATCAAGCTTTATTCTTGCATATTGCACCTTTATTTTTAATTGTAGAATACATAATCTATTTCTTAGGGTATTTATATGTATCTAAAAAAGTTGTTAACATCATTCAAATGATCAACTATTTTATCGTCTTTAAAAGTTTTAGCTTAGCCGTTGAAATATTTTTATTTATCAATCCCCTTGGAACTTATCGTGAAAACATAACCTATCTTCTATATCTAACAGTTATTTTTTATTTAGTTGCTAACTTAATCTTGTATTTTTTTGCGAAAGGCGAGAAAATTGTCGATTTAAATACCAATCTCTATCAAATTGAAAAAGAAAAAGAATTAAGAACCTCTTTATTTAAAGTAACGCATGAAATAAAAAATCCTATCGCTGTTTGCAAAGGATATCTAGATATGCTAGATTTGCATGATCAAAAGAAAGCTTTCAAATATATTCCTATCGTAAAATCAGAAATAGATAGAACCCTAACTTTAATGGATGATTTTTTAGATTATACCAAAATAAAAATTCAAAAAGAAGAAATTGACTTAGTCATGCTCTTAGAAGAAATCAAAGAATCACTTGATTCCTTGTTCCGTGATAGAGGAGTAGAAGCACAGTTTGATTTACCAGATGATGAAATTTATATTGAAGCAGATTATAATCGGCTAAAACAAGTATTGATTAATCTTTTAAAAAATGCCATTGAATCAAAAGATACTACCAAAGAAAAATCCGTTGTTAAACTACTAATAGAACCAAAGCAAACGACAATCGATGTCAAGATTATCGATAATGGGGTTGGCATTAGCGAAGAACAACTTCAACATGTTGGTGAAATGTTTTTTACCACCAAGAAAAAAGGAAGTGGTTTAGGCGTAGCACTATCGAAAGAAATCATTGAATTACATCATGGCAAAATAGAATATACCTCAAAAGAAACAGTTGGAACCACTGTAACGATCACTTTACCTTATCAAGAAACTGTGGCATAATGATAAAGAAGGTGATAACTTGGAAACAATAGAAAACTTAAAACAAATACTACAACAAAATTTATCAGTGTATCGTTATCAACATAGTATTCATACTATGGAAGAAGCACTTCAACTTGCGAAACGTTATCATTATAAGGAAGAAATAGCTGCAAAAACGGCTTTAATGCATGATGTTGCCAAAGAACTATCAGAAGAAGAAATAACCACTTGGTTACAACACCATCAAAAATTCAAAACCATACCAGCAAAAGTATTACATGGCTATATTGGAGCTGAAATAGTGAAAGACTACCAGTTTACCAAAGAAATGCAAGAAGCCATTAAATATCACTCTACTGGTAGAAAAAAGATGACCACCTTAGATAAAATAGTCTTTCTAGCAGATAAAATAGAAAAAGGAAAAACCTATCCTGGAATAGAACAAGAAAGACAAATGGCAAAAATAGATTTAGATAAAGCAGTAATTTTATGTATGCAAAACCAAATCAAACACTTACAACAAGAAAAGAAGGAAATAGATCCCAAAGTCTTTCAAGCCCTAGAAGACCTACAAACAAAAATCAATGTAACTTAAGAAAAAAATAGTTACATCTTTTTTAATTAATGATACAATAAACCTATAAGAAAAATTTGAGGTGAGAAAAATGGATGAAAACAAGGGGAAAAAAATAATTGAAGAACAAAAAACAGTAACACAAGCACCAAGCACCAACCAAGGATCAAAAGAAATGCGTAAAAAATTAATCCGTTTAATGATTTTAGTTGGTGGAGCACTTATCATTTTATTAATTGTTATGTTTATCATTAGCTTAATCAGTGGAAAAGCTGTCGGCTATGAAAAAATAGAACAACAAATGACAACTGCTGCTAAAAAATATTATGAAGTACAATCTTCCCTTCTACCAACAGAAGAAAAAGGAAAAATAGAAGTAGATGTTGCAACATTAGTAGAAGCAGAATACATGAAACCATTAAAAGAACTACGCTCTAAAGAAAGTTGTACTGGAAAAGTCGTTGTTCAAAAAATTGATGGAAAATATATCTACACACCATTTTTAAACTGTGGAAAAGCTTATCAAACCAAAGAATTATATCAAGAATTAACAGAAAAAACAGTAACAGCAAGTGATGGACTTTATCAAATTGGTAATGAATATGTCTTTAGAGGAGAAACTGTTAATAACTATGTTCAACTAGATAGAAGTCTTTTTAGAATTGTGAAAATCAATCAAGATCAAGAAATTATGTTAGTACTAGAGAAAGAAAACGGTGGGCTTGGTTATTATTATGATAATCGTTATAATTCTGAACGTGGATATAACTCAGGAATTAATGATTTCCGTCTAAGTAGAATTCATGAACAATTACAAGAAACTTATGAAGATGAAACCAAAGAAAGTATGTTAACTATAAATGATAAACAACATCTAGTAAGTTTTGCAAGTTGTATTGGTAAAAGGACGTTGACATCAACAGATAAAACCAACCAAGAAGAATGTAGTGATACCCTTCCAAATAGCATGATTGGTTTATTGACAGCAAGCGATTATTTACAAGCATCTCTTGATAGTAACTGTAATGCTACAACAGATAAAGCTTGCCAAAATTATAATTATTTAAAACAAAATTATGATTGGTGGTTAGCAACAGCACTAACGAATGATACGTATCAAGTATTATATGTTAATACTTCAGGTTTTGTTGATAAAGTATCAGCATCAGCTACCAAAAAGCTAAGACCTACTATCATGTTATCAGCCCAAACCATGATAAAATCAGGAACCGGAACAGCAAGCAATCCTTACATCTTAAAATAAAATAGTAAAGATCTTAAAGATTAGTCATTGAATTTATAAAACAAAGATAGTAAGATAAATATATAAGAAAAATAGAAAGAGTGTTGATTATGTTTATGATAAAAAGCTATTTAAAATCTAGAAAAGCAATTGTAAACTCAAAGTTAACCTGGGGGGGGGTACTTTAATCAAGTAACTCATCTATTTTTCTTTTACCACCTAAAAATGATCAGGATATAAATGTATTCTGGTCTTTTTCGTGTTTAAAAAAATCAAAAAAGGAGCAGGAGTAAATGAATCGAAAAAAAATAATTTGGATAGGAATGCTAATTTTAGTTTTTTGTGTTATTTTAGGAATTAGTTATGCTTATTTATCGATATTTTTGACATCGAACAAAGAAAATATTGTCAAAGTAGGGGATTTAAATCTAGTGTTAGATGAAACTTCTAGTAATGGGATCACTTTAGAAAATGGTGTTGCCATCACCGATGAACAAGGATTAGCACAAGAAGGAGCAAGCTTTTCTCTAAAGAATAATGGTAAAGCCTATGTTTGCTATAAATTGTATTTAGATGATAAAGATCTTTCTAACGGCGAAACAAGAGTCGATGACAAATTAATTAAATTTAGTTTAGATAAAGATAATGAAGTAGGGACTGCAAAAACGCTACCAATGATTGGAACTAATCCAAACCGTTTGTTGGATGAAGGAACAATTGATAGTGGAAAATCTATCTCTTACAAATTACGCTTATGGTTTAATAGTGAAATAGATGCCAATTACTCTGGTCAAGTTTTTAAAGGAAAATTAAGAGTAGAAGCAACCCAATGTGAAAAATTACCAACAGTATCAGAGAAATTACTAGCAGGAGTAGGAACTAAAGGAGCAATAGATACTTCTGATTCAGAACAAACCTTTATCACCGGAACTGATCCAAATAACTATATTTGGTATAGTGGAAAACTATGGAGAGCAGTATCTATCGATCCAAGCGATAATAGTGTTAAACTAGTAACGCAATGGGATATATCATCTATTCCATACAATGTATCAGGCAAGACAGCTTTTGAAGGAAGTTATATGCAGCAGTGGTTGAATGATACAAGTGTTGATGGATTTTTGGGCAATTTAAGAGAACCGGAAAAATTTATCAAAATAGATAGTAAGTGGAATGCAACTGCAACAACTTCAACTACCAAACCAGCAAAAACTACAATGGTAACAAGTGTTATAGGTTTATTAAATGTTTATGAATATACCATGAGTTACAAAAATACAACAGCTTCAAACGGTTATTTAAATAATGACCTTCATTGGTGGACATTAACACCATATAGTGCGTCTAACGTTCGTTATGTGTACATCAATGGCGATGCGAACTACGATGATGTTGTAGCTTCACGTGGATTTCGCCCTGCGATCAATCTGAAATCTAGTGTAGAAATTGCATCAGGTTCTGGAACAGAAAGTGATCCTTATCGATTAAAAGGAGATAAGGATATACCAGAATCAGGAACAAAACTAGCAACAAGATATAGTGGTGAGTACATTCGTTTTGGAACAGGGGAGAATAATTTGTATCGGATCGTTAGTCATGAAATACTAGGAACTACTAAAATAGTAAGTGCTACTCCATTAAAAGAAAGTGGAAGTTATAAACAAATTGCTTTTGCAAGTTCAGGAGTAAATTATTCAAGTAGTAATACAATAGGAGCCTTCTTAAATGGAGAATATCTAACAAGTGGAAGTTATCTAACAACTGATCAAGTCAATATGATCGAAGATAATACAACCTGGTATTTGGGAACAGTAGGAAATGGTACAAGTTATAAATTAGCAAAATATGCGAGTGCATCAAGTGCCACTGTAACTTCAAATACAACAACAGCCAAAGTTGGATTATTAAGACTAGGAGAATTAAATGCAGGACAATTTGATGATTTTATAAATAAGATAAGTTATTGGACATTAACACCATATAACACATCCAACGTTCGTTATGTGGCCAGCAATAGCTATGCAAACAACAATGCTGTTACAACTTCGCGCGGGATTGGCCCCTCAATTAACTTAAAATCTAACGTTGTGATCACAAGCGGTGATGGCACGAAAAAAAATCCATTCGAAGTGAAATTAGCAGGATAGTTTAAAAAAAAAATTTACAATAAAAATGCGATTCGAAAAAAGGTTATTTTGCCAAAATGGGTGAGATAACTTTTTTGTATATTTTTAAACGCTTAACATCATACTACTACTAGGTGATTAAAAAATGGAAAAGCAAAAGTATGAACAACTTATCAAGAAACATGCTCCTAATGAAAATAAGACTTACTATGCTGTTATGGCTTTTATAATAGGTGGTTTCATCGGCTTGTTAGGGGAGGTACTTGTTCGATTTTACACTTGTACATTAGAGATTTCAAGGAATGAAGCATCGACTTATATGATCGTAACCTTAATATTTATAGCTTCCTTACTAACAGCTCTTGGCGTGTTTGATAAACTAGTTACTAAAGCAAAATGTGGTCTTTTGATTCCAATTACTGGTTTTGCTCATTCGATGACATCTTCTGCTATTGACTATAAAAAAGAAGGACCAGTTTATGGAGTTGGTAGTAATCTTTTTAAATTAGCAGGTACAGTGATTTTATATGGAATTGTTTCTAGTTGGTTCTTTGGAATGGTTCGCTATATTTGGGAGGTGCTAAAATGATAGTAGAATTTAAAGATGTCTATGTCAAAGATACTGCTACGGTAGCTGGTCCCTATGAAGCAAAAGGTCCATTGAAAAAAGGGTTTGATAAAGTATATACCAAAGATCTATACTGTGAAGCGCCATCATTTGAACAAGCAGAAGCTAAATTACTAGAAGAAAGTATAGAATTACTATTAGAAAAAACAAACCAAACGCAAGCTGCTATTGATTTAATTGTTGGTGGTGATTTATTAAATCAAATTAGTGCTTCAACCTATGGCTTAGCACAACAAAATCGTCCTTTCTTAGGAATTTATAGTGCTTGTGCTACTAGTATTGAAGGAATGTTGATTGCTGCGACGTTTATTGATAGTAAAAAAATCAAAACAGCCATCGCTGCGACTTCTTCTCATAATATGTCAAGTGAAAAACAATTTCGTAACCCCACAGAATATGGGGCACCACGGCCAAAAACAGCTACCTTTACAGCAACGGGTGGTGCAAGTATTTTACTAACAAATGAAAAGAGTAATATCAAAGTAAAAAATGGATTGATTGGAACGATGATAAACTATGAACAAAAAGATCCAATGAACATGGGAGCAGCCATGGCTCCAGCAGCAGCTACTACGCTTTATCAATACTTTACGAAAACAAATACCACTGTCGATGACTTTGATTTGATTTTAACAGGGGATCTTGGAATATATGGAAAAGAAATTTTGAAAGATTTACTAAAACAAGATCACAATATAACCTTAAAGAAAAATTACAATGATTGTGGTGTCATGTTATATGATTTGAAAAAACAAAAAGAAATCTTAGCAGGAGGATCAGGACCGGTTTGTAGTGCTTTAGTCAATTACAGTACTATTATCAAAGGTTTGAAAGATAAAACGTATAAAAAAGTGTTACTAGTAGCAACAGGAGCCCTATTTTCTCCGACAACACTTTATCAAAAATTACCGATTCTATCGATTGCACATGCAGTTTGTTTGGAGGCGATATAAATGTATTTTCTTTATTCTTTTCTTTTTTGTGGCCTTGTTTGTTGTATAGCAGAGTTAATATTAGATAACACCAAATTAACACCAGGTCATATTACTTCTATCTTTGTTGTTATCGGGGCCTTTTTAGATGCTTTTGGAATATATGATTTCTTAATTGCAACTTGTGGTGCAGGAACGTTAGTACCAATTACATCTTTTGGGCATTCATTAATTCATGGTGCCTTAGCAAAAGCAGAAACGATGGGTTTTATCGGTCTTTTAATGGGAATGTTTGATTTGACTGCTTCTGGGATTACATCAGCCATTATCTTCTCCTTTGTCTTTACTTTATTTTTTAAACCAAAAGATTAATTTATTGCGAAAAATATAATAGGTGATGAAATTGATTTACATCCTATTATTTTTTTTGCTTTCAATGTCTGTCTATGCAGAAACGATTGAAAGTCCTTATCAAGAAATAAATGTCTTAGAAGAGAAAGTGCCGGTTCAACAAGATGAAATGCTATTACCAACGACAACATATATTTTAAAAAAACAACTACCAGAAAAAGAAACCTATGACACTCCTAATATCAAAAAACAAACAACCTATTGCTATCAAGAGTTAAAAAAATTAACTAGCTTACAAGTAACAACGGAAAATGTATCGATTGTCAAAATAGCAGGAAAAGATAAAAAAACTAATACTTTACTTTTTGAACAAACACCTTCCTTTTTAGCTTCTAAAAAAGCCTGGGATATTTCTTTGCCACAAGCTACATCGCCTGAAGATATAGTACTATCGATAACTTGTTTTTTACATCAAGCAAGTAAAAAGGGAAAAGTGATTATCCAAAGTAAAGAAAAAGATTATGTCTACTTTGAAAAAGAACTAACCAAAAAATCTTATCAAGATATCATCGTTCGTCCGATTAATCATCTAAATCATAAAAAATGGGATAAAACCGTGATATGTAAAGAAAAAATAGAACCTTTTTATTATCATTTTGTCCGAAAATGTCAAGAATATCGATATTTTATCAAAGAAAATCACCAGCAAAACATAGAAACAATATCCTCTGATACCAAAAAAGAAGGGTATCAAGTTCTAGAAGAAATAACAAGATATCATCTATACAAAAAACTAATTATAACTCTTTATGATTCAATCGAGTTAGAAAATTATCTAGATCTTAATAAAATCGTTGTTACTAGTAATGTTCCGTTAAAAAAAATTCATTTCAAACTAGAAAATCCTTGTACCAATCAAGCTAGACTTTTCCTTTCTTATCATCAATTTTCCTATTCTAAACAAGTAGCTATGCACTGCAAGACATACCCGAAAAGTTCTGTGGATCCCTATCATCAAGCAAGTATTGCAAACCAGCTTGTTCATTACCTTTTAAAATTGTCGATTGAAAAAAAATTCTAGTATTGTCGAAAGCCTTTTCAACCACTTGCTTTTATGTTACAAGATAAGAAAAAGAAAGAAGGGGTTTCATGTTAGATCAAATTAATCAATATGAAGGGCTGGTGAAACATCAATTAAAAAAATATGCTTTTACCAATAACTATGATGATCTCTATCAAGCAGGGATGTTAGGTTTAGTAAAGGCAATTAAAAAATATGATACCGCAAGAAATACTAGCTTTTTAGATTATGCGTATTTCTATATTAAGGGAGAAATTTTAAAAGCACTTCATGAAACATATGCAGTTAAAATGACGCCACGGCTTTATAAGATCAAACAAGAAGCAAATGATATGAGTATTGAATTAACCCAAAAACTAGGAAGAAAACCAACTTTAGAAGAACTATCTTATATTCTAGGGCATCCCAAAGAAAGCATTGAACAAGCCCTTAATACCACCATGGCACCTGTTAGCCTTGATAATGACCAAGAACAAGAACAAGATAAACTCTATCATCAAATTGCTAGTTTAGAAAAAGGTTATGATGCTGGTATATTGGATTTAAAAACCGCAATAGAAGGACTAGAAGCCAAAGAACAGCAACTAATAAAACAAAGATACTATGCTGATTATACGCAACAAGAAACTGCAAAGAATCTAGATATGACACAAGTACAAGTTAGTAGGGCAGAACAGAAAATTTTAAAGAAATTAAAAAGCAAATTAACCATCACCGAATAAAAATTCCACTACTAGCTGGTGGAATTTCACTTTGTCTATAAGATTTTCTACTCAAATAGCATTTCTTTTGGTATAATAATAACGAATGAATGTGGTGAAAAAATGAAAAGTATATATGATTTAACAATAGAACAAATGCAAGAAGACTTTAAAGCTCATGAGGATAAAAAGTTTTATGCGAACCAACTGTTTGAATGGCTTTATCAAAAGAAAATAACCGATTTTAACCAAGCAACAAATATAAAACAACAAACAAGAGAACGCTTGATGAAAGAATATCGTTTAGATACTTTAAAAATTGTGGCGGTTGAAAAAGATAAAGATGTAAGTAAATACTTATTTGCCCTAAATGATAAAGAACATATTGAAGCAGTATTAATGTACCATGATTATGGAAATTCCTTATGTATTTCTTCACAAGTAGGGTGTAACATGGGGTGTGCTTTTTGTGAATCCGGTCGGAGAAAAAAAGTAAGAAACCTACAAACTTCTGAAATGGTAGAACAAATTTTAAAAGTAGAACAGGAAAGTAATTGTCGAATTTCTCATGTTGTCATTATGGGAATAGGAGAACCTTTTGATAACTATGAGAACATTATTCACTTTATTGATATCATCAATCATCCGAAAGGACTAGCTATTGGAGCAAGGCATATTACCATTTCAACTTGTGGAATTGTACCAAAAATCAAAGAATTTACCAATTATGATAAACAAGTCAATCTTGCCATTAGCTTACATGCTCCAACAGATGAATTACGAAAAAAAATCATGCCAATTGATAAAGTATACCCTTTAAATGAATTACTACCAGCCCTAAAAGAATACAGTCAAAAAACCAATCGTCGCTTGACATTTGAATACATTATGTTAAAAGATGTAAACGATCACGAACAAGACGCTCTTGACTTAGCAAAACTACTAAAAGGAATGAACGCCTATGTCAATTTAATACCATATAACGAAACAGAGAATTTACAGTTTGAAAGAAGTAGCACTATTCAAATTGCCAAGTTCTATGATATACTAAAAGAAAATAAGATATGTGTAACAATACGGCGTGAGTTTGGTGGAAAGATAAGCGCTGCATGTGGACAACTAAGAAGTAAAAAGGAGGAAGTATGAAATCTTTTTATCTAACAGACGCAGGAAAAGTAAGAGATCATAATGAAGATAGTGTATTAATTATCCGTAATAAAAAAAATGAAACCTTAATGGCAATTGCCGATGGAATGGGAGGACATTCAGCAGGAGAAGTTGCTTCATCCATTGCCATTAGTTATCTAGGAAGACATTTTCAAAAGACCTTTTTAGACATGAGCAAAGTCGAAGCCATCAATTGGTTACGAGATAGTGTCAATGAAATCAACCAGTTAATTTTTGCACATGAAAAAGAACATCCAGAAAGCAAAGGAATGGGAACCACTTTAGTAACAGCTATCGTGACACCAAAATATATTCTCTTTGGAAATATTGGTGATTCCTCTGGATTTGTAATGAAAAATGGCCATCTCCATAAAGTAACTTATGACCATACCTTAGTCAACTTATTAGTATCAGCAGGAGAACTAACCAAAGAAGAAGCAAAAGATCATCCAAAGAAAAACGTATTGATGAAAGCACTAGGAGCAAATGATCCGATCGATATTGATATTTTCGATTGTGATATGGAAATTGATGGTATCTTATTATCAAGTGATGGACTTACCAATATGTTAGAAGAAGAACAAATTGAAAAAGTACTTATACAAGAATTAGACATCGAAGACAAAGTCATCAGATTGATTAGAAAAGCCAATAACCGTGGCGGCACTGATAATATTTCAGTTGCTTATTTAGAATTGAAAGAAGAAGGTGACAAATAAAGTGATAACAAAGGGGCAAAAAATAAATGATCGTTATGAAATTATCCGTACGATAGGCGAAGGTGGTATGGCGAATGTATATTTAGGTTATGATACGATACTAGATAGAAACGTTGCAATTAAAGTCTTACGAGGCGATTTATCAACAGATGAGAAATTTGTTCGTCGTTTTCAACGGGAAGCACTATCAGCATCTAGTCTATCTCATCCTAATATTGTAGCAATGTATGATGTTGGAGAAGATGATGGCTTATATTATATTGTCATGGAATATGTAGAAGGACAAACCTTAAAACAACTCCTAAAAAAACGTGGTAGCCTAACCTTGAGTGAAGCAATTGATATCATGCTACAACTAACGGATGGGATGGCACATGCCCATGATAGTTACATTATTCATCGAGATTTAAAACCCCAAAATATTATGATTCAAGACGATGGGCAGATCAAAATTACTGATTTTGGAATTGCCATGGCTCTAAATTCGACACAGTTGACACAAACAAATTCTGTCATGGGATCAGTTCATTACTTACCACCAGAACAAGCAGCCGGCAAAGGCTCTACGATTAAAAGTGATATCTATTCTATGGGTATTATCTTTTATGAATTGTTAACTGGTTCCTTACCATTTAAAGGAGAAAGTGCCGTAGAAATAGCATTAAAGCAAATGAAAGATCCACTACCAGATGTCCATGTTCTAAATAAAGATATTCCCCAAAGTATTGAAAACATTATCTTGAAAGCAACAGCAAAAAATCCGAAAAACCGTTATAACGATGTCAAAGAAATGCACAATGACTTGTTGACCGCATTAAATGACGATCGAATGAATGAAGAACCATATGTCTATCCATATCCAGAACATGAAGTGGATGATACCACCAAAGTCATGAAAACATTACCGACAACAGATGAAGCAATTGCAACACCAATTGTGGATGATGGCGTTAAGAAAACAAATAAATGGGTGAAAATCCTTGCCATAGCTGCTTCTGCTATCATTGTTATTTGTACGATTATTTTCTTCATCATTCCAACAATTTCTGGTGCACCAGATGTCAAGGTACCAAACGTATCTGGTCTAGATGTCACAGAAGCTGAAGAAATTCTAAAGAAAAAAGGCTTTGAAATTGCTGCAAAAATTGAAGATATGGCAAGTGATAAAGTCGAAGAAGGCTTAATTGTGAAAACCGACCCAGAAGCAGGAAGAAGCATCAAAAAAGGAACGACAATCACACTATATCGATCTAGTGGAGAAGAAAGTATCGAACTAGAAGATTATACCGGTAAAAATTATATCGAAATTCAAACACTACTAGAAAATGTCAACGGCTTAAAAGTATCCATTGAGAAAAAAGATGTGGATACAACTAAAGAATATGATGAACAAGAAATCGTTGGGCAATCTCTACCAAAAGGTAGTAAAGTCAAAAAAGGAGATAGCATAACCTTATATATTCCAAATATCACAGAAGTATATCCAAACATGCAAGAGGAAGGCTGGAGCAAAGAAGATGCCCAAGCATTTGCAGATAAATATAACTTAAACATCACCTTCAAAGAAGAAGAAACAACAGCTTATGAAGAAGGAAAAGTCATTCGTCAATCACGAGCAGCAGGATCACCAGTGGTTAATGGTGCGATCATTACAGTTACCATTGCAAAAGCACCAGCACCAACACCATCACAAGATACGACAACTGATAAAGACAAAACGACTGATAATAAACAAACACCAGAAACAGAAAACAAAGATACAACAACCAAAGACGATAAAAAAACCAATTAAGGGGGTACTATGAGAGGACAGATCATTAAAATACGCAGTAATATTCACGAAGTAGAAAGTAACCATCAAATTTATAACCTGATACCACGTGGCCATTTTCGCAAAGATAAAATCTTGCCAAGAGTCGGGGATGAAGTAGAGTTTGATGAACAAAAACAAGTTATTGAAAAAATACTACCTCGTAAAAATGAATTTGATCGTCCTCTTGTCAGTAACATCGATCAAGCCTTTATTGTAACATCTTTAAAAGAACCCGATCTATCACTTAGCTTGTTAGATCGTTTCTTAATCATGATGGAATTACACCACGTAACAAGTATTATCTGTCTTAGTAAAAAAGATTTATTAACCACAAAAGAACAAGAAGACATCAAACCATTTATTGCGTATTATAAAAGTATAGGGTACTTAGTAGTATATAACGATGAACTAGATACCATCAAACAACAACTAAAAGGCAAAACAAGTGTCTTTGTTGGGCAAAGTGGTGCTGGAAAATCAACCCTTTTAAATCATCTGGATAGTTCCTTTCACCTTGCAACCGGCGAAATATCAAAAGCTCTAGGGCGGGGAAGACATACCACAAGAAATGTAGAACTCTATCCTTTCTTAGATGGTAAAGTACTAGATACACCGGGTTTTTCTGCCCTTACATTCCAAAACTCAAAAGGAAACTTAAAAGAAGCTTTCGTAGAATTTCAAAACTATCCATGTCCATTCAAAGATTGTTCTCATACCAATGAAAAAGAATGTGCAGTGAAACAAGCCGTGGCGCAAAACAAAATTCTAGAAAGCCGCTATCAAAGTTACCTAAAATTTTTAAAGGAGATGAAATCATGCTAATTAGTGCTTCTTTTTTAAGTAGTAAAAAAATACCAACAACCTTAACACTATTAAATCAAACTGATGTTGATATGATTCATGTCGATGTCATGGATGGGAAATACGTTCCTAGCAAAACTTTACCATATCATCAAATGAAACATATAGAAGACTATACAACCAAACGCTTAGATGTTCATCTTATGGTAGAAAAACCATCTCATTATATCGATGATTATGCCAATTTAAATACCGAATATATTACCGTTCCTTTAAATAGCAGTGAGAAATTACTAGATAATTTACAACAAATCAAAAGTTATGCTATCAAAACCGGTGTATTTTTAAACCCTGAAACAAAAATAGAAGAAGTCGTTCCATACTTACCATATCTTGATCTAATCTTAATTATGGGCGTACAACCAGGTGCTGGAGGACAAGAATTTTTACCAGCTACCATAAAAAAACTACAAGAATTAAAACAATGCTTGAAAACCTATCCTAATTTTTCAATTAAAATCAGTGTCGATGGTGGAGTAAATGATAAAACAGCTCCTAAAATGAAAAATTTAACCGATATTTTAGTAAGTGGTAGCTACATTACCAATAGTGATGATTATCAAGAAAAAATAACTACACTTCGAAAGTAGAAAGAAGGACAAAATGAAAGAAGAAAAGCCAACTTCCACACCCTTAGAACCACCAAAAGTAGTAGAAAACCAACAAGTAAAACCTATTGAACAAGAGAAAGAAAATAAGAAAACTATGCCTAATTATTTAGTATTGGTCATTCTTGCCATCTTATTTTTATTTGTTTTATTCCTACCAAATATCACAAACTGGATAAAGACCTATCAAGCAAACAAAAACGATACAAAAGTAACAAAAACAAGTGGCGTATTATCTTGCTATTTTGTGAAAGAAAATAAAACTTTAAAATACGATATTAGCATGGACTTTACTTATGTGAATGAAAAATTAAAACAAACAACGCAAACAACTACGTACACACTTGTGGATCCCAAAAATCAAGCCATGATGAAAGAAAAACAACAAGCTTGTAATCATCTAGCTACTATATTAGCTAATGTGGAAGGAATTACTTTCTCTTGTGATCAACAAGAAAATACCCAAATCACTACACAAAAGGTAAACTATCAAACCTTAAATCCAACCAAAATAACAGAAAACATTGCAGAACTAGATGGTTTTTATATCGAATATGAACTAGATGATGCCATCAAACCAATCAAAGAAAGCATGAAAAAAGCAGGGTATACCTGCGTAACAAAAGAAAAATAAGGAGCCAAAACAATGGTCTTCTTTTTCTAACAGGAGGCAAATATGATAGCAGGTGTATTAGTAGAAATAACCAATAAAAGTGTAGATCGAATCTTTGATTATCAAGTTCCTTACGAACTTCAAGATAAAATCAAAATAGGAGCAAGAGTATTAGTACCATTTGCGACAAGAACCCTAGAAGGCTTTGTTCTAGAAGTAAAACAAACATCCACTACAACTAACTTAAAAAAAGTCAAAACCTTAATCGATGAAACACCCATCTTAAACCAAGAATTACTAGCACTTGGTACATATATGGCAAAAGACACCTTATCTTCTTTAATGAGTTGTTATCAAGTAATGTTACCAAAAGCCTTAAAAGCAAAAGCTAATACGACCATTAAGAAAAAATATATAAAAGTCTACACTTACCATCCACTTTTTTGTCAACTAACCAAAAGTCAGCAAGAAATTATTGATCGCTTTCAAGAGAAAAACCAACAGACAAGACTTGAATTAAAAGATATTTCTCAAGCAAGATTAAATACCTTAGTCAAAAAAGGCTTGTTAGAAGAAAGTGAAAAAGAAGTATATCGCTTAGAACAACAAGAAGAACAGCAAGTAACAACAACCTTAACAGCTGATCAAGAAAAAGCCGTACAAACCATTCAAAACACCACTAAGACCACTACTTTACTACACGGAGTAACAGGAAGTGGCAAAACAGAAGTTTATATGGCTTTAATTCAACAAGCTTTACAAGAAAATAAACAAAGTATCATGTTAGTGCCAGAAATATCACTAACGCCTCAACTCATCAAACGTTTTAAACAACACTTCGGTACTCAAATTGCCTTATTACATAGTGGCTTATCAGATGGAGAAAAATATGATGAATGGCGTAAAATTAAGAATCACCAAGCAAAGATCGTCATTGGTGCCAGAAGTGCCGTTTTTGCTCCTCTTACTGAAATTGGTTATATCATTTTAGATGAAGAACATAGTAGTTCCTATAAACAAGATGCTACTCCAAGATATGATACCAAACAAGTTGCATTGTTTAGAGCAAATTATCACCACGCCAAATTAATTTTAGGAAGTGCCACACCAACACTAGAAAGTTATGCTAGAGCCTTAAAAGGTGTTTACCAACTAGTTACTTTAGATAAAAGAATTAATCAAAAACCTTTACCAGAAGTCAAGATTATCGATATGAATCAAGAAATCAAAACTACCATCGGAAACTTCTCTAAACCATTATTACAAGCCATGCAAGAAACCCTCCAACGACAAGAACAAATCATTTTGTTATTAAATCGCCGTGGGTATGCTTCTGTAATGATCTGTCATGAATGTGGCTACGTACAAAAATGTCCTAACTGTGATATTACTTTAACCTATCATAAACAAAGTAATTTCTTACGTTGTCATTACTGTGGATATGCCACAACCTTTACTACCACTTGTCCTAACTGCCATGAACAAGCCATGCAAGAACTTGGAAGTGGAACAGAAAAGATAGAAGAACAATTACACACCTTATTTCCAGATGTTTCCGTTATCCGAATGGATGTGGATACCACCAGTAAAAAAGGAATGCATGAAAAAATGATCAACGATTTTTCAACTGGGAAAGCCAAAATTCTATTAGGAACCCAAATTGTTGCTAAAGGTCTAGATTTTCAAAATGTAACCTTAGTAGGAATTATCAATGCTGATACTTCCTTAATGTTACCAGACTTTCATAGTAGTGAAATAACCTTTGATCTTTTATCTCAAGTAGCAGGAAGAGCAGGGCGAGATCAAAAAGAAGGAAAAGTTTACTTACAAACCTATAACAAAGACCATTATGCCATCAAAGCCGTTCAACACCACGATTATCAAACCTTCTTTCAACAAGAAATGGCTATTCGAAAAAAAATGAAATACCCACCATATTACTATCTTGCCACCATTCATTTTGCTAGCAAAGATCAACAATTAGCGAAGTATGAAGCCTTTCGATGCGAAAAACTGTTAAAAAAATATTTAGATAAAACCATTCTTTTAGGACCATCACCAGCGACTATTTTCAAAAAATATAATACATATCGTTACCAATTAATATTAAAATACAAATACCAAGAAAACTTAAAAGAAGTCTTACAAAAACTAACGGATTATTATAGTTCTAATCAAAAAGTAAAACTAGAAATAGACTTTTACCCACTACATTAAAAAGAAAAACTTATCAAAAAAGACAAAATTAGACATATCTTTATAATAGGTGATAATATGCTATTTCATTTATTTGAAAGTTTAAGAAATCTCTTTACATTTAGTGCATCCTATTCCAATCAAGTATTTAAAGATCCACTAACAGAACAAGAAGAACAAGAAGCCATTCAACAAATGCAGCAAGGAAACAAAGAAGCAAGAAATAAATTAATCGAACATAACTTACGCCTAGTAGCCCACATCGTTAAAAAATTTGACTACCATACCATGGACTTTGATGATCTTATCAGTATCGGTACCATCGGATTAATTAAAGGAGTTGATACCTTTACAAGTACCAAAGGAAATCGGCTAACTACCTATTGCGCAAAATGCATTCAAAACGAAATTCTGATGTATTTTAGAGCAAATAATAAAAATACCAAAAACATTTCCTTAAATGAACCAGTTGGTTTTGATAAAGAAGGAAACGAAATTTCAATATTAGATATTTTAAAAACCCCAAAACCAGATTTCATTGAAGAAATAACAAAAAAAGATAACATTACTTTACTAGGACAATATATGAATTTATTGACACCAAGAGAAAAAGAGATTATTATAAGACGCTATGGCTTAAAAGGAGGTCAAGAACAAACTCAAAAGACAATTGCTAATCAATTAAATATCTCAAGAAGCTATGTTTCACGTATTGAAAAGCGAGCACTTACCAAAATATTAAGAGAATTTATGAAACATAATCATTATGAAATATAATCGATAACCTAGACTTTTATCACAGGAATTATTATAATAAATAAAAGGGAGCAAATTATGAGAGCAAGGATTAAAAAAAGAAAATTTGAACATATCAAGAAAAAAGGGCCAATTATCATTACAGTAATTTGCTTACTATTACTAACGGTCTTTGCTTCTTGCATCTTACTTTTACCACACATCAAACTAAAAGGCTATAGTGATATCAAATTAAACATTCACACGATCTATCAAGAACCAGGATATGAAGCTTCTTATCTTGGAAAAAATTTAACCAAACAAGTCACTGTAAAAAATACCATTCAAAAAGATAAATTAGGAACTTATAAAGTAATCTATACCCTAAAAAAAGGACCATTTAAAACAACAGCAACTAGAAAAGTAACCATTACCGATTTAGAAAAACCAAAAATCATTCTAACAGGATCTAAAGAAACTTACGTCTGTCCAAATCAAACCTATCAAGAAGAAGGTTATCTTGCTACAGATAACTATGATGGTGATATTACGAAAAAAGTTGTGATAAAGCAAGAAAAAGATAAAATTTATTATGAAGTAAAAGATAAACATAATAATCAAACCAAAGTTATTAGAAACCTAACATATAAAGACATCACACCACCAGAATTAAACTTACAAGGGGAGGAAGTACAGTTTGTTTTTGTTCAAGAAGCTTATCAAGAACAAGGCTATCTTGCAAGTGATAATTGCGATGGCGATTTAACAAAACAAGTAACCGTCACAGGACAAGTAGATACCACAACAGTTGGACAATATGAGTTAACTTATGAGATCAAAGATAAAGAAGGAAACACTACCAAAAAAATAAGAACCGTAAAAGTGATAGAAAAAGCAGCACCTGGTACTATCTATTTGACCTTTGACGATGGACCAAGGCAAGGAACAACCAACGTTATCTTAGATATTTTAAAAGAAGAAGGAATCAAAGCAACCTTTTTTGTGACCAATAATGGACCAGATGAACTTATCAAGCGGGAAGCCCAAGAAGGACATAGTATCGGCTTACATACTGCTAGTCATAATTATGCGATCGTTTATGCTTCTGTTGATAGCTATTTTCAAGATTTACAAATTGTCCATGATAGAGTACAAAGACTAACTGGAATTGATAGTAGAATCATTCGCTTCCCAGGTGGCAGCAGTAATACCATCAGTCGAAAATATCAACAAGGAATCATGAGCACCCTAACTACCGAAGTTATTAATCGTGGTTATCAATATTATGACTGGAATTTAAGTAGTGGTGATGCTGGCGAATATACAACAAGTGAAGCCATCTATCAAAACGTCATCCACCATTTATCAAAAGATCGTCCTAACATGATTTTAATGCACGACATTAAACCTTATACAAGAGATGCACTAAAACGAATTATTGAGTATGCCAAAGCAAATAATTACCAATTTGAAGCCATTACAACCAATACCAAAATGGTACGGCAACACGTCAATAATTAAAGGAGGAAACATGGCTCGTTATTTACCAGATTTATACAAAAAAAATATCTTTCAAATTAATTATCAAGCCTTAAAACAACAAAATATTACTTGCTTATTATTTGATTTAGATAACACTATCGCTCCAATTAGTAAACAACTACCAGAAAAAGAAACCATAGATCTTATCAATAACCTAAAACAAGACTTTCAAATCATCTTGATATCTAACAGCTTAAAAAAACGGGTAGAACCATTCGGAAAAGCCTTAGGTATTCCATACTATCCATTTTTTCAAAAGCCCTACAGACATAAAATGAAACGTCTTTTAAAAACCTATCAGCTAAACCAAAATCAAATTGCTATCATTGGGGATCAACTCTTAACAGATATACGCCTAGGAAAGAAAATGGACTTTTATACCATCTACGTTGATCCAATAGAAAACATCGATTATAAAATTACAAGTATCAATCGCTTCTTAGAACGACACATTATCAATCACTATCAAAAACAACACATATTGGAAAGAGGAAAATATGATGAATGAAGAAAAACACTGCCAAGGTTGTGGTATCAAATTACAAGATGAAAATATGTTACAAGAAGGATATACCGCCAACTTAGAAAACAAACTATGTCAACGCTGCTTCCGTATAAAAAACTATGGAGACTATCAAGTCGTTACCAAAAGCAACGAAGAATATATCAACATATTAAAAGAAGTCGGAACAAAAAAAGATCTTGTCTTATACGTTGCTGATTTATTAAATCTAGAAAAAGACATCACCGAAATCAGACAATATCTAAAAAATAAAATGATCTTAGTTCTCAACAAAAAAGATGTCTTACCAAAATCGGTTTCACAAGAGAAAATCATGCATTATTTTGAAAATATGGAAGTACCATTTGAAAAAATTATCGTTGTAAGCGTTGAAAAAAATGAAAATATAGATGAACTATTAAAACAAATCAAACTCTATCAAACAAGTAATGAAGTATATGTGGTAGGACATACCAATGCTGGTAAATCAACCCTTATCAACAAACTCATCAAAAACTATTCAACCAACACCCAAGAATTAACTATTTCTCCATTACCATCTACCACCCTAAATACCGTAAAAATAGCAATCAACGATTACTTAACCCTAATTGATACTCCAGGATTAGTCGATAATACCAGCCTTGTCAACTATGTCGATACAAAAACCCTAAAGAAAATAACACCAAAAAAAGAAATCAAACCAAAAACTTATCAACTAAAAAAAGGTCAATCACTACTAGTAGAAAACTTACTACGTCTAGATTATCAAGAGGGTGAAAAAAATAGTGTTACCTTCTTCATCTCCAATGATTTAAAAGTAAAACGAATTGCAGCAAGAAGACAAGATCTAAAAGATCAAACCAAACGAACCTACCAAATGAAATATGAAGAAGACTTATGTATTAATGGTCTAGGATTTATCAAAATTGTCAACAAAGGAATATTCGATATTTATCTTGATCAAAATATTGATATCTTCACAAGAAAAAGTTTAATTTAAGTGTTATAGGAACTCTTTGTTTTACCTTTAAAGGAGTTCCTTTCTTTGCTAAAATCTATCAAATTAAGTTGAAAAAAAGAATAAGAAATGATACAGTAAAAGCAATTTAAAGGAGGGATACCATGCAAGAAGATATCATACAAGAAGTACGTAAAAAAAATGATATTGTCGATATTATTGGTGAGAAAATCCCCCTTGTAGCAAGAGGAAAAAACTACTTTGGTGTCTGCCCATTTCATGAAGATACCAATCCATCGATGAGTGTATCAAGAGAAAAACAAATCTACACCTGTTTTTCCTGTCATGCCACCGGAAATGTATTTACTTTCTTAATGAATTATGAACATAAAGAATTCAAAGAAGTCTTACAAGAATTAGCAAATAGAGTGGGAATTACCCTAAAAGGATATCATGAAAAAAAAGAAACCACTAAATATGATGCCTGGTATCAAATCTATGATATTGCAAGTAAATACTATCAAAACAACCTAATGACAGTCAAAGGAAAAGAAGCAAGAAAATATCTAGAAGAAAGAAACATAAACGATAGTTTAATCAAAGAATTTGGTATTGGCTATTCCCTAGAAAATAGAAAAGACTTAACAGATCTATTACTTCACAAAGGATATACGCTAGATCTATTAAACGAAGTAGGCCTAACAACCAATGATTACGACATTTACCATCAACGATTGATGTTTCCATTACAAGATTTAAACGGAAAAATTATTGGATTCAGCGGTCGAATTATCAAAGGGAATCAAAACAAATATTTAAATACCAAAGAAACGGCTATATTTAAAAAAGGAAAATTACTTTACCATTATCACATTGCCAAAGAAGCAGCAAGAACTAGTAAATGTGTCCTAATAATGGAAGGCTTTATGGATGTTATAAGGGCAAGCAGTATTGATATTAAATATACAATTGCCACCATGGGTACTGCACTTACCAAAGAACACATTCAAGATATCAAACGCTTATCAAAAACAATTATTTTATGTTTCGATGGAGATGACGCAGGACAGAAAGCAACCCTTGCAGCCGGTAATCTTTTTGCAACCTATCAAATCGAACCAAAAGTCATCGTCTTGCCAGCCGAGGAAGATCCTGATACCTACATCCTTCATAATGGTAAAGAAGCCTTCCAGAGACTTATCGATAACGCTATTTACTTCAGTGACTATCAAATCAAAGCCATGAAAAAAGGCGTCAACTTTTCAAATACAGAAGAAAAAGCTAACTACATTCACAAAGTATTAGAAGAGACAGCCAAAATAAAAGATCCTATTCGAATAGAGATTATTTTAAAAGATCTTGCAAAAGACTTCGAAATAGGGTATAATACCCTAGAAAAAAGTTTTCAGGAATTACAAACCAACCAACAACAAACTATTACGATTCCTGTTAATCGTGCACCACTTGAAAAAAAAGATAAGTATCAAAAATCAAGCTATGCCATCATGTATTACATGTTAACTAACGAAAAAACCATTCACGTAATAGAAAACCAACACCTAGTCCTTCCAAATGAAAAACTAAGAGCACTAGAAAGTGAAATTATTTATTTCTATCATCATTATGGCTTTATCACCATCGCTGATTTTTATACCTATCTAGCACCAAAAGAACAACTACTACCACTCTTATTTGAAATCGAGCAATTAGATCTCAAACCACAAATTACAAAAAGTGAACTATTAGAGTATTGTCAAGTGATCAAAGAATATAATAAGAACCAAGAAATGAAACGGTTAGAAAAGAAAATAAAAGAAGAAATTGATCCACTAAAACAAGCCCAAATTGCCGAAGAAATAAGAAAACTAAGAATAGGGGATGAGTGAAATGGTAGAAGAAATCAAAACAATGGATGAAAGAAAAGAAAGACTATTAAAGCTAGGAAAAAAACAAGGCTTTGTAACCTATGAGCAACTAGCAGAAGAATTAAAAGGACTAGAAATTGATAGTGATAGTCTAGATGATTTATATAATGCTTTTATGGAAGCAGGAATTGAAATCGTCAGTGATGATGGAAGTGATGATGCAACAGCAGAAGAAATCACTGAAAATACAAAAACAGAAGAATTGACTTTATCTAAAGATATCAAAATTAATGATCCAGTTCGTATGTATTTAAAAGAAATCGGACGAATTCCACTACTAACTAGTGATGAAGAATTTGAATACGCTCATCGTGCTGTTGAAAACGATGAAGAAGCAAAACGTATCTTAGCAGAATCAAATTTGCGTTTAGTGGTATCTATTGCAAAACGTTATGTCGGTCGTGGAATGCTATTCCTTGATTTAATTCAGGAAGGAAATATCGGCTTAATGAAAGCAGTCGAAAAATTCGATCCAGAAAAAGGTTATAAATTCTCTACCTATGCAACTTGGTGGATTCGTCAAGCCATTACTCGTGCCATTGCCGATCAGGCAAGAACCATCAGAGTACCCGTTCACATGGTAGAAACAATCAACAAACTAGCAAGAATACAACGTCAACTAACACAAGAATTAAATCGTGAACCAACCGACGAAGAGATTGCCAAAAAACTAAATATTACCGTAGATAAAGTAAGAGAAGTATATAAAATTAGTCAAGATCCAGTATCATTAGAAACACCAATTGGTGAAGAAGATGATTCTCACTTAGGAGATTTCATTCGTGATGAAAGAACCATCGGACCAGAAGAATACGCTACCGAAGAAATGCTAAAAGAAGAATTGGCAGGTGTGTTATTAACCTTAACAGATAGAGAAGAAAAAGTATTACGCCTACGCTTTGGACTAGATGATGGACAATGCCGTACCCTAGAAGAAGTTGGACAAATCTTTGGTGTTACAAGAGAACGCATCCGTCAAATAGAAGCCAAAGCATTAAGAAAATTACGTCATCCATCAAGATCACGTAAACTAAAGGACTTCTTAACAGACTAATGAAAATAAAAAAAAGATTACAAACAATAGGGGACTTAGTGCCCCTTTCTTCTTATCCATTAGATATTGGTTGCGATCATGGATTATTATCCATTTATCTTGTAAAAGAAAGAAACTTTTCAAAAGTGTTCGCCTCTGATAACAAAGAAGGTCCATTACAACAAGCCAAAGAAAATAGTAAACGCTACCAAGTAGAGCAAAATATCATCCTCATCCTAAAAGACGGTCTAGAAGCCTATCAAGCACCAATTAATGTTATCACTATCTCCGGAATGGGAGGAATCCTAATCCAAAAATTACTTCTAGCAAAACAAGACATCTTAAAAAACATCAAAGCACTTATTCTATCGCCTAATCAAGACGTCTATATAGTAAGACAAACATTAATGGATCTAAACTTTTCTATCAAAGAAGAAACAATCGTCAAAGAAAATAATAAATTCTATCCCATCATCTTAGCAGTACCAAAAAAACAAAACTATAGTGAAAAAGATCTGTTTTTAGGACCTATTCTACAAGCCAAACAAGAAAAAGAAGTAATAGAATACTATCAAATACTTTTAACAGAAAAACAAATGATTTTAAAAAAGCAAATTCCAAATACCAAAAAACAAGAACTAATCCAAGAAATAAATTATTTAAAAGAAATAGTAAACACCAATTGACAACAAGAAAATATGTTATTATAGCATGAAAAAAGAATGCAATTTTGACATATTGTATACTTGAATTAAAGTAAAATGAGGTGTTTTTTTATGAAAGATAAAAACAAAGTAATTGGCTTCACTATCGCCGTTGTAGTACTACTTGTCGCCATTGTTGGAATTTCTTATGCTTGGTTAACAATGAGCGTATCAAGCAATAAAAAACAAGTATTACGAGTAGGAAGCTTACAAATTATTCTATCAGAGACAAATTCTATCACCTTAAGTGATGCCCATCCAATGAGCGATAGTGATGGTATGAATCAAACAGGATTTGAATTTTCTATCATCAATAACGATAAAATAAGTACCGTTTATAGCATTTATCTAGATGATGATACCATTGCAAGCAATCAAACAAGACTTGATGATAGCTATATTAAATATAATTTAACAGCAAATGGAACAGCAGGAACCACAACCACCCTAGATTCAAGACACATCTATACCGGAACTATTAACAGTAAAACAACCGATAAATTCATTTTAAGAGTATGGTTAAATGATGATATAGATGGCTACATCACAGGACAAGTCTTTAAAGTAAAACTAAGAGTTGAAATTGGTGATACCGGACCAGCTCCAGTAGCTACTAAATTACTAGCAGGAGTAGGAAAAAACGGTGCAATAGATACCTCTGATTCAGAACAAACCTTTATCACCGGAACAAATCCAAATAATTATATTTGGTATAGTGGGAAATTATGGAGGGCAGTATCCGTTGATCCAAGTGATAATAGTGCCAAATTAGTAACACAATGGAATATATCATCAATACCATACAATGCATCAAGAAATACAGCCTTTGAAGGAAGTTATATGCAACAATGGTTAAATGATACAACGAGAGATGGTTTCTTAGGAAATTTAAGAGATTATGAAAAATTCATTAAAACAGATAGTGCGTGGAATGCCACACAAACAACTGTAAATACAAAACCAGCAAAAACAACAATGGTAACAAGTGCTGTAGGTTTATTAAATATGTATGAATATACAATGAGTTATAATGGTACAACATACTCAAATGGTTATTTAAATAACGGATTATATTGGTGGACATTAACACCATATAACACGTCTAGCCTCCGTTCTGTGGGCACCTTTGGCAATGCGGGCAGCTACGGTGCTGCGAATTCGCGCGGTGGTCGGCCAACGATTAATCTAAAATCTAGTGTGGAAATTGTATCGGGTTCTGGAACAGTAAGTGATCCATATCGCTTGAAAGGAGATAATGATACACCAACATCTGGCACCAAACTAGCGACAAGATATAGTGGCGAGTACATTAGATTTGGTACAGGAGAAAATAATTTATATCAGATTGTCAGTCATGAAACAGAAGGATTAACAAAAATAGTAAGTGCCATACCATTAAAAGAAAGCGGGAGTGGGAAAAAAATTGTTTTTGCAAGTTCAGGAGTTAATTATTCTAGTAGTAATACAATAGGAGCGTTCTTGAATGGAGAATATTTAACAAGTGGTAGTTATCTAACAACTGATCAAGTAAATATGATAGAAAATAGTACGACATGGTATTTGGGAACAGTAGGATCTGGTACAAGTTATAAATTAGCAAAATATGCAAGCACGACAAGTACTAATTTAACTTCAACTACGACAACAGCGAAAGTTGGATTATTAAGAGTAGGAGAATTAAATTCTGGACAATTTGATAGATATGAAAATAATACAGATTATTGGACATTAACACCATATGGCACATCTAGCGTCTGTTATGTATACATCAATGGCGATGTGAATAGCTACGGTGTTGCGAATTCGTACGGTGGTCGGCCAACGATTAATCTAAAATCTAATGTTGTGATCACAAGTGGTGATGGTACGAAAGAAAATCCATTTACGGTTTCTTTAAGTAGCTAATATAAAGTAAAGTATCTAATTTGATGCTTTATTTTTTTTACTGCCATTGATTGCAATCACTTCTTAGATATGATAAGATGATTGATAGAAGTTTGGAGGGAACAAGGATGAAAAACGAAAAGATTACAAGTCGTGATGTGGATTTTGCAAAATGGTATACCGATGTCACTAAAGCTGCTCATCTTGCAGATTATTCTAGTGTAAAAGGATGTATCATATTTGAACCAAACGGTTATGCAATTTGGGAGAAAATGCAACAGACACTAGATAAAATGTTTAAGCAAACAGGACATAGAAATGTGTACATGCCACTATTAATTCCAGAAAATCTTTTGAAAAAAGAAGGGGATTTAGTAGAAGGTTTTGCTCCAGAAGTAGCTTGGGTAACAAAAGGTGGAGAAAAACAATTAGAAGAACCACTATGCATTCGTCCAACGTCAGAGACCCTATTTAGTGATTATTACCACCATGTTGTAAAGTCTTATCGTGATTTACCTCTTAAATATAACCAATGGTGTAGTGTATTACGCTGGGAGAAAGAAACAAGACCATTCTTAAGAAGTAGAGAATTTTTATGGCAGGAAGGTCATACCGTTCATGAAACAAGTTTAGAAGCAGAACAAGAAACCAAAAAAATGCTAGATATCTATGCCAAATTCTTTGAAGAATATTTAGCAATTCCTGTCATCAAAGGAAAGAAAACCGAAAAAGAAAAGTTTGCTGGTGCTGAATATACCTTGACCATTGAAACACTAATGTATAATGGAATTGCCTTACAATCAGCAACAAGTCATTATTTTGGTGATAAATTTGCGAAAGCTTACGACATTACCTTCAAAGATAGAAATAATAAAGACGCTTACTGCTACCAGACATCATGGGGTGCTACAACTAGAATGATTGGTGCTTTAATCATGGTACATAGTGATGATGCTGGATTAGTATTACCACCTAAAATCGCTCCAATTCAAGTTAGCTTGATTCCATTAGGAGAAGAAGACCAAATTAAAAACGTTACCAATGACATTGCTACAAAATTACAAGAACAAGATATTTCTTATACCATCGATGACAGTAAAAAAAGTCCAGGCTTTAAATTTGCAGAAGCAGAAGTCAATGGAATTCCATTACGAATTGAAATTGGTAAACGCGATCTAGAAAATAACCAAGTGACAATTGTAAGACGTGATACAAGAGAAAAACAAACTGTTTCTTGCCAAGAAGATATCCTAACAGTTATCAAAAGCTTACTAGAAACGATGCAACATGACTTATACGAAAAAGCCTTAAAAAGAAGAAATGAATTGACCTTTACAGCACATAATTTAAAAGAAGTCGAAGAAATTATGTCTACTCATCCCGGTTTTATAAAAGCCATGTGGTGTGGAGACAGTGCTTGTGAAGAAAAAATGAAAGAAATAAAAGGTACTAAATCACGTTGTATCGTAGAAGAAGAAAAAGTAGATGATGTTTGTGTTGTGTGCGGTAAAAAAGCAAAACACTTAGTCATTTGGGGTATTCAATACTAAAGGAGAAAAGAATGAAGAAGACAATTTTAACAGGAATTAGACCAACGGGAAACCTTCATTTAGGTCACTTTTATGGTGCTGTTGGTAATTGGGTAAAATTACAAGATCAATATGAAACATTTATTGAAATAGCAGATGTTCAAGCTTTGACAGATAATTTTCAAGATCCAGAAAGAGTAAGAAGAAATGTTAAAGAATTAACTCTTGATTTACTAGCAATTGGAATTGATCCAAATAAAGCACATTTATTTATTCAATCAGAATTATCTGAAATAGCAGAATTAACGGTATTTTATTCTAACTTAGTGACAATGGCAAGATTATATCGCAATCCGACCGTTAAAACAGAAATTGCTCAAAAGAAAGCCGTTTTTGGTAACGATGGTGAATCCGTAACCTATGGTTTTGTCGGTTATCCTATCTCTCAAGCAGCAGATATTACCGCCTTACAAGGACAAATTATCCCAGTAGGGGAAGATCAGCTACCGTTAATTGAACAATGTAGAGAAATCGTAAGAAAATTCAATCACATTTATGGAGAAACCCTAATCGAACCAGAACCATTATTATCAGAAACACCTAGAATTAAAGGACTAGATGGTAATGAAAAAATGGGAAAAAGTCTAGGAAATGCTATCTATTTAAAAGATGATGAAAAAACATTGAGCGAAAAAATAATGAAAGCCTTGACTGATCCTAATAAAATCAAAAAAGACGATCCAGCAAATCCAGATGTTTGTATGGTATATTATTATCATAAATTAAGTCAAAATGAAAACCTAGAAACCATCCGAAAAGAATGCCAAAAGGGAACAAGAGGATGCGTTGCTTGTAAAAAAGAACTAATTGCTAAGATGAATGAAAACCTACAAGCCTTTAGAGAAAAACGTGCGTATTATGAACAACATGAAGAAGAAGTAAAAAAGATATTACAAGAAGGAACTGCTCTTGCGAAAAAGAAAGCAGAAGAACAGTTGAAAAGAGTAAAAACAAGTATGAAAATAAATTATTGGGAGAATGAAAATGAAAGATAAACTTATATTAATGATCAAAGGATTCTTCATGGGAATTGCTAACATCATACCAGGTGTTAGTGGTGGTACCTTAGCAATTACCATGGGAATTTATGAAGATTTAATTAATGCCATCAGTCACTTTTTTACTAAACTAAAACAAAATATTGCTTTTTTACTACCAGTAGGAATAGGAGCAGTTATCTCTATCTTACTAGGAAGTAAAGTCATTGGCTATTCCTTAGAAAATTTTCCACTACCAACGATTTTATTCTTTGTTGGTTTAATCCTAGGAGGCTTACCAATGCTTTCAAGAAAAACAAAAGGAAACATGACTAAGAAAAACATCATCATCTTTCTTGCTACTTTCGTCTTTGTCATTGCCTTAATGTTTTTAAAAACAGGAAAACAAGTAAGCTTTGCGTCAATGAATATACTTAGTTACATTTTATTGTTTTTCGTTGGTATGATAGCTTCTGCTACCATGATAATTCCAGGAATTAGTGGTTCATTTATGCTGATGGTCATGGGATATTATCAACCAATTATCAATACCATTAATACACTAACCAAAATGCAAGATATTGGAAAATGCTTCATGATTTTAATCCCATTTGGTCTTGGTGTTTTAGTAGGAATTGTTCTAATTGCCAAATTAATTGAATTCTTATTTAAAAAATATGAAGTACCAACTTACTTTGGTATTATCGGATTCGTTTTAGCTTCCATTATTGGAATCTTTACCTCAACTGCCAACTTAACCTTTGCCCTTGTACCATTTATCATTGGTTTAGTCTTATTTGCTATCGGTTTTGTCATTGCTTACAAATTAGGAGATGAATAAAATCTGTTCCAATTAACATTAGTTGATTGGACTTTTTTGTTATTTAGAAAAAATAAGCTCTTGTAAATTTCTGAAATTCCATTATAATAAATAAATGTAGCATGAAGGGGGCACACAATGAAAAAAATACCAGTTTTAATTTTAAATGATGGCATACTATTTCCAGGAAATGAATATCGGATGGAGACAAATGACGAAAAATTACAAAACTTTTTCGATACCATTGATCACTCTGAATCCAAAGAATTTCTTATCATTCACTCACTAGATAACAAAACCACCAATGATGTTTTACAATTTCCATCCATTGGAATGCGTGCTCATCTTGATTTAAAACTGTTTGTCCCAAATTCAAAAATGCGAACGGTAACCCTAGGACTAGATCGGGTTAAAATATTACATTATCAACAACAAGATGATAGATATTATGCTGACATTGAACCAATTGAAATCAAAAAAGATGAAAAACAAGAAAAAATATACATAGATACTTTATTTCGTACTTACGAAGAATATATTCAAGAAATGACCTCCATTAGTAATGCTATGGTAAACGAACTAGCAACCATTCAAGATTTAAGTAATCTAACAGATATTATTGCCTTCATGCTTCCTTTAACCAAAGAAGAAAAAAAGAAATTCTTATATGAAACAAATCCAATAACAAGAGCCATGAAACTATTAGAACAATTAAAAGAAGAAATTGAAATCGCCCATCTTGAAAAGAAAATAGAAACCAAAGTCCACAAGCAACTAGATCAAGAACAGAAAGATTACTATTTAAAAGAAAAATTAAAAGTCATTAAAGAAGAAATAGGGGATGCCACTACAAAACAGTATGTCATTGATACCTATAAGAAAAAACTACAAAAACTAAAATGTTCTAATGCTGTCAAAAAAAGAATTACCGAAGAAATCAATCGCTATGAAGCAGCCAATCCTAATTCTGCTGAAATAACAATGATGCGTGATTATCTAGATTGGATGTTGGCACTTCCTTGGGATTATCAAACCAAAGATATAATGAATTTAAAAGTCATTGCTCAAACACTTGATGCTAGTCATTATGGAATGAAAGAAATAAAAACAAGAATCTTAGAATATATTGCAGTCAAGCAAAATGTCAAAGCCAATAAAAGTCCAATTCTTTGTTTTATAGGCCCACCAGGCGTTGGAAAAACAACCCTTGCTTATAGTATTGCTAAAAGTTTAGGAAGAAATCTAACTAGTATTTCTGTTGGTGGTATTAATGATGAAGCAGAGATCGTTGGACATCGTAAAACTTACATAGGAGCCTTACCTGGTAGAATCATTCAAGGAATGAAAAAAGCAGGTAGTGCCAACCCAGTTTTTGTCATCGATGAAATCGATAAATTAACCAAAAGTCAAAAAGGAGATCCAGCTAGTAGTTTATTAGAAATACTAGATCAAGAACAAAATAACCACTTTTCTGATCATTACTTAGAACAACCATACGACTTATCCCATGTCTTCTTTATTGCCACAGCTAATTATGAAGAACAAATACCACAAGAATTAAAAGACAGATTAGAAATCATTCATCTACCTTCTTATACACTTTATGAAAAATTAGAAATAACAACCACGCATCTGTTACCAAAAGTCTTACAAGAACATGGTTTGACCACCTTTCAAGTACAACTAGATAAAGAAGCTATTTTATCTATCGTTGAAAACTATACCAAAGAAGCCGGTGTTCGTGAGTTAAAACGTCAATTAGAAAAGATCTGTCGTAAAATTGTTTATAAAAACTTAGAAGAAAAACAAGATAACTTTTATCAATTAACGAAAGCTGCTCTCAAAACTTATCTAGGCAATCCCTTGTATCAACCAACTGAAAAATTAAATAAAAGTGAAATAGGTGTTGTCAATGGTCTAGCTTATACTCCTTTTGGTGGGGATATTTTACCAATTGAAGCAACTCATTATGAAGGGACAGGAAACCTATATTTAACTGGATCTCTTGGCAATGTCATGCAAGAATCAGCCAAAATAGCTCTAAGTTATATCAAAGCAAACTATCGTCGTTTTGGAATTAGTAAAGCAGCTCTTTCCGATGACATTCATATTCATGTACCAGAAGGCGCTGTTACAAAAGAAGGACCAAGTGCTGGTATTGCTCTAACAACCGCCTTAATCAGTTCCCTTAGTAAGAAAAAAGTAAGCACCAATCTTGCCATGACAGGAGAAATTACCCTTCAAGGTAGAATATTGCCAATCGGTGGCGTAAGAGAAAAAATTCTAGGAGCAAAACGAGCAGGAGTATTTATTATTTACTTACCTAAAGAAAATGAAAAAGATGTGCAAGAACTAGAAAAGGACTTAGTAAAAGATATTGCTTTTCACTATGTTTCAAACTACGAAGAAATTGCCAAAAAATTATTTTTAGAAAAAGAGAAAATAACCATTTGAGATGTATGTTTTTTAACATAATCTCTTTTTTTTCCTCATACATTTAAAAGAAAGGAGTTTTAGGAAATGAAACAAATTATTTCATTTAAAAAAGAAGTAGCATTTAAAACGATGATCGCTGAAATTTGTAGTATCTCACTAGAACATACCCTTCATTTTACAACGGATGCCACCATTGAAGGAAATCTAATTATTAGTGGTACTTACAAAATGACAGAAGCTACTACCATTGAAGAACCATTCCATTATAGCTTACCTGTTGATATCATGCTAACCAATGAATTGGAAGAAGAAGGCAGAAAAATTGCTATTGATAACTTTACTTACAGTATTATGAATGAGGAATTATTAGAATTAGATGTTGATATTTTAATTAAAGGCTTAGAAAAAGTAGACACAACCATAGAAGAATTAGAAGAATTAAATACCCAAGATAGAGAAGGGAAAGAAGAACTACCAACGCAAGAAGAACAAAAGCAAGAAAAAGAACAACAAGAAACCTTAATAGGAGAGGATGAATTAAAAGGTATCACTGAAAGTATCAATAACATTTCAGAACAACTAAAAGAAAACGTTGTAACAGAACAACCAATAGCACAAGAAGAACCACCTAAGCAAAATGACCACCAAGAAAAAATAGAAAATGATAAAGTCATGAATTCTATCTTTTCTGCCTTTGAAAATACGGAAGAAACTTATACCACGTATTCCATTTATCGTCTAAAGGAAGATGATACCTTAGAACAAGTACTAGATCGCTATAAAATCACCAAAGAAGAACTAGCAAACTATAACAATTTAGAACATCTAGAAGCTAATATGAAATTAATTATACCAGCAACCTCTCAAGATACAAATGCCTGAAAAAGAATACTACATTCAAAGATACTGCTATGAAAAAGATAAAAAAATTATCGAGTTAGAAGATAGGAAAATCATTATTATCAAAAAAACACGTTATGATTTAGAAAAAGTCTATCAAAAATTAAAAGATCACAACATCACAACCATTTTATATCCACTTGCAATCGATCAAGATAATGTCTATTTTCCCTTTGTAGAAGATAAAGACTTCACTAGTGATGAAAAAGCCAAAAAAATGGTGTATGACTTAGCTATCTGGCAAAATAAAATGACATCTCATATGCCATTAGATGTAGATAAAATTAAAAAGACTTATGAATATTATAAAAAAGAAATAACCACAAGAACAATGTATTATAAGAATATGCAAGCCATTGTTGAAACCAAAGTCTATATGTCTCCTAGTGAATATGTCTTTATCCGTCATAGCAGTATTTTATTTTCCGCCTTTGCCTTCTGCCAAACCATCTTAGAAAAATGGTATGAAGAAATGATGCAGAAAAAAAATGACCGTTATGTCTACTGTCATGGATCATTTGAATTAAATCATTTTTTAACAGCAAGTGATGGATACTTTCTTCACTTAGAAAATGCCCATGAAGGAAGCCCTACAGATGATTTTGCTAACTTTTATCGTAAAAATTATCAAGATGTTGATATGATTTCCACTTTCCATTTTTATCAGTTAAAATATCCCTTTACGCCAGAAGAAAATCTTTTCTTTCAACTACAAATTGTCTTACCAGAAAAAATAGAAATCTATCCATCCAACTTAGCAACTACCAAAAAACTTACTTATTTTTATGATTACTTAATAAGGACCAACGAATTCATTTCAGCGATTTATCAAAAAGAACAACCGGTCAAAAAAGTAACAAACTGACAAGAAAAATAAAAACAGCAATTTCTAAAAATAACAAAACAGCATGAATTCTAGTAATGAAAAAAACAAGTAATAAAGCTTGATAACAAATGATAATAACAAGGGCAATAATAGAAGCTAAAAAGAGAAGACTACTTCTTCTTTTTTGTTTGCAATACGAACAACGACAACAAAAATTATGCTTTTTTTGCTTATATTTCATCTGTTATCACCTTTAATATACTATATGAAATAAAATACAATTTTGTGTTTTTTGATAGGAATAAAACTATATTTTTCTTGACATTGCTTCTAATATGGCTTATTATAATATTGATAATGATTATCAATAAGAGGTAAATATGGAACGAAATACCAAACAACAACAAATCATTTTAGAAGTCATTAGTACCTGTCGTATCCATCCAACGATGAAACAATTACAACAATTAATTGCTAAAAGGGATGCTACCATTGGACAAGCTACAATTTATCGTACGATCAACCGACTTGTCGAAAAAGGAATTGTACAAAAAATCTCTGATACAAACGAATATCGTTATGATGTTAACTATGATCACGATCACTTCAAATGCTTACAATGCGGTAAAATCGAAGATATTTACTTACCTCAAGATAAAACCATATTATCAGATACTCTAAAACCAAGAACCATTACGAAAGTAGAAATGATGATCTATGGTATTTGCGAAGAATGTCAAAAAAGAAAGAAGGAATTATAATGGAATTAAAAGGATCAAAAACAGAACAAAACTTAATGACTGCTTTTGCAGGTGAAAGCCAAGCTAGAAACAAATATACATTCTATGCTTCAAAAGCAAAAAAAGATGGTTATGAACAACTAGCCGCTATCTTTGAAGAAACAGCAAACAATGAAAAAGAGCATGCTAAACTTTGGTTTAAAGCATTACATGACAACAACATCCCATCTACTATTGATAATTTAGTAGACGCAGCTCAAGGAGAAAATTACGAATGGACAACGATGTATCAAGAATTTGCAAAAACAGCAAAAGAAGAAGGTTTTGATCATCTAGCATTCTTATTTGAAAGCGTTGGAAAAATTGAACAAGAACATGAAAAAAGATATTTAACATTATTACAAAACATCAAAGAAGAAAAAGTATTCCATAAAGATGAAGATAAAATTTGGGTATGCCGTAACTGCGGACATGTTTACATCGGAAAAGACGCTTTAGACGTTTGTCCAGTATGCAATCATCCACAAAGCTTTATGGAAGTAAAAGCAGAAAATTATCAATAAGAGGAGATCTCTATTCAGATTGTTGGCAAATAAGTAAAAAGTACTACTTGTTTGTCTTTTATTTATGTTATAATCTAGTTAATATTAGAGAATGGAGACTGATTTGTTATGCCAAAGAGATATAAGCAATATTTTGATAGAAAAAGAATTATACATCAAATATTTTCGGGAGATGAAGAAAAATATGAAAATTTATCACCAGTACAAAAAGAAAGATTACTTAAAGTAGTCGACATTAAAGATCAAAAAGAATACTCATTAATTTTTAAGGAAATATATCCTGGTACTTTAGAGGAATTTGCACATTTGTCAGATTCTGAACAAGAAAATATACTAAAATTATACGATGATATGAATGAATATTATAACTTTAAAAATGAAGTTCCAATTTATACTGGCAATCTAAAGGAATTTAAAAAATTAAGTTCTGATAGAAAGGATTATTTAAAAGATATAGCAAGAACCGAAAAAAAATTACAAGCTATAGAAAGAAATTTCCAAAGGATGAAAAGTTGTCAAGATGAAAAAGAATTTAATACGTTAAGCGAAAATAATGACAGATATGTGGGATATTTGCGCCAGATAAAAGAAAGAGTTGTTGAAAATAATCAATATTTACCAGATGAATTCGAAAATTTGATAAATGTGGATATAAGTACAAATATTAAAAAACCAAAATTTGGTTTCTTGGAGCAAAAAAAATATAAAGTATTAAACAATATGTTGACAGATGATTATATTTTAAAATTAAAGACTAGACAAATTGATAGTGATTTTCAACAAAAAGAAGATTATGATGATAAATCTAAATGGAAAGAATTTATTGATAAAAAAGAAAAGGACTATAAAAAAGTAGCGACATTAGGTTATACTGGAACCTTTGAAGACTTTTTACAAGAAAAGGCCATAGTAACTTTAGAATATTTAAAATTTGGTTATAATAAAATAAAAGAGCAAGAAACGTTAGCGCAAAAAGAAAAATGGGATATGAAAGAAATTGATGATTATAATAGAAAATTAAGACAGGAGGAAGAAGAACAAATCAAAAAGTCTATTGAATATAGTACAAAAGTAGAAGAAATAACCAAACAAGCTAATCGTGAATTAAGTGATACCATGAATGGTGAAGCAGCTAGAAGATTGGCCAGTCATGGTGCATCATATTTGAATAAACTCCTTAATTCTAAACAAGATCCTATAATAAAACCTTCAGAACCTCAAAAACCAAAAGAGGATACAACCAAAGATGAAGAAATAAAAAGAAAAATTTCTGAATCACAACAACGTTCTTATAATGAGTTAAGTACTAGTATGAATAGTGATACAGCTAAACAATCATCAAATTATTCTGTAAAATCAAGTTCAAACGAAAGAATGAGTCCGGCTGAAGTAGATGCGATTTTAAGAAGAAATGCTGCTAAAAGATAATGATTTTCAATAACAAAAGAAAAATAAAAACCATTCATTTCCTTTCTCAACAATTGTAAGAGGGCTTCCTCTTTTTTCTTTGAAACCACGAATTTTTAAAATAGTCAATCAAAAAATGCGTAAATTGACAAATTTGATTGTAAAATGGTGTAATTTGTAAGATAAAATTTGACATACTTAATTTACAAATATCAAGATTTTGTGTAATATGAAGATAAGCAGAAAGATAGAAAAATCTGCTAGAGACTTCTATGTTACCAAAACAACAAAACAAGAAGGAGAAACAAAATGCATAAGAGTGTTTTATTAGAAGAATCCATTGAAAGTCTTCACTTACAACCAACAAGTAAAGTAGTAGATATGACATTAGGATTTGCAGGACATAGTAGTCAAATATTAAAAAGAATAAACCAAGGGTACCTATTCGCCTTTGACCAAGATGAAGAAGCTATCGCTAGTAGTTATCAAAAACTAAAACAAATTGGCGATAACTTCGAAATTATTGATTCTAATTTTGCTAATGTCAAAGAAGAATTAGCAAAAAGAAATATAGACAAAGTAGATGCCATTTTGTATGATTTAGGTGTATCAAGTCCACAACTAGATGAAGATTATCGTGGCTTTTCTTATCGCTTTGATGCACCACTTGACATGCGAATGGATAAAGATAACCCACTGACTGCAAAAATAATCGTCAATACCTATCAGGAACAAGACTTAAGAAGAATTTTTACAAACTATGGAGAAAGTAAATTTGCATCATCGATTGCTAGAAACATTATAAAACATCGTAATCAACAACCAATTGAAACCACCTTAGAACTAGTAGAGATCATCAAAGAAGCAACTCCGATGAAAGAAAGGATCAAAAAACATCCAGCAAAACAAATCTTTCAAGCCCTTCGAATTGAAGTAAATCATGAACTAGAAGTATTAGAGGCATCCATTCAACAAGCCTTGGAATTAATTGATATCAACGGTTATATTGCTGTTATCACGTTTCATTCCTTAGAAGATCGCTTTATCAAAAAAACTTTTCAAAAAGTAACTGAAATAGATGCTATTTCTAAAGGAATGCCCAATATTCCCCTTGATAAGCAACCAGATTTTAAATTAATCACCAAAAAGGGAATAAAACCAAGTGAAGAAGAACTAGCAACCAATCATCGTGCCCATAGTGCTACACTAAGAGTCATACAAAGAATAAAATAATAAAATAAAAGAAAGGGGAAATGTAACAATGGCAAGATCAAAGACAAAAGTTGTAAAAAAGCGTGTAAAGATGAGCAAATTTGAACGACTAATCTATATATTTGCCATTGTTTTAGCAGTAAGTGCACCCATTACCATCGTCTTTTCTAAAGCTACCTTATCACAAGTGAGTTTTGAAGTAGAAAAGAAGAAAAAAGAAATTCAAACACAAACTAAAACTAATGAAAGTCTAACTATGAAAATCAACGAACTAGCATCACTTGATAAAATTCAAGAAGTTGCGAAAAGTGAAGGCTTAAGTTATAATAATAATAATATAAAAACAGTAGAAGAAAAATAGGTGAGTGCATTTTGAAGAAAAAGAAAACTAGAAATCGTGTAAAACTAAATAAACTAGTGCTATTTCTAGGTCTTTTTTTGTTTCTTATCATGATCATAAGATTAGTACAACTAGGCTTAGCGAAAACTATTGATGGAACTAATCTACAAGCACTAGCTAGTAAAAGAACTACTAAAACAGAAATAATTGCTTCAAAACGTGGAACAGTGTATACTTCTGATAATGAAGTATTAGCCCAAAATGTCTCTTCTTACAAACTAATCGCTTATCTATCAGAATCTAGAACTACCGATAAAAACAACCCTCAACACGTTGTTGATAAAGAAAAAACAGCTAAAGCCTTAGCACCAATTCTTGAAATTAGCGAAGAAGAAATATTACGTTATTTAAACCGTCAAGGGGCTTATCAAACTGAATTTGGTGTTGCTGGAAAAGGCTTAACAGAATTAACCAAAGAAAAAATAGAAGCTCTAAATTTACCAGGATTAGATTTTGAGGAAAGTTTTAAACGGTACTATCCAAAAGGAGATTTTCTATCTTATGTGATTGGTTACGCCAAAGAAAATACGACTACAACAGAAGAAAAAGAAGAACAAACCACGATTACTGGAGAATTAGGAATCGAAAAGTATTATGATAAAACCTTAAAAGGAACAGATGGTTATACTACCTATCAAAAAGACTTAAAAGGATATAAAATAGCAGGAACAAAAGAATATACCAAAGAAGCAGAAGATGGTAAAGATATTTATTTAACTATCAATAACAATATTCAATTCTTTGTTGAACAAGCTTTAGATGAAGCAGAAGCAACTTGTTCTTTCGACTGGTTTACCATCATGATAGCAGATGCCAATACAGGTGCAATTTTAGCGGCAAGCACCTCACCATCCTTTGATCCTAACACAAGAAATATTACAAATTATCTAGACATGAATGTCGCTTCTGCTTATGAACCAGGATCAACCATGAAAATATTTACCTATATGGCAGCCATGGAGAATGGTGTCTACAATGGTAGTGAACTATATCACTCTGGTGTTTATACGACTACCGATGGAACAGAAATAGGTGACTGGAAACGATCAGGCTGGGGCGACATTAGTTTTGATAAAGGTTTTGCTTTATCTAGTAACGTTGGTGTTATCAACTTAATCAATCGTCATTTAAATGCAGGTATGTTAAGGGGGTACTTCAAAAAATTAGGTTTCGGTAAAAAAACAGGAATCGAGCTACCAAATGAAGTGGCTGGAAAACTAGATTTTAAATATGAAACCGAAATATTTAATGCCGGTTTTGGTCAAGGAATTACAACAACACCAATTCAAAACATTCAAGCGTTAACTTCTCTTACCAATAATGGAACAATGTTAAAACCATATATTGTTGAAAAAATCGTAGATAGCGATACCAAAGAAGTCGTCTATGAAGGAAAACGCCAAGAAGTAAACAAAGTCGCTAGTGAAACAACCGTTAATAAAATGAAAGATCTAATGTGGGAAACGGTAAATGGGCAAGGAAATACAGGAGCCGGCTATCGTCTTGATGGTTATAATCTAATTGGTAAAACAGGAACAGCCCAAATTGCTGATAATACCAAAGGAGGCTACTTACAAGGTGCAAGTGATGTCATTTCCTCTTTTGCTGGAATTTATCCTAAAGATGATTCTAAAGTCATTATTTATGCCTCTGTTAAACGTCCAGAAGGAGGAAACCAAAAAGTCATCTGGCAAGCTATCAAAAGCATCGTTCTAAACATCAGTAAATATTATGGAACCCAACCATCAGAAGAACAAGTAGAAACCCTTTCAAGTTTTGCCCTTCCATCTTATAAAAACAAAAACACCAATCAAGTCAAACTAGACTTAGAAAACAAAAAATTAAATCCAATCATCTTAGGAGATGGCAATAAAGTTATCAAACAATATCCAGCAAAAGGAGAAAAAGTTACCACCAACGATACAGTGTATTTAGTAACCAATGCCGCCACCCAAACAATACCAGATGTCACAGGATTATCAAGCAAGCAAGCAGAAGATGTATTAAAACTACTAGGTGTTACCGTCACACTAGATGGAACCGGTTACGTCACGGGGCAAAGCATTGAAAAAGGAACCATCATTACAAGTGATATGAACATCACCTTAACCCTAAATCCAAAATTCTAAAGAGAATCCATCGATTCTTTTTTTTCTATCTTGAACCAAATTCCTCCCATTTTCCCCACCATTTCTTATCTTTTTTATTATTTTCTCTTGTAACAAAGCCATAAATTCGTTATAATGAAATGTATAGTAGAGGTGAGTAAGATGAATCCTATATACACAGGCCTTGATATTGGCAATGGCGAAATCAAAGTAATTGTAGGGCAAGTCCAAAAGGATACATTCTATGTATTAGCTTCTACTTCCCTAAAAAGTAAAGGTATGAAAAAAAATACCATTTATGATCAAAAAAAATTAAAAGAAACACTTCATCAGGCAATTAGTCAAACTGAATTAAAACTAGGAATGAAAATAAAAGAAGTCATATTATGTGTACCAACAGGAAATGCTATGATGACAATTGAAAGTGGACTTGTCAATTTAAAAGACAACGTCGTAACCGGTAAAGATATCAAAGCCGTATTGAATGATGCTAGCAAAGGAACCTATGATAACACAAGAGAATTAGTAACATGTCTTCCAGTATCTTTTACCGTAGATGACATGGCAAGTAGCATAGATCCTTTAGGACAGCAAGGAGAAAAATTATTTACCAAAGCTGTCGTTGCAACCAGCGAGAAAAAAGAAATATATCCACTGATTGAAATTGTTCACTCCCTAGGTATCAATATTGTTGACATTATCTATAACGCTCAAGCCGATTATTATACCGTAAATACCAAAGAACTGGATAGAAAAATGGGTTGTATGATAAATATTGGAGCAGATATGACAACAGTTGCCATCTTCAATAAAGGTATCATGATAAAAAATTCCTATATACCAGTAGGAAGTAGTAGTGTAGACAAAGATATTTCCTTTATCTATAAAATCGATACCGAAACAGCAAGATACTTAAAAGAAACATTTGCTCTAACCGTAGGAAGATATGCAAGCACCCAAGAAGTAATAGAAGTAAAAACCATGGAACAAAAAACAATCAACATCAAACAAAGTGAAATATCAAGCGTCATAGAATCACGCTTAGCCGAAATCTTAAAACTTGCCAAAAATGAAATAAATCGCTTAACAAAAAGAGAAATAAGTTATATAATCGTGGTAGGTGGGGTAAGCGAAATAGCAGGATTTAACTACTTAGTAGAAGATATCCTAGGAAAAAATGCTAGATGTTTTAATATGCAACAACTAGGAGCAAGACATAACAAATACACAAGTGCTCTTGGAAGTTGTAAATACTTCTATCAAAAATGCAACCGACAACAAATTCAAAGTAGTATGTTTTCATCTATAGAACAAGCAGCTTTTGAAGCACCTAAAAAAAGAAGTCCCGTAAACGAAGTCGTGATAAATAAATTTTTTGGTCACTTTTTTGATAACTAATTAAGGAGGATAACAAACATGAATGGACTAGAAATGGATCAATTAGCGAAAATTAAAGTAATCGGCTTAGGAGGTGGCGGTGGAAATGCCGTTAATCGAATGGTTGAATCTGGTGTTAAAGGAGTAGAATTTATCGTCGCTAATACCGATTTACAAGTATTAAATAATTCTAAAGCCGATATAAAAATTCAATTAGGGGCCAATTTAACAGATGGCTTAGGAGCAGGAAGCAAACCAGATATCGGAAGAGAAGCTGCCCTAGAATCTAAAAAAGAAATCGAAGATGCACTAACAGGAGCAGATATGATTTTCATTACCTGTGGAATGGGTGGTGGAACTGGAACAGGATCAGCACCAGTCGTAGCAGAAATTGCCCAAGCTTTAGGAGCTCTAACCGTAGCAATTGTTACAAAACCATTTACTTTTGAAGGAAAAAGAAGAATGGATAATGCCCTAAGAGGATTAGAAGAATTAGAAAAGCATGTTGATACATTAATCGTTATTCCAAACGATCGTTTACGAGAAATTATTGATAAAACAACCCCGATGCTAGAAGCATTTAAAGAAGTAGATAACGTATTACGTCGTGGTGTACAATCTATTTCTGACTTAATTGCTGTTGTCGGACTTGTTAACCTTGACTTTGCCGATGTAAAAGCAGTCATGAAAGATTCAGGTCATGCCATTATCGGAATTGGTATTGGAGTAGGAGAAGATAGAGCAATCGAAGCTGCAAAACAAGCAGTATCATCTCCATTACTAGAACAAAGTATTACAGGAGCAACCGATGCAATTATTAATATTACCGGTGGTGTTAACTTAACCTTATTTGAAGCAGAACAAGCAGCAGAAGTAGTAAGAGCAGCATCAGAAACAGATATCAATACTATCTTTGGTTCTGTAATTAATGAAAACCTATCTGATGAAGTCATTGTAACAGTTATTGCAACAGGATTTGATAATGGAAAAGCTAAAGAAGAACAAAATCCAGTCTTTTCAAACGTTCAACCACAAAGACGTTCAAGAGAAGATATCTCTTATGTAGCAAGTGTTAATCCAAAACAAGCATCAGATGAAATCTTAGATGACTCCGATTATGACTTACCACCATTCTTACGTGATCAAAACTTTTAAAATAAGATATTAAGGATACTGAAAAAACAGTATTCTTTTTCTATATCATAGAAAGGAAGTGATAAAATATGAACAAAATGAATACATCGTTAGAAACAAGAATAGAAAATCAATTAGCTTTTCTAAAAAAGAAAGTATTTATCGATGATGACTTTGAAGAAACAATCCAGCTAATAGAAGATATGCACCAAGAAATAATCAATAGTTCAGAGGATATAAAACGATTTAACGCCATAGCAATCGAATTAGAAAAGAAAATTGATCGTTTAAAAGCCAAACAAAAACAAAAATAAAAGCTTTTTTTGTAAAGTGATAAGCTACAAGAAACCTATAAAGATGGCGTTTATGTTGTATCTATTGGAACGCTAAGAAATTAAAAGAAAAATCTTTCTATTCCTGGATAAGGAAAATAGAAGGATTTTTTTGTTTGATAAAATCAAAAGATTCCCTTTAACTATAACTATAAATCGTGGTATAATTTCAAGTATAGAAGGAGTAAGAATATGTCAAAACATAAAAAGAAAAAAGAAAGTAAAAAAGGTTTTGCGTATAGTACAGAACTATATGGTATTTTATTTATATTAGCAGCAATCTTAGGTATTGGAAGATATGGACCAGTAGGAAGTATGATTGCCTCTTTTGCTGTTTTCTTAGTAGGAGTAGGTTATAACATCTTATTAGTAGCAACCTTACTTCTTGGTTTTTATCTTGTTATTAAACGACAATGGCCAGAATTTTTCACCACCAAAACATTAGGTTGTTACATCTTGATCATCGGCTTATTAGTTATCATGCACCAAGATTATGTCTTAAAAAATGATTCCAATGCCATCAAAGTATTTACTGAAACCGTTGATCAACTCATCCTATCCTTTTCCAATATGATGAAAAATATCAAACCAGATATTATTGGAGGAGGAATGATCGGATGTACCTTCGCCGTATTATTTTCTTTAATGTTTTCATATAAAGGCATGCAAATTATTTCTTGGACTTTAGTAGGACTAGGCTTTTGCTTATTCACCGGATTTTCTATTGTTGATTTTGTTAAAAACAGTACCAAAAAAGCCAAAGAAGGCTTAAAATCAATGGAAAAGAAAGAAAAAGAGGAAAAGAAAAAACCAATTATTACTGGTAATGAAGAACCAGCGATTGGTCAAGTCAAAGATGAAGATAAAAGAATTATCATCTCTGATATTAATCAATTAACCAAAATCAATACCAAAGAAAAAGAAGAACAACTAAAAGAAGAAAAGGAAGAACAAGAAGAGCAACCACAAGAAACAATACCACACAATTATCATTATACATTACCACCAATTAAATTATTAACACCACCGAAAAACAATAAAAAGAATCTAAATCAAGGTCAAATTGAGAAAAATATTGAGATCTTAGAAAAAGTATTAAAAGATTTTGGTGTCATTGGTAAAGTTGTAGAAGTACATATCGGACCAACTGTTACTCAATATGAATTAGAATTACAATCAGGAACAAAAGTTAGTAAACTACTAGGAATTCATCGTGAAATCTCTTTAGCAGTTGCCAAAAAAGATGTTCGTATTGAAGCACCAATTCCTGGTAAAAGTACAGTAGGTATCGAACTTGCAAACGATGAAACTACACCAGTATCCTTTAGAGAAGTACTAGAAAAAATTCCAAGAAGCCTAGATTATAGTAAATTATTATGCCCACTAGGAAAAAACATCATGGGAAATGTCATTTGGTGTGAAATTAATAAAACACCCCATCTACTAGTAGCAGGAGCAACTGGTTCTGGTAAATCCGTTTGTATTAATGGTATTATTGCATCTATTTTAATGAGAGCAAAACCAGATGAAGTAAAATTAATGATGGTAGACCCTAAAAAAGTAGAATTATCTGTCTATAATGGAATACCACACTTATTACGACCAGTTGTAACCGATCCAAAAGAAGCAAGTGTTGCTTTAGGTAAAATTGTTGCAGAAATGGAACATCGTTATGATACTTTTGAAGAGACAAAAACAAAAAACATTGCTACTTATAACGAATATATCGAAAACAAAAATAAAACTTTACCCCAAGATGAACAGATCAAAAAGATGCCTTATATCGTTGTTATTATCGACGAATTAGCTGACTTAATGTTAGTTGCTAGTAAAGATGTCGAAGCATCCATCATGCGAATTACCCAAATGGCTCGTGCTGCTGGAATTCATTTAATTATTGCAACCCAACGTCCTTCAACCGATGTTATCACCGGTGTTGTTAAAGCCAATATTCCATCACGTATTTCCTTTGCCGTTAGTAGTAGTATCGATTCAAGAACTATCTTAGATATGACAGGAGCTGAAAAATTATTAGGAAAAGGTGATATGTTATTCCTACCAATGGGAGAATCAGCACCACAAAGAGTACAAGGTGCATATATTTCTGATGATGATATCAAAAAACTAATTGATTATACCATTGAACAACAAAAAGCAGAATATGATCAAAGCTTCATGAACTTACAAACAGCATCTGATAAATCAGAAAGTCAAAAAGAAGATATGGATCAACAAGAAGATTATGATGACCCATTATATAATGAAATCGTAGAATTCGTTGTTAGCACCCAAAAAGCTAGTGCATCCCTTTTACAAAGACGATTCAAACTAGGATATAACCGTGCTGCTAGAATCATTGATTTACTAGAAGAACGAGGAGTCGTCGGTCCAACAAGAGGATCAAAACCAAGAGAAGTACTAGTAAAGCTAGATGATAGCGACGATCAAAACGTCGAATAAAGAGTAGAAAAAAATTTGTAAAACACAATGAATTGCGCTACTCTAAAAATAGAATAGGAGTAGAAAGGCAATGAATTATTTAAAAAACAAAGATAAAGTATTGATGATCGTAGCAGTAATTGTTTTATTTATTGCAGTCGTTGGTGTCAGTTATGCAGCTTTTTCTTACACAAGAACAGGGGAAAAATTAAATGTAATTACAACTGGTATTATCAGAATGAGTTATGAAGAAAGTAGTAATGTTATCTCTATTGATAAAGCCTTACCAACAACAGATGCCACTGGAAAGGTAAGATTAAAAGATGGTGAATACTTTGACTTTACATTATCTACCACTATTCAGGGATCAACCAATGTCAATTGGGAGATTGCAGCACAAGATGTGACACTTGGTAGTAAGAAAATTGATGGTAAATATATCAAGTTATACTTAACAGAATTAAATACAGATGGAAGCGAAACGGAAGTAATGGAACCAACTGTTTATACAGTGAATGAAGAAGCAAATGATTATACAGGAAGACCTGCTAACATGATGAGTTTAGCAATGGGATCAACCTCTACAACTTTTAATAAGAAATATCGTTTAAGAATGTACGTAGATGAATCTTATAATCCCCAAGGAGATGGTGGCGACCTAGTGTTTTCTATTAAAGTAAATGCTTATGGTAAAACAGGAGAAGTAATGCCAATGCCAGAACCAGTTGCAACTAAGTTGCTAAAAGGAGTAGGAAAAAATGGTGCAATAGATACCACTGATTCAGAACAAACCTTTATCACCGGAACTAATCCAAATAATTATATTTGGTATAGTGGAAAACTATGGAGAGCAATATCGATTGATCCAAGTGATAATAGTGTCAAATTAGTAACGCAATGGAATATATCGGCAATACCATACAATGCATCAGGTAATTCAGCTTTTGAAGGAAGTTATATGCAACAGTGGTTAAATGATACAAGTGTAGATGGCTTTTTAGGAAATTTAAGAGAACCAGAAAAATTTATCAAAACCGATAGCGTTTGGAATGCAACACAAACAACTGCAAATACAAAACCAGCAAAAACAACCATGGTAACAAGTGCTGTGGGATTATTAAATATGTATGAATATACAATGAGTTATAAAGGTACAACATATTCAAATGGTTATTTAAATAATGGACTAACTTGGTGGACATTAACACCATCTAATACGTCTTACGTCCGTGATGTGGTGAACGGCTATGGCGCTGCGAGCAGCGACGATGTTACGGATTCGCGCGGTGGCCGGCCCACGATTAATCTAAAGTCTAGTGTAGAAATTGTATCAGGTTCTGGAACAGCAAGTGATTCATATCGCTTAAAAGGAGATAATGATGCACCAGCATCAGGAACAAAACTAGCGACAAGATATAGTGGAGAATACATTCGATTTGGAACAGGAGAAAATAATTTATATCAGATCGTCAGTCATGAAACAGAAGGATTAACAAAAATAACAAGTGCTATACCATTGAAATCAAGTGGTAGTTATAAAAAAATGGCCTTTGCAAGTTCAGGCTTAAATTATTCGAGCAGCAATACCATAGGAGCCTTCTTGAATGGAGAATACTTAACAAGTGGAAGTTATCTAACAACTGATCAAGTAAATATGATAGAGGATAGTACAACCTGGTATTTGGGAACAGTAGGAGCTGGTACAAACTATAAATTAGCAAAATATGCAAGTGCAACCAGCACTAATTTAACATCTAACACAACAACCGCCAAAGTTGGATTATTAAGATTAGGAGAATTAAATTCTGGACAATTTGATAGATATGGAAATAATGCAAATTATTGGACATTAACACCAATTGGCAAGTATGGCGTCCGTTATGTGAGCACCTATGGCAATGCGTACCACAACGATGTTACGGCTTCGTTCGGTGGGCGCCCCACGATTAATCTAAAATCTAATGTTGTAATCACAAGTGGTGATGGAACAAAAGAAAATCCATTTGAAGTGAAATTAGCAGGATAATGTTTTTTCGGGGCAGATGTTCCCGGACCGAAAAAACATAAAAATTTAAATTTTTAGCTATAATTGTAAATGTCAATAGATTATAGTAGGGAATGATCAAATTAAACCTAGCTATTTACGAATAGCTAAAGGGAACAGATCATTTCCTTGTACTTAGTACAAAATATTAGAAAGTAGATTTCCTTTTTAACGTCAATATGCCTTTGACGTTTTTTTTGTGAGGAAATAGATGCATCATTTACTAAGACTTTCATAGCAAAGTAATAACCAATTTTGTAAAATTTGACGATTTTTGTCACATAAGCACTATGCTTCCTACCTTTTTCTTGTTATAATAATAAGAGAAATACTAGGAGGGGTGAACATGAAAAAGAAATGGATAATTTGTAGCATTTTCTTATTCTTATTATGTGTGATACCGCAAACTGTTTACGCTGAAAAATATTTGGTTTTAAATACGAATAAATACTTTCGTACAAAACCAGGTGGTACATTACTAGATAAAGTAGTAGAAGATGGTGTACTCCTAAATGGCGCAAAATTAATCGTTTTAGATACCAATGGTGGTAGTGGTTATGGTTGTAAAAACAATTGGTATAAAGTAAAATACCAAGATACCGAAGGATATATTTGTTCCTCTGGTCAAGTAGTTCAAGAAACAGTAGATGTTGATTTAAACGGTGATTTTGAACAACAAATGTTAAATAAAGGCTTTCCATCAAGTTACTTACCATACTTGAAATCACTTCATGAAAAACATCCTAATTGGGTATTTACACCACAAATTACTAACATAGATTTTGAAGAAGCAATTACAAATGAAAATTATGGTGATATTTCTGTAGTTGATGGAACGGATGAAAGTTTACGTGCAGTTGATCAAAACGGAAATTACATCATGAGCAATGAAGCTGGTTGGTATGTTGCTAGTCGTTCTACCGTACAATATTATATGGATCCTAGAAACTTCTTATCAGATGCTTACATTTTTATGTTTGAAAACTTATCTTATAACAGTACCATTCAAACTAAAAAAGCAATTGAAGGTGTAACGAAGGGCTCATTTCTTCAAACGGATGAATACACAAACCTTTTACAAAAAGCCGCTAGCAATTATCAAATTAGTCCAGTTTATTTAGCAAGTCGTATTCGCCAAGAAAAAGGTACCAATGGTGGAACTGGTACCAATGGTGCTCCTTTTACTTATGCAGTCGATACTGCCTGTCTTGCAAGAAATGGTTATCAAGATAGTTCTAGTTGGGATGCAAAAAACAATTGTGGTACCAATGAAACCTATTCTGGTATTTACAACTTCTATAACATAGGTGCTTATAGTAGTTACCAATCTGCTGTCATTCGTGGATTAATTTGGGCAAAAGGTGGTTTTGATTCTTCTGTTACTACTTATTTAAGACCATGGGACAGTAAAGAAAAAGGAATTTTAGGCGGTGCTTATTATATTGCTGATAAATTTATCAATAAAGGACAATCAACATTATACTTACAAAAATTTAACGTCATGCCACCAGTAGCAAACCAACGTTATACGCATCAATATATGACAAACGTAAGAGCACATGCACAAGAAGCTTATAAAATTTATACAAGTTATGCAGCAAACGATCAATTGAATAACGATTATGAATTTGCAATACCAGTTTATCAAAATATGCAAAAAGAACCAGATGAAATTAAACCAGATGAACCAAAAAAAGATGATGATAACAAAGAAGAAGTTCAAGTATTACCAATTGAAAACATTTTAACAGCTTCTGGTTATCGTCTAAACAATCAATATATGAGTGCTGTTGCATTCAATACAAGTCAAGATAGTATTCAAAATAAAATTCAAGGTGTCTATGCCAATACCAAAATACTAGCAATAAAAGATAAATACTTTCATGCCAAAGCAGGTAATGTTGGAACCGGTGATAAATTAACTATCACCAACGGTAAAGACACAAAAGACTATACCATCATTATTTATGGTGATAATAATGGCGATGGTAAAGTAACCGTTGTTGATTTATTAAGAGTTCAAAAATATTTATTAAATGCTAGCAATCTAACACAAGAAGAGTTAATCGCCAGTGATACCAATAAAGATGGTAAAGTAAATGTGGTTGATTTACTTCGTGTCCAAAAACAATTGCTTGGTAATATAAGCATAGAACAGTAGGTGAAAATATGAAAAAACAAATGATTTTAATCGCTTTTTTCCTTCTTTTATTACTACCCAAAAATGTCAACGCTGCAAGTATTACAGTAAAACCCTCTACTTCTAGTGCAGTCGTTGGGGGAACCGTTACCGTAAGAGTAACTTTACAAGAAAACAAAGGTTTAGGTTCTTGGGAATATAGCTTAAATTATGATAGTAGTATTTTACAGTTAACAAGTGGAAATACCCATGTTGTTGATTATGTTCAAGGTCAAGGAGAAAAAAGTAGAACGTATACCTATACTTTTAAAGTAAAAAAAGCAGGTACTGCAAAAGTTTCCGTTGTTAATACCAATATAGTAGCTTGGGATGAAACTTCAACGTATCCAACGGATTCTACGACATTTAAGTGTGTCAGCCAAGAAGAAATAACAGCAAGTTACAGTAAAAATAACAATCTAAAAAGTTTAGGAGTAGAAGGATATGAACTTGCTTTTGATAAAAACACACAAGAATATAGCCTGGAAGTAGAAGCAGATGTTACGAAAGTAAATCTACAAGCAGAAGTAGAAGATAGCAAAGCATCTTTAACTGGTACAGGAGAAAAAGAAGTACATGAAGGAAGCAATGCCTTTCAAATTGTTGTTACTGCTCAAAACGGTGCAACTAAAACCTATACTATTACCATCAATGTAAAATCATTAAATCCAATTAACGTAAAAATTGCCAAAGAAGATTACACCATCGTTCGTAAAATAGATGAAATCAAAGATAAAGTACCAACATCATTTACCGAAATAACAACCAAAATACAAGATGAAGATGTATTAGCCTTTGAAAACAAAACCTTAAAACTAATCATCGTTGCCTTAAAAGATGCCAAAGGAGAAATATCTTTTTATACCTATCAAAATAATAAATATGAAGCTTACCAAGAATTAAAAGGTGGTGCTCTTACAATTCGAATCTTAGATGATAAAACTAAACTACCAAAAGATTATATTGCTACCACCGTAACAATTGATGGCGTAAAATTACCACTATATCATCTAAAAGGAAATCATGATTTCTATTTAGTCTATGGTCAAAACGTAGAAACAGGAAAAAAAGCCTTATATCAATATGACAAACAAGAAAAAACACTACAACGTTATCAAGATGAAGAAATAAAAAACTTAACAAAAGCAAACACTAACAAAACGTATCTATTACTAGGTTCTTTAGGAATTATTATCGTTTTATTGATAAGCTTACTATTTTTACTACAAACCAAACAACCAAAAAAGAAATTAAATAAGAAGTAGGAGTAAACGAAAATGGATAAAAACAAAAAAAAGGTTATCATCTTAATGGCTACTGGCTTTTTCCTATTGATAGGAGGAATTATCATCTATGTTGTCACTTCCTATCAAGATACCCAAAATGAAATGAAGCAAAGAATGAATGAAATTAGTACAACTTACCAAGACTTCAAACAAAAAATTTCTTCCTTTAACGAAAAAAGAGATGCAATTTATCAAGACATGATGCAAGATATGTATTATCAAACCTTGCAAGAAAAAGATGCAACTTTTAAGCAAACTCTACAAGAATATGAACAAATTGCAGATGAAATCAAAAAAGATTATCAAAAAGTAGAAACGAATTGTAAAAACTCACTATATCCAGATGTCTCTATCAATCAAAAATGTGAAGCTTTCATTTTAGGATATGAACAAACCATTAACTCTTTTGTTTCTGATGTTGATCTATACAATCAAAATATTACCGCTTATAACACCTGGAGCCAAGAAAATAATCAACAACCTTTAGAAAAATATAAAACAAAAAAAGAGTATATTGATGTCAATGGAGATAGAATATATAAAGGAAAAGAAGAACTAAAATCATCTGGAGAAGTGAAAAATGAAAAAGAATAAAAAGAAAAAAAACTTAGAAGATCAATTAGAAAAAACAGTCTTAATGCCTGCAATTCAAAAGGAACTAGATAGGAAAAAGCCAAGAAAAGTACAAATAACCTTTGCCACTCTATTTATTATTGGAAGTAGTATTGGATTATTTACTTTATATGGACCATTTAGTTTCTTTCGTGACTTTTGGATAACTTCTGCAATGACCACCATGACTCATCAATATTTAGCAAGATTATTTTATAACGAAAAAACCATTCAAGAAGTATTAGCAAATAATCATATGGTAGAAGTAGATGAAACAACTAATCCAGAACTAATAGAATTTAGCAAGCATCAAGCAACTGGAACAATGTATAAAAATGAATACGAAAAACAAATTTTAACTAAAGATAAAGATAATGATTTATTCAAATTAATTGAAATCTCTGGTACTTCTTATCAAGGGTATTTAGTAGCAATTTATGATCCTTCCAAAGTAAAGATTGCTACCACTAAATACTTAAGAAAAAGAGGAGAAGCAATCACAACAGTTGCCAAAAGAGAAAATGCCCGTGTTGCCATGAATGCTGGTGGATTTTATGATCCAGATTGGAACAGTAATGGTGCTCTACCACATGGTACCGTTATTCAAGATGGTAAAATCGTAAGTGATTATGATGACGCTAACTCCGGTGGGGGCTTTGTTGGATTCACCAAAGATAATAAGTTAGTTTTGGGTAAAATGAGTGCTCAAGAAGCCTTAAATATGGGAATACGGGATGCTGTTGAATTTGGTCCATTCCTAATTGTCAACGGAAAAAGTTCCTTTATCAAAGGAAATGGTGGTTGGGGAATTGCACCAAGAACAGCGATTGGACAAAGAAAAGATGGAATTGTTCTATTTCTAGTTATCAATGGACGGATTTCAACCTCTATTGGAGCTGATATGGGTGATTTAACCGAAATTATGGAAAACTATGGTGCCATCAACGCTGCCAATATGGATGGAGGAAGTTCTACAGAATTAGTTATCGATAACAAAATTATCAATCATCCAGTAGCAGCAGGAGCACACGGCTTAAGAGATATGCCAACATTTTGGATTGTAACTGATTAAATAAAAAGAACAAGAAGCAAGTTTTTCTTGTTTTTTATCGATATATTTGACAATAGTTAAAGAAAATTCTGTTGAAGTAGGGGGTAATTCTTTTAGGAACAATCATCGATGAAGAATGAAGATTAATTGGCATCTTTTAAGGAGTGCAAAACAAGCACTTTTCTTTTTTTTGAAAAAGTTAGCAGTTATAATTGACAAGTGCTAATATAAGTGTTATTCTACTAATTGTTAGGCAGCTAACAAGAGGAGGATGCAATATAATGAAGAAAAAACAATTTAAAGCAGAATCAAAAAAATTACTAGATATGATGATTCATTCTATTTATACAAATCAAGAGATATTTTTACGAGAATTAATATCAAATGCAAGTGATGCTCTAGATAAAAGATATTATCTATCACTAACAGATGGTAATAGCAAAGTTAACCAAAAGAAATTAATGATTCGTCTACAACCAGATAAAGAAAAAAGAACTTTAACCATTATCGATAATGGTATTGGTATGAACGAAAAAGAATTGGAAGAAAATCTAGGAACGATTGCTAAAAGTGGATCTGAACTATTCAAAGAAGAAATGTCCCAAAAGAAAAACTTAGAAATTATCGGACAATTTGGTGTTGGCTTCTATTCAGCCTTTATGGTAAGTGATAAAGTAGAAGTAACTAGCTTAAAAGAAGGAGAACAACAAGCATATCGTTGGACATCAAGTGGTGTTGATGGGTATGAAATCACTCCTTGCGATAGTAAAGAAGTTGGTACAACAATCACTTTATTCTTAAAAGAAAATCAAGAAAATAATCATTATGATGAATTTTTGGAAGAACAAACACTAGAAAATCTAGTGAAAAAATATTCTGACTATATTCATTATCCAATTAAAATGCAAATAACCAAAAAAACACAAGAAGATGGTAAAGAAAAAGAAGAACAAGAAGATAAAACCTTAAATAGTATGGTACCAATTTGGAAAAAACCAAAAAGTAAAGTAACAGAAGAAGAATATAATGATTTTTATACAGATAAGTTCTATGATTATGAAAAACCACTACACGTTATAAGAAGTGAAGTAGAAGGTCGTTGTAGTTATCAAACGTTATTATTTATTCCATCACATGCACCATTTAATTATTATTCAAAAGACTATGAAAAAGGACTACAACTATATTCTAAAGGCGTTCTTATCATGGATAAATGCAAAGAACTACTACCAGATTACTTCAGCTTTGTCAAAGGAATTGTCGATAGTCAAGATATTACCTTAAACATTTCAAGAGAAACCCTACAAGAAAATCATCAAATTAAAGACATTGCCAAAAGTCTAGAAACAAAGATAAAAAAAGAATTAGAATCTCTTTTGAAAAATAAACGAGAAGATTATGAAAAATTCTATAAAGAATTTGGAATGCAATTAAAATTCGGACTATACAATAGTTATGGAATGAAAAAAGATGTCTTACAAGATTTATTACTATTTTACTCATCTAAAGATTTCCACTATACAACCTTAAAAGAATACATTGAAAGATGCCCTGAAAAGCAAGATAAAATTTATTATGCTGCCGGAAGTACTTGTGAAAAAATCGATTTATTACCACAGGTTGAAATGGTCAAAGAAAAAGGCTATGAAATACTATACTTAACAGAATATATGGATGAATTTACGCTTAAAACTTTGATGGAATACGAAGGTAAACAATTTATCAATGTCTCTGATGAAAATCTAGATTTAACAACAAAAGAAGAAAAAGAAGCCCTACAACAAGAAAATGAAAAAGCAAAAGATATGTTTACAAAAATGATGGAATATCTAAAAGATGATGTAACAGCGATTACCTTTACTGATAGATTGAAAAATCATCCAGTTTGTTTAACAAGTAAAGGTGATGTATCTATCGAAATGCAAAAAGTATTACAACAAATGCCAAATAATGAACAAGTAAAAGCTCAAAAAATACTAGAAATCAATAAAAATCATAAAGTGGCGAAAAAACTAGAACAACTATATCAAGATAAAAAGGAACAAGAATTAAGTGATTATAGTAAAATATTATATGCTCAAGCTTGTTTAATTGAAGGATTACCAGTTGATAATCCAACTGAAATATCTGATTTAATCTGCGATGTTTTAGCAAAATAAAATATTTATAAAAAGAACAAAGAAACGACAAAAAAATCGTTTCTTTTTTTATATAGTAATCTTGGTGATAAAATGAAAGTCTATATTGACGTAGTTTTCTTTCTAAATTTCATGTATGACCTAATCCTATTAATGGTAACAGGTCTAGAAAGAAAACTATATCCAAGTTTTTATCGCTTGCTAATGGGCGCATTGCTTGGCACCATTAGTATGATCAGTCTTTTTATTCCTTTTTCGATTCTTTTCTTATCTATCTTAAAATTTTCTATTAGCATTTTCATGATTCTTTCTTGTTTTTCCTATCGGAATAAAAATTTCTTTTATCAAAACATGAAAAGTTTTTATGAAAATGCTATCATCCTAGGAGGACTTGTCTACTTTTTAAATACCCAACTTTCTAGTATATTTTCTAACACCAAAACCAATTTATCGTTATTTCTCATTCTACTACCAAGTCCCATCATATTTTATTTCTATCGAAAAAAGAAAAAACAACAAACAACCAAAACCAAGCTATTTCACCAACTAGATATTATCTATAGCGATCATACCTTTTCTCATCAAGCTTATCTTGATACCGGCAACACAATTACTGATCCCTATAAGAAGCGAAAAATCATTATTTTAAAAGAAAAAAATTACTATCCCACTATCGAAGAAGCAATTTTAGTACCTTATCAAACTGTTGGCCATCAAGGCCTACTACGTTGTATCAAACCAGAAAAATTATTACTTGATCAAAAAGAAATCCCACCAAACTACTTAATTGGCTTTTCGGAAGAAAATATTAATATGTATGGTGCAGATTGCATTTTACCAAGTGACTTTGTAAAGGAGATTGAAATATGATAAGTCTATTATGGCTCATAGGAAGTTTACTACAACATCAAAATAACTTATTTTATGTAGGATCAAATGATATTCTACCAGAACCATTATCTAAAGAAGATGAAAATACCTATTTAATCATGGCTGAAGATGGCGATATTCATGCTAGAGATAAATTAATAGAACATAACTTACGATTGGTCGTCTTTCTTGCCAAAAAATATGAAAATACAAGAGTAGACCTAGAAGATTTAGTTAGTATTGGTACCATTGGACTCATCAAAGGAATTAATACTTTCAGTAGAGAAAAAAACATCAAACTAGCAACCTATGCTTCTAGATGTATCGATAATGAAATTTTAATGTACTTACGCAAAACCAAACGAATGAACCTAGAAGTATCAATTGATGCCTCGCTTAGCTTAGATGCCGATGGAAATGAACTACATTTAGAAGACATTCTAGGAACCGATGGTGACATTGTTACAAAAAATATAGAACAAGAAACCGAGAAAAAGAAAATGATTCAAGAAGTTATGCGTTTACAACCAAGAGATAGAGATATTATCATTTTACGATATGGTCTATTAGGTCATGATGAATTAACTCAAAAAGAAGTGGCTGATCGTCTTGGAATCAGTCAATCTTATATTTCAAGAATTGAAAAGAAAGTCATTAAACGATTAAAAAATATTGTACGTTATAGTTAGGAGAAATATATGAACCAAAAAGAAATGATTATCACTAAAAAAGAAGGAAATTATCTTCAACAGCTAAGATATACTTATCAAAAGAAGTTAGCCACCCAAAAGAAAACCACTAAACAACCCCCAAAAGAATTTATCCTTTAAGAAAAGAAATGAAAAGAAATTTCTTTTTTCTTTGCTTTCCTAATTTAGTATGGTTTATACTAATAGTAGCAAGGAGGAAAGTATATGAAAAAAGTAGTTATTTTAGCATTACATTTAGGATATGGTGGTGTAGAAAAATCCATTGTTACCTTAGCAAACTTACTAGCAGCTACGAACACCTATCAAGTAGAGATCGTATCCATTTATCAATTGTATGATAAAGTCGTTTTTCCTCTTGATGAAACAATAGAAACAACCTATTTATTAAAACCAAATGAAAACCCTAATAAAAAAGAATGGAAAGAAAGCTTAAAACACTTATCTATCATAAAATTTGCAAAAGAATCCTTCAAAAGTATCAAAATTTTGCATAAACGAAAAAGTGAAATGGCTTCCTACTTGAAAACAAGTGATGCCGATATCATTATCTCTACTAGAGTATTATTAAATGACTTGTTAACAAATTACGGAAATAAAGATGCCCTAAGAATTGGCTGGGAACACAATCACTATCATGATGATATGAAATATGCAATGGATGTCATTTGTTCTGCCAAACACTTAGATTATCTAGTATTAGTTTCTAAGGAATTGCAACATTTCTATGCACAAAAGATGAAAAATTACCCATGTAAGTGTGTCTATATTCCCAATACCCTAGATAGCATTCCAACAAAATTAAGCCCACTAACAGAAAAACGTCTGATTAGTGTTGGTAGACTATCACCAGAAAAAGGATATATGGACTTGTTAAAAATTTATCATTTACTAAAAAGAAAAGAAGCTACTTGGCATCTTGATATTGTAGGAGATGGAACGGAAAAAGAAAATCTAGAAAACTATATTAAAGAAAATCACTTAGAACAAGATGTCACCTTACATGGCTTCCAAAATAGCACTTATATTGCTAATTTAATGAATGAATCATCCATTTATGTCATGACAAGTTTCACAGAATCATTTGGAATTGTTTTACTAGAAGCAATGTCTCATGGACTACCATGCCTTGCATTCGATTCAGCAGAAGGCGCAAGAGAAATCATTACATCTGGTAAAGATGGTTATTTAATTCATCATCGCAACCAAGAAATGATGGTCCAAAAAATAATTGATTTAATTCATCACGAAGACAAAAGAAAAGAATTAGGACAAAATGGGCGAAAGAAAGTCATGAAAATCTATAGTAAAGAAAGGGTATTAGAAAAATGGTTAGAAATTCTAAACAACAAATAAAAAAACAAAATGTCATGTTTATATCTAGTACAGGTGGACATCTTGGAGAATTGCTACAATTACAACCACTATTTAAAAAATATGACTATTCTTTAATAACTGAAAAAACAAAATCTACCAAATCCTTACAACAAAAACATAAAAAAGTAGGGTATTTACTCTTTGGTAGTAAAGATCACAAATTAACGTATCCTTTTAAATTACTTTTCAATTGCTTTAAAAGTCTATACTTATATTTAAAATTTCACCCCGATTATATCATAACAACCGGAGCTCATACAGCAGGACCAATGTGCTGTATCGGACGTATTTTTGGTTCTAAAGTAATCTATATCGAAACCTTTGCAAATGTTCATACCAAAACCATTACTGGGAACTTATTTTATCGTTTTCATATAGCTAATGACTTTATTGTTCAATGGGAAGATATGTTAAAATTATATCCAGATGCTATTTATGGGGGGTGGATCTACTAATGATCTTAGTAACGCTTGGAACACAAGATAAAAGTTTTGTCCGATTATTAAAAGCCATCGATAAAGAAATTGAAAAAGGAACCATCAAAGAAGAAGTCATTGTGCAAGCAGGGTATACCAAATATGAAAGTAAACATCTAAAAATGTTTGATATGATTGATAAAGAAGAGTTAGAAAATCTAACTAAAAAAGCTGATTTAATTATCACCCATGGAGGAGTAGGGAGTATTTTAACAGCCCTATCTTATCATAAAAAAATCATTGCTACACCACGTCTTAGTAAATACAAAGAACACACAAACGATCATCAAAAACAAATCATTCAAGAATTTGCGAAAAGAGGTTATTTGCTACCACTAACAGATTTATCCAAACTTTCTAAATTATTAGAAAAAGCTAAAACCTTTCAACCAAAAGAGTATAAAAGTAATCATGATAATTTCTTGCAATTGATCGATAGTAAAATAACACCATATACAAGTTGGTATAATCGTGATAAATCTTTTCTATTAGTAAGTATTATCAATCTAATTATATTTTCTTTACTAGCTACAAAACTAGATATAAGGATAAGTCTAGCTATTTCTTATCTTCTAAGTATGATAATAAGTTATTATCTTAAGATAAAAGCAAATATCATTACAATTATTTTCTTCTTTGCTTTTGATATGTTAAGTATCTTATTACTAGCAACAAAACTATCTTTATCACCATTTCTTGCTAAATTTATCACGAATGTTTCACTGATAATTCTTTATCATATTATTTGTAATCATAAAAAAAATTAGGACTTGTTTTCTAATTTTTTCTTTTGCTGTTTCAATAAATGCAAAAAAAGTTGACATCAGAACAAAAAAAGTTGACATCAGAACAAAAAAAATATATAATGTTATTATAAAATTAAAAAAAGAGAATAAATAAATATAATAATAACAAACTATAAAAAGAGGGTGATAATATGAATTATAATGATATTTTAATTCAATATATTGATAAATGTCCATATGATGAACCTATTTTCATTGAAGATATTAAAGATTATTTTAAAAAAATAATCCAAGATAATTTTGAAAATGCTTTTAAGAAAATTTATGTATATATAAATAGACTTGTAAAAGAAAATAAACTATCTCAATTTATAAAGGGTGTTTATTATAAGCCAATAAAAGGTGTATTTGGCAATAAGTTATTAAATATTAATAAGGTTATTGAAAAAAAATATATTCGCGATGATAATGGACGAAAAGGTTATTTTATGGGAGCTTATTTATTTAATAAGATAGGTTTAACAACACAAATTCCCAAAGAAGTATTAATCGTAACCAATGAATGTCCTAATGCTAATGATTATAATAATAAAAATTTAAAAGTTATCATTAGAAAACCTAAAATTAAAATTAATGAAGACAATTATAAATATCTTCAACTTCTTGATATATTGATTAATAAAGATAACATTAAAATAGAAGTGGATGATGAAAAAGAAAAAATTTATAAATTTATCAAAGATAACAAATTGGAATTTGAAAAAATATTTGAATATGCTAATAAAATAAATAATTTAAAACCAATAATGAAATTATATGAGCTGGGAGGGAAAAATGATAAGTAAAAAATTATTAGAAGAACTAATTTTAAATATAAATAATAGAACAGGCATAAGAAATGATATCTTAGAAAAAGATTATTATGTTTGCTTAGTTTTAAAAGATTTGTCAAAAAATCAAGACAAATTACAAGCTTATTTTAAAGGTGGTACTGCAATATATAAGATATTAGATCACATGAATAGATTTTCAGAAGATATTGATTTAACTGTGAAAGTTAATGAAAATGAATCTAATAATAGTAATAGAATGAGACTTAAAAATTCAGCACTTGGATATAAAATACAAGGATTAGAATTGGCTTCCGATGAAACAATAGATAAAAAAGGAAGTATCACTACATTTTATAAATATAACTCTTTATTTAGTCTAAATGAATTATTTAAATCGGAAAGAATCCAAATAGAATCAACATCATTTACAGTATCAGAACCTGTTAGTAAATATACCATTGAACCATTAATATATAAATATGCATTAGACAATGAAAAGAAAATATTAAAAGAAAAATATGATATATCAGAATTTGATATTGAAATAATAAAATTAGAAAGAATATTTATTGATAAAATATTTGCAGCAGAGTTTTATTACGAAAGAAAAATGTATGAAGATGTATCAAAACATTTATATGATATTTCTATTATGATTAAAAATGACGATATAAAAAAAACACTACAAAATAAAAAAGAATTAAATAAATTAATTGGCTATAAAAGAAAAGAAGAAGAATCAAGAATTGGTGGCATTGCAAGTAATAAAGAAATAAAAGATTTTAATTATATGAAATTAGATTTTGATAATGAGCTAATTAATGCATTTAATAAAATGCAAAAAATATATGTTTTAGATGATCAAAGTTTAATAACTATAGAAGAAGTTAAAAATACTATCAAAATATTATTAGAAATATTTAATAATATATAATAAAAAGTAGGCTAAATAAAAATAGCATTCTATCAACAATGAAGAATGTCTATTTTTTTACTACTCTAAAGTAGATAAATCTTTTGAATTTTAGGACTTGTTTTCTAATTTTTTCTTTTGCTTATGGTTTTAATCGTCTAAAAAAGGAATGAAGATAATAATAAGGCGTCACTGGTAAAGCAAAATCGCCAATTAATTCTACTACCTGTCCTTGAAATCCTCGTTTGAAAAGATAGACACCATCATCTTTTGTTGGACTTTGAAAACCATAAAAATTATAACGTTGAAAACCATGCTCAAGAGCATACTGGATCATTGTCCATTGTAGAAAATAAGAACTACCAAAATGTAAATATTCGTTTCTATTTCCTCCAAATAAATACACAACTTCCTCTCCATAAAGCATAAAGACACCACAGGACAAAACGATCGTACCATCTTCATTACAAGGCATTTGTTGTAACTGTTCAATATCTTGTTGTAGTTTTGCTGCTTTTTCTAAATTTTTATGTTCAAGTTGTTCTAATTCTTGCTCCTTTTTCTTAATAAGTAGTTTAGTATTTAATGTTGCTATCATAAATTTTACTTTCTTTGAAGGAGAAAAAGCATCATATAAATGTTCATAATAAGAAAGATCTCTAGCTTGAAATTGCTTTCTTTTCCCAGTTTCTTTAATTAAATCACTAATGATAGCTAACGAAGCTTTATCTGTTATTTCTGAAACAGTAATTTCATTCGCCATGGCTTTTTTAATCATTCGCTTAGGACGAGTATGAAAACTTTGAAGTAAGGATTCTTTATCTTTATCAAGTGATAGGCAAAACATATATTTAAATTGTTGATAATAATCTTGCTGTGGGATAAAACCAAGTTTTAATAAAGAAGTAATAACAGTTTGATGAGAAAAGCCACCCTTCACTTTATTTCCATCTATATCTTCTTCTTGCAATTCATAATAAGGATCAATTCGTAACACATAACCACCATTTTCTTTGACAAACTGCTTTAACGCTTGACAAAAAAACTGCAAAAGCTCCTGATTTTCATAATCAACCAGCAATCCTCTAGGAGCATAAAAGACATCTTTTCTACGACCTTTGATCCGTTTTATCATACTAGCTGCAATAATTTTATCTTGTTTTGTAACTCCCACAAAATAAACCTGATTACCATCTTTTTCAATCACATCCGCCATTTCTTTCGTTTGTAAAAAGTTCTTGCAAGGATGTGTTACAGCAAAAGCACCAAATGCTTCTTTATCTAACACCTTAAAATTCATGATCTCACCTCTAGTTTCAGTATATCATTTTTTTAAAAAATACCCAATCTTTATCATTTCCTATTGCACTAAACAAAAAGAAAGATTTTTTAATTTGTATGTCAAAAATTGTCTAATGTTTTTCCAATCTAAAAAAAGACATGTTATAATTGAAAAAAGGAGTCTTGGTTATGACAGAAAAAATGCAAAAGAATGTGACAATCTTCTTTTATTCTTTACCATTTTTAGATATGATAACAGCAATTATGCTACATATTTTCAACGTCAATATAACACTTGGTATGTTTGCAAGAAGTCTATTTTTACTATTTGGTGTTTTCTATATTTATTTTTTTCATCATCAACAAGATTGTAAAAAACGTAAAATAATCTTAACGATTGTATTACTTTATTGTTTTTGCTTTCTACTGCATCTTTCCTTTCATCAAAATACCAATACATTATTATTTGAAATAACCAATCTTACGAAAACGATGTTTTTCCCAATTAGCTTATTATCATGCTATACACTTTTTCAAGATGGTTATCAGCTACCCAAAAATTATTTTTTTAAATTATATTTGATTTATCTTCTTGGTATTTTTATCCCAAATCTTTTCAACATCGGCTTTAAAACTTATGAAGTAACCAAAAAGGGGCACATTGGTTTTTTCCATTCTGCAAACGAAATAGGAGCAATTCTATCGATTTTGTTGCCATTTTATAGTGCATCACTTTTGAAAGAAACAGATAAAAAGAAAACCTTTATTGGTCTAGCCATTTTATTATATGTTTTACTAACAATAGGGACAAAAACACCGTTATTAGCCTTTTTCATCACTCTGTTTGTCTTTGGAATATATTACCTTACAGTTTTCATAAAGCAGAAAAAATATAAGCAACTCTTAGCAATGCTCTTCGTGATAATTATTTTTATGTTTACTATGATTCAAGCCATACCTAAAACAACATTTTATCAAAATATTAAAACTCATCTACAATTTTTACACGTGAAAAACGTCAGTGATATTTTCCAAAATGAAGAGTTATTTGATCATTTTATCTTTAGTTCTCGCTTGAAATTTTTTAAAACAACCGCCACTCATTATCATCAAGCATCATGGCAAGATAAACTACTAGGAATTGGATATGTCGATCAAGCAAAAGACATTGCTTCTGTTAAAATGATTGAAATGGACTATGCTGATATTTTCTTTCGCCATGGAATCATTGGGGCTTTATTATATTATTTAATATATCTATATTTCTTAATAAAAGCCGCTACAACAGCATCGCACCTTCCAACCGAAGAAAAATTGACCACCTATTTATCATATAGCCTTATCATTGTGTTAGCAGGAATTACTGGCCACATTTTACTAGCACCATCTGTTAGCTTGCTAGTTTGTTTACTATTATTAAAAAAAGGAGAAACTTATGAAAAAACGACCCCTTGTCATGATCATCATTAACTACAATGACTTTCCTAGCACTAAACGTCTACTAGAAAATGTAAAAGAGTATAAAAGTTTAGCCAAAGTATTAGTTGTCGATAACCATTCTAGTGATGATTCTTATCAACAATTACAACATTTAAAAAACAATAGAATCGAAATCTATCAAACCAAAGAAAATAAAGGCTTTGCTTATGCTTTGAATGAAGGTGCTAAATACATAAAAAAAACATATCCTGCTTGTGACATTATATTTTCTAATGCTGATATTATCATTTATAGCGATCAAAACGTAAAAGAGCTACAACAACTGCTAAACAAACACCATTTTGGTATTTTAGCACCCGTGGTATATGAACAGCAAAAATTAAATCGTGGCTGGCATCTTCTAACACCAAAACAAGAAATCCTAACAAACTTACCAGTTATCGGTAAAAAATTCTTGCAAAAATATAAAACCTATCAAGAAGAAGCATACAACCAAGAAATAACCATCGTCGATGTCGTTTCGGGTTGCTTTTTCCTAATGTCAAGTGAAGTGTTAGAAGAAGCTGGATATTTTGATGAAAATACATTTCTTTATTATGAAGAAAACATCATGGCTCAAAAATTAAAAGACCTAGGAAAACAAGAAGCCATCGCCAACAACATCACCATCATTCACGATCATTCTGTTAGCATCGATAGAAGTATTCGCTCAATTGAAAAGTTTAAAATCTTAAAACAAAGTCAATATTATTATGAAAAAACTTATAATCAAGCTACTAAAAAGCAATTAAGGTATTTAAAATTAACAGCAAACCTTACAAAATTAACACTTTATCTAAGGTTACTAATACCAAGAAGGAGGATAAAAAAATGAAATATTTAGTGACAGGAGTAACCGGTCAATTAGGTTACGATCTAAAAAAACAACTATTAAAACAAAATCAGGAAGTATTTGCTCCCACAAGAGCACAAATGGATATTCAAGATGAAGAAAGCGTACGAAAAGTTGTAAAAGCTTATCAACCAGATATCATCATTCATTGTGCTGCATATACCGCAGTAGATAAAGCAGAACAAGAAAAAGAAAAAGCTTATACCACAAATGTTATCGGTACCAAAAACCTAACATTAGCATCTATTGAAAATGCTGCTAAAATGGTCTATATCTCAACAGATTATGTCTTTGATGGTAAGAAAAACGGTATCTATCATGAAGATGATATCGTTCATCCTATTAACATCTATGGAAAAACAAAAGAATTAGGAGAAGAAATGACAAGACAAAATCCTAATCATCTTATCGCAAGAATCTCATGGGTCTTTGGTGTCAACGGAAATAACTTTGTTAAAACCATGGTGAAATTAGGACAAACTCACGACCATTTAACAGTTGTCAATGATCAAGTAGGAAGTCCAACCTATACCAAAGATATCGCCAAACGATTAATTGCAATGTCAAGAAATGAAATCTATGGTACTTATCATCTAACAAACGATGGTTATTGTACCTGGAACGAATTAGCAAGTTATATCTTTGAAACGACAAAACAAGAAGTAGAAGTAGAAGGAATTACAACTGAAAAATATTATGAAAATAGTAAAAACATCATTGCAGCACGCCCTAAAAATTCAAAATTAAGCAAAGAAAAACTAGAAAATCTAGGATTTCCTAAATTACCAACCTGGCAAGAAGCCGTTGAAGATTATTGTAAAGTGTTAAAAAAGAAAGGACTAAATTAAATGAAAGTATTAGTAACTGGTGGAACTGGCTATATCGGAAGCCATACTGTTGTAGAATTATTAAAGCAAGCAATAGAGGTTGTCATTATCGATGACTTTTCTAACTCTAAAAAAGAAACCTTAGCAAAAATAGAAAACATCACTCACCAAAAACCAATATTTTACGAAGGCGATGTCAAAGATAAAATCTTACTAGATAAAATTTTTCAACAAGAAAAAATAGATGCGGTCATTCATTTTGCAGGATATAAAGCCGTAGGAGAATCAGTAGAACAACCTTTAAAATATTATGAAAACAACTTAGAATCAACACTACACTTGCTAGAAATCATGCAAAAATATCACTGTACCAAATTTATCTTTTCTTCATCAGCAACCGTTTATGGTCTACCAAAATCACTTCCAATCAAAGAAGATTTCCCACTATCAACTACCAACCCTTATGGTACAACCAAGAAAATGATCGAAGAAATCTTACAAGACTTTTATCATGCAAATCAAGATTTTGGTATTACTATATTACGATATTTTAATCCAATCGGATCAGAAGAAACAGGACAGCTAGGAGAAGATCCAAATGGTATTCCAAATAACTTAATGCCTTATATTGTAAGAGTCGCTAATAAACAATTACCATACTTAAACGTATTTGGAAATGATTATGATACCATCGATGGAACTGGTGTAAGAGATTATATTCATGTGGTTGATCTTGCCATTGGACATGTCAAAGCTTTAGAAAAACTAGACAAAGGTTTACATATTTATAATCTTGGAACCGGACATGGCTATAGCGTATTAGAACTAGTTCATACTTTCGAAAAAGTTAATCATGTCGAAGTACCATACAAAATAACCAAAAGAAGAGCAGGAGATATAGCAGCTTGCTATGCCGATAATACTAAAGCCAAAGAAGAATTAGGATTCGAAGCAACAAAAACAATCGAAGATATGTGTAGAGATTCTTATCGCTACATCGTCAACCAAAATAAAAACTTGAATTTCTAAAACAAAGATAGTAAGATAAATATATAAGAAAAATAGAAAGAGTGTTGATTATGTTTATGATGAATAGTTATTTAAAATCTAGAAAAACAATTGTAAACTCAAAGTTAACCTGGGGGGGGGTACTTTAATCAAGTAATCTATCTATTTTTCTTTTACCACCTAAAAATGATCAGAATATAAATGTATTCTGGTCTTTTTCGTGTTTAAAAAAATCAAAAAAGGAGTAGGAACAAATGGAAAAATTAAAAAAGAATAAAGAGAAAGTCTTTATGATAGTAGCAGTAATTGTTTTATTTATTGCAGTTATCGGTGTCAGTTATGCAGCATTTAGTTATACTAGAACAGGGGAAAAATTAAATGCAATTACAACAGGTGTTATCAGAATGAGTTATGAAGAAAGTAGTAATGTAATATCAATTGATAAAGCCTTACCAACAACAGATGCAACAGGTAAAGTAAGATTAAAAGAAGGTGAATACTTTGATTTCACATTATCTACAACCATTCAAGGAACAACCAATGTCAATTGGGAAATAGCAGCAGAAGATGTCACAACTGGTAGTAAAAAGATTGATGGTTCAAATATCAAGTTATACTTAACAGAATTAAATACAGATGGAAGCGAAACGGAAGTAATGGCACCAGCAACTTATAGTGCTGATACTAGTGCAAATGATTATACTGGAAGACCTGCTAATATGATGAGTTTAGCAATGGGATCAACCTCTACAACTTTTAATAAGAAATATCGTTTAAGAATGTATGTAGATGAATCATATAACCCACAGGGAGATGGAGGAAACTTGATATTTTCCATTAAAGTAAATGCTTATGGTAAAACAGGAGAAGTGATGGGAACACCAGTAGCTACGCAACTACTAAAAGGAGTAGGAAAAAATGGTGCAATAAATACCTCTGATTCAGAACAAACTTTTATTACAGGAACTAATCCAAATAATTATATTTGGTATAGTGGAAAACTATGGAGAGCAGTATCCGTTGATCCAAGTGATAATAGCGTCAAATTAGTAACACAATGGAATATATCATCAATACCATACAACGCATCAGGAAATACAGCTTTTGAAGGAAGTTATATGCAACAATGGTTAAATGATACAACGAGAGATGGCTTCTTAGGAAATTTAAGAGAACCAGAAAAATTTATCAAAATGGATAGTGCTTGGAATGCTACATTAACAACCGAAACGACAAAACCAGCAAAAACAACCATGGTAACAAGTGCTGTAGGTTTGTTAAATATATATGAATATACAATGAGTTATAAAGGTACAACATATTCAAATGGTTATTTAAATAATGGTCTATATTGGTGGACATTAACACCATATAATACGTCTAAAGTCCGTTATGTGAGCAACAATGGCGTTGCGAACTACAACGATGTTACGAATTCGTACGGTGGGCGCCCCGCAATTAATCTAAAATCTAGTGTAGAAATCGTATCAGGTTCTGGAACAGCAAGTGACCCATATCGTTTAAAAGGAGATAATGATACACCAGAATCAGGAACAAAACTAGCGACAAGATATAGTGGAGAATACATTCGATTTGGAACAGGAGAAAATAATTTATATCAGATCGTCAGTCATGAAACAGAAGGGACAACAAAAATAGTAAGTGCTACACCATTAAAGGAAAATGGAAGTTACAAGCTAATTGGTTTTGATAGTAATTCGGTATTGAATTATTCCAGTAATACTACAATGGGAACCTTCTTAAATGGAGAATACTTAACAAGTGGAAATTATCTAACGACTGCCCAAGTAAATATGATCGAAGATAATACAACCTGGTATTTGGGAACAGTAGGAGATGGTACAAGCTATAAATTAGCAAAATATGCAAGTGCAACTAGCACTAATTTAACATCTAATACAACAACCGTCAAAGTTGGATTATTAAGATTAGGAGAATTAAACTCTGGACAGTTTGATACAAAAGGAAATAATGTAGATTATTGGACATTAACACCATATAATACGTCTAAAGTCCGTTATGTGTACTCCGATGGCAATGCGTACAGCCGCGGTGTTACGTCTTCGGACGGTGGGCGCCCCACGATTAATCTAAAATCTGACGTTATGATCACAAGTGGTGATGGCACAAAAGAAAATCCATTCGAAGTAAAATTAGCAGGATAATATTTTCTTTTGAAAATGCTACCTGAATAGAAAAAAATTAAAATCTAATTAGCTATCAATAGAAATATTAATATAAATTATAGTAGTAATGTAAATAGAATAACTGAAAGAAAACAGCCAATTTCTTTCCATTTAATGCAAAAATATTAGATAAACAATAGTTTGATAAATAAAAAACAGTCTATTCATATCTAACAAACGAATTAAAAGTTGCCAAGTGGCTTTCTTTTTTTACAGTTTACGAAAAAAAACTGCTTACAAAATACAAAAAATATGATAAAATTTTTGTAAGGTGAGAATATGAAAGTAAAGAATAGTAAACTAACCAAAACAGTACCCAAATGGTATGCCTTGATTGCTGTAATGTTTTCTATCATATGTATTGTATCTTATTATTCTTATGCTATGTTTACAGTGGAAAAAGTAAAAAACAATGCTGTTAGTATTGCAACAGGAACTCTAAATTATACAATTACTGGAACCGATGTAACCAATAACAAAATAACAATAGCAGCAAAAACAATAAAGACTTATAGCATTACATTAACAAGTTTAAATACCATTGATAGTAAATATCAGCTATATTATCAAGCGCCAACAAATGTATTCGTATACTACGATACAACCGCTGATAGTGGACAAGATACCATTGCAAAACAAGGAGCAACTGGTAATACCAAAACTATCAAACTAGTCATCTATAATAAAACAACTTCTTCACAAACAATAACCTTAGGAGCAGAAGGCGGTTTTACTTGGAATGAAGTAACCTTACAAGAAGGAAATACCAAAGTAAGTGCTAGTGAATCATTAAAAGTAGAATCTAGTGGAGTTAAAGGTGGAAGTGTAACAGCATCTACTACGACTCCTAAATTAGGTGATAAAGTAACATTTACGACAAGTCCAAGTAGTAATGATTTTACATACGTTGGAGCTGATATCAAAAATAAAAGTGGAATACAATTACAAAGTTTAGATGCTTCTACCAAAGAATTTACTATGCCAGAAGAAAATGTTGTCATATATCCAAAATGGAAAAAGAATGATAAAGTTGTATTTATGGTGGATTCTTCTGATGAAGGTGCTTGGGGTAGTCAGAAAAATGAGGGGGTAACCTCTGGTTATGCTTGGCAAAGTTCAAGACATTATTTCTACATGTCATCAAATAGTACCTTAAATTCCCGTATTCAAGTATGGAGCCCAAAAACATATGATTTAACAGATTATGCAACCTTCCAAATGGAAGGCTATGAATTTACACTAAATTCAAGTTATAGTGCTGATAATTATCATGTCACATTTTACGTTGGGGTAGCAAAAACAACAGCAAATTGGGTACATGCTGGAGTTTATAAGCAACTAAATGCACCAGGTAACAATAAATATTTAGCAGTAGCAACAGATATTACAAATTTAACTGGTAATTATTATTTGGGATTTGAATTATTAAGTAACTCCCATCCTTATGGTGTAAATATTACAGGTGCTAGATTATTAGGTAGAACTTATCAATAAGATCAACTAAAAATTGATCTTTTTTCATGCAAAAATAGATCAAAAATGTTTGACGCTACAACAAAAGTGTGGTAAAATCAATTTGTTTGTAGCTTGATATACCTCATGCTCAAACCGCATTGAAAAGGTAAAAACAAATACTTGTACCTTAAAAGCGAGTCTTAAGTAACAAATAAAGGAGGTAAGAAAATGTTTGCAGTAATTAAAGTAGGTGGAAAACAATATCGTGTTAGTGAAGGCGATGAAATTTTTGTTGAAAAATTAAATGCTGAAGCTGGCGATACAATTACTTTTGATCAAGTATTAATGCTAGATACAAAAGTTGGTTCTCCTTATCTAAAAGATGTAAAAGTAGAAGGTTCTGTTGTTAAAAACGGAAAGAACAAGAAAATCCGTATCTTTAAGTACAAGAATAAGTCTAGATCAAATCGTAAGACACAAGGACACAGACAACCATATACAAAAATCGTTATTACAAAAATCAATGGATAATATATGATTTTAGTAAAAGTAGAAAAAAAGGAAAATGAGTATCAAAAGATTACTCTAACCGGACATGCCATGTATGCTGATTATGGAAAAGACATTGTTTGTGCTGCTGTAAGCTCTATTGCAACCACAACCATCAATGCCATCTTATCCTTAGAAAAAGAAAACATGACATACAAAAAAACGAAAACAGGACTAGAAATTAAAGTTAAAAAATCTAGTACAACAAATCAAAAATTATTAGAAAATATGGTTTTGATGCTTAAAGAATTAGAACTAGAATATCCAAAAAATATTGAAGTGAGATAGGAGGAAGAAAATGGAACGTTTATTATTAAATATTCAGTTGTTTGCACATAAAAAAGGACAAAGTTCCACTTCTAATGGCCGTGACTCAGCAGGACGTAGATTAGGTGCAAAAGCAGCAGATGGCGAATTCGTTAGTGCTGGAAGTATTATCTATCGTCAAAGAGGAACAAAGATTTTCCCAGGAGTGAATGCAAAACGTGGAAATGACGACACCATTTATGCTACCATTGATGGTATTGTAAAATTCGAACGTTTAGGAAGAGATAAGAAGCAAGCTTCTGTTTATAAAGTAGGAGAATAAGAAAAGTGTCAAATGGCACTTTTTTTGATAGAAAGGGGAAGGTATGATATATGACAACAAAAGAAGCAAAATGGCAAGAAAAATACGAACTTGCCAAGAAATATTATGAACATTATCATGATCTAGAAATACCATCTAATTTTAAAACGAAAAATGGCTATACCAAAGACCCAAATGGTATTGCCTTAGGATCCTGGATTAAACTACAACGACAAGCTTATCAAAACAACCATCAACTAAAAGAAGAACAAATAGAAAAATTAAAAAACATTGGAATGCGGTTCGAACAAAGCAATAAAAAGAAAACTTGGGATCAAAAATATAATCTTGTCAAAGCCTATTATGAACACTATCAGACACTAAAAATACCAACTAATTTCAAAACTTTAGATGGTTATACCAAAGATGAAAAAGGTGTTCCCATTGGTAGTTGGTTGAGTGTACAACGAAGATTAATAAAAGAACCAAATACTATTAAAATAACGCAAGAACAAAAAAGAAAATTACAAGAATTAGGACTTGAAAGAACCCCTTATCATGTTTTACAAGACCTGAAATGGGAAGCAAAATATGAACTTGCTAAGAAATATTATGAACACTATCATGATCTAGAAATACCAATCAACTTTAAAACAAAAGATGGCTATACCAAGGATTCAGATGGCGTAGAATTAGGAATATGGATAGCAAATCAACGCCAACAATATCAGCAAAATAAAAACTATCAGCAAGATAGATTTATGAGATTAAAACAGATTGGAATGCGCTTTGAAGTAAATAATAAACAAAAAGCCTGGGATCAAAAGTATAAACTTGCAAAAGCCTATTATGAGCATTATGGTCATTTGAATGTACCAGTTTATTTTAAAACGAAAAATGGGTATAAAAAAGATGAAAATGGGATCAATCTTGGTGCTTTTATCAATGGTCAAAGAAAAGCCTATCAGGGAAAAGAAACCTATCACTTGACTGAAGAAAAAATTGCTAAGCTAAAGAAAATTGGGATGAATTTTCAAATCATTGATCGCAAAGAAGATTGGAATAAAAAATATAATCTAGCAAAATCTTACTATGAACATTATGGTCATGTAAACATTCCTTATGACTTTAAAACGATTAACGGTTATGATTATCAAGAGGATGGTATCGCCTTAGGATCTTGGATAAAAACGCAACGTCAAGCTTACCATCACAAGCATTATTTAACCAAGGATCGAATAGAAAAATTGCAACAAATTAATATGCGGTTTGAGATCAAGCATCAAAAAGAAAGCTGGCAAGAAAAATACGATTTAGCTAAAATCTATTATAAACATCACGGTCATTTAGAAGTACCACTTAGTTTTAAAACAACTAATGGCTATGAAAAAGATGAAGATGGTATTGCCTTAGGAAACTGGATAAGAACGCAACGTCAAACCTATCATCATAAAACCCAATCATCTTTAACAAAAGAACAAATAGAAAAGCTAAAAAGTATTGGAATGCGTTTTGAAATTAGAAATAAAAAAGAAGCTTGGGATCAAAAATATACCTTAGCAAAAGCGTATTATGATCATTATGGTAATAGCAATATTCCTTATGACTTTAAAACAAAAAATGGCTACGAAGAAGATGCAAATGGTATTGCCCTTGGTACTTGGATGGCAGCACAACGGCAAGCATATCAAGAACCATCTAAATTAAATAAAGAACGTAAAGAAAAATTAGAACAACTTGGTATTGCTTTCACCATCAAGACTAATAAAATGACTTGGGATGATAAATATCAACTAGCTAAAAATTATTATCATTATCATGGCAATTTAGAAATACCAATCACTTTTAAAACAAAAAATGGCTATCTAGAAGACGAAGAAGGCATCGCTCTTGGTACTTGGTTATGGAAACAACGTCAAGCCTATCAAGGAAAAAGTAAACGGAGAAGCTTAACAGATGAAAGATTAGAGAAATTACAACAAATTGATATGAATTGGTTTTTACAAAAAAATAAAGATAAACATCTACAACAAGAAGTAATTGATTCCTCTAATCAGCAAAGAAAACAAATTGAAATCCTAAATCGGCTAAAAAGTTATTTATTAAACTATGATGGAAAAACCTTACCAACAAAAGAACAAATGAATCAAGATATAATAGATTATCTTAATCACAAGCAAACAAGACATTGAAAAAAATATACATATTTGTTATACTATAATCATTTCAAAGGGGTGATAAACATGTTTGTCGATGAAGTAGAATTAACAGTAATAGCAGGAGCTGGTGGCGATGGCTGTACAGCTTTCCGTAGAGAAAAATATATTGCTTACGGTGGACCGTATGGTGGAAATGGTGGTCATGGTGCAGATATTATCTTTCAAGTAGATGAAGGATTGCATACCTTACTAGATTTAAAATATCAAAAAATGATCAAAGGGAAAAAAGGTGAAAATGGTAAAGGAAAAAATCAACATGGAAAAGGTGCTGATCCAGTCATTATAAAAGTACCACAAGGAACTGTAGTGACAGATATAGATACTGGTTTTATTCTTGCTGATTTAAAAGAAAAAAATCAAAAAGCCTTAATTGCTAAAGGTGGACGTGGTGGACGTGGAAATACAGCCTTTAAAACACAGACAAATACAGCACCTAATTTTTCGGAAAATGGTGAACCAGGAGAAAAAAGAAACATCAAAGTAGAATTGAAATTACTAGCAGATGTTGGTTTAGTCGGGCTACCAAGCGTTGGAAAAAGTACGATCATTTCTAAAGTGTCAAAATCAAAACCCAAAATAGCTTCTTACCATTTTACAACCTTAAAACCAAATCTTGGTGTTGTCAAAGCCACAAATGGGGCAACTTTTGTTATGGCAGATCTACCGGGTCTAATCGAAGGAGCAAGTAAAGGAGAAGGACTAGGAGATCGTTTCTTACGCCATATTGAAAGAACCAAAGTATTATTACATGTTATTGATATGAGTGGAAGTGAAATGCGTGATCCTTATGAAGATTATGTCCTTATTAATAAAGAATTAGAAAATTTCAGTCCCAAACTATTACAAAAACAAATGGTCATCTTAGCAAACAAAATGGACTTACCAGAAGCCAAAGAAAACCTAGAAAAATTCAAAGAGAAAGTAAAAGATAAAAAAATATTCTCTTTGTCTGCCTTAGATGGAAAAGGCTTACAAGAAGTAATTGATTATCTAGAAACATTATTACAAAACATCAAAGAAGAAGACCTATATCAAGAAGAAGCATTTGAATCACACGTTTTATATCAATTCAAAGAAGAAGCACCATATACCATTACCAAAGAAAATGATGAATTTGTTATCAAAGGTGACAAAATAGAAAAACTATTTAAAATGACAAAATTCACAACCGAAGAAGGAAGAATGCGCTTTGCTAACAAACTAAGAAAAATGGGAATTGATGATACCTTAGCTAAAATGGGAGCACAAGATGGTGATATGGTAAGAATATTAGATTTTTATTTTGAATATCACGAATAAAAGAAGAGGTAAAAACATCTTCTTTTTCTTAAAATAAATGAAAAAAATGCTATAATAAAAAGGGAAGATGATAGATGAAATTTACCATAAATAACGAAGATTACGATGTAATCATCGAAAAAAAGAAAACAACGAAAAATATCTATATCAGAGTAAAAGAAGACTTAAAAATTTATGTTACTTGTAACAAATTAACACCAACGACAGCCATTACAACTCTACTAGAACAAAGCAAACCACAACTAACAAACATGATACATCGTCAACAATCAAGAAAACAATATGAAGATGCCTTTTACTATCTTGGTAAAAAATATGATAAAATATATACAGAATTTTGTGATATTCAGCTAGGACAAGGAAAAGTCTTTTTAAGAAAAGATTTTGATTTAGAAAAATGGAAAAAAAAGCAAGCATTAGCCATCTTTCAAGAACACCTAGATACTTGTTATCAGCATTTTTCAAGACCAATTCCATATCCAACCTTAAGAATTCGTACCATGAAAACACGTTGGGGTGTATGTAATACGAAAACCAAAACCATCACCTTAAACACAGAATTAATTACCAAAGATCTAAAATGTTTAGACTATGTTATCTATCATGAATTAAGTCATCTAGTAGAAGCAAACCATTCCAAAAGATTTTGGCAAGTCGTCGAAGAAAATTGTAAAGATTATAAACACTTAAGAAAAATGACTAATCAGTTAGGAGAAGAAGAATAATATGACCATTCGTAGTATAGAAAATGAAAAAGTAAAACATTATCTAAAATTACAACAAAAAAAATATCGTGATAAATATCAAGAGTTCTTAGTAGAAGGATCACACTTAGTATTAGAAGCTTATCGTCATGGTTATTTAAAAGAACTAATCATCGAAGAAGACCAAGTATTTCCAATAGAAGTAGAACAAGTAGAAGTAACAAGTGCTATTATAAAAAAAATAAGTCAAGTTCCATCACCTCAAAAAGTCATGGGTTTATGTCAAAAGATAACACCTGCTACTTTAGGTGATCGAATTTTAATACTAGATGGTCTGCAAGATCCAGGAAATGTAGGAACGATCATTCGAAGTGCTGTCGCCTTTGGAATAGATACCATTATTTTAGGAGAAAATACCGTTGATTTATATAATCCGAAAGTAATTCGATCTACACAAGGAATGCTCTTTCAAGTCCCTGTAATGACTGCTAATATCGATACGATCATTCCAAAATTAAAAGAAAAAAATATCAAACTATTCGCTACTAGAGTAGAATATGGTAAACCATTATCCATTTTAACCAAAGAAGATAAAAAACATTTTGCCCTAATCGTTGGTAATGAAGGAAATGGAGTAGAACAAAAGTATTTAGAACAAAGTGATGAAAATCTTTATATTCCAATGCAAGCTAGCGTAGAAAGCTTAAATGTTGCTTGTGCTACTAGTATTATTTTATATGAAATGAGGCTAGAAGATGAAAATTAAGATCGGTAAAGTTACCACTACTCACGGCTTAAAAGGAGAAATAAAAATTCAAGATAATTTAAATGACATTCAACGAAAAGTTATCTTTCAAGTTGGAACAAACCTAATTATCGACAACAAAACATATACTATTTTAAACCATCGCATTCATAAAAATTTAGATATGGTCACCCTAGAAAATGTCAAGAATATCGATATTGCAATTTCCCTTCGAGGAAAAAAAGTCTATAAAGAAGAACAAGATATCCATCTAGACAATCAAAATCTCTTAGATGAACAATTACTTTCTTATACAGTTTTGACAAGCAACCAAAAAAAGGGTAAGATAAAAGCAATAGAACAAACTGGTAACAACTACAAAATTTTTCGCTTATTAATAGATAAAGAAGAAATCCTGTTACCATATCATCAAGATTTTATTGTAAACATCAACCAAGAAACAAAAACAATAACACTAAAACTATAGAAAAGGTGATAAAGATGAAAATAGACATTCTAACATTATTTCCAGCGATGTTTGAAACTGTTTTTGAAGAATCCATCATCAAACGGGCCAAAGAAAAAGGTCAAATTGAAATTTGCATTCATAACTTTAGAGATTACTCCCTTGATCCACACCACAAAGTAGATGATACCCCCTATGGTGGAGGAGCCGGAATGGTTCTTACCTGTCAACCAATTTTTGATTGTGTAAAAGCCCTAAAAACAAATGATAGTAAAGTCATTTTACTAACACCATCTGGAACACCATATCATCAGGGAATTACAAAACAATTAACAAATGAAACACATCTCATTTTAATTTGTGGACACTACGAAGGCTTTGATGAAAGAATTCGCACCATTTGTGATTTAGAACTTTCTATTGGTGATTACATCTTAACAGGAGGAGAAATCCCAGCTATGGTAATAGTAGATTCCATCTGTCGCTTACTACCAGGTGTCATCAGAAAGGAAAGCCACGAACAAGAATCCTTTGAAGAAGACTTACTTGACTATCCAACTTATACCAAACCAGCCATCTATGAAGGATTAAAAGTACCAGAAGTGCTATTATCAGGAGATCACGAAAAAATAAGAAAATGGCGCCATGAACAAGCCATCCAAAAAACCAATCAAATTCGGCCTGATCTAAAAGGAGAGTGTGAACAATGACCTACATTTTAACAGAAGCCAAAATTGAACAAGAATCTACAGTGAACTTACAAAAAGGAATTCGTCTATCTTTTTCTAAATTGCAAATCTCTACTGTATATATTTACGATCTAACCATGCAAAAACAAGTCTTGACCAAAAAAATATACAACAAATATAAAAAACTTCTTAAAAAAGTTATCTTCTACGTAGAACAAGATGATGAAACTGGAACTGCCTATGAAGAAGCCCTAAATGAAATAGAAAAATTTCGCCTTATCGTCAAAAACAAATATCGTAAATATATGTTAGAACAAGAATTAAAAGAAATGTCTAAAAACTTATCCACTCTTCAGAAAAAAGCCATTCGTAAAATTCAATATATCAAGATTAAGGAACTATCTTATCAGCAAGAACTAGGAAGGAAAGAAAAATAACCATGAAAATGCATTATGAACTACAAAAAGAAGAAAAAAACACCAAAGCACGCTTAGGAAAAATCATCACCAATTATGGTACTTTTGAAACACCAATGTTTATGCCCGTTGGAACCAAAGCAACAGTAAAAGGTGTATCACCAGAAGAATTAAAACAAGCAGGAAGTGGCGTTGTGTTATCAAATACCTATCATTTGTGGTTACGACCAGGGGAAGATATCGTTCATAAAGCTGGCGGATTACATCGTTTCATGAATTATGACGGACCAATTTTAACAGATAGTGGTGGATTCCAAGTCTTTTCCCTTGCTAAAAATAAAGAAAAAGACATCACCGAAGAAGGTGTTCATTTCAAAAGCCACATCGATGGTAGCAACTTGTTTTTAACACCAGAATTATCCATTCAAATCCAAAACAAACTAGATAGTGACATTGCCATGAGCTTCGATGAATGTCCACCATATCCAGTGAGTTATGACTATATGAAACAATCTGTTGAAAGAACACTACGTTGGGCTGCTCGTGGTAAGAAAGTTCATCAAAACGAAAAACAAGCCTTATTTGGAATCGTCCAAGGAGGAGAATTTAAAGATTTAAGAGAATATAGTGCCAAAGAACTAGTAAAAATGGACTTTGATGGCTACAGTATTGGAGGAACAAGTGTTGGAGAAAGCAAACCAGTCATGTATCAAATGATCGAAGATGGAATTGCTTATTTACCAAAAGACAAAGCAAGATATTTAATGGGAGTAGGGGATCCAATCGATATTATCGAAGGCGTTATTCGTGGCGTTGATATGTTTGACTGCGTCTTACCAACAAGAATTGCTCGCCATGGCCAAGCCTTTACAACAACCGGAAAAATCAACTTAAATAATGCCAAATACAAAGAAGACTTTACCCCACTAGAAGAAGGCTGTGACTGTTATGCTTGTCAACATTATACGAAAGCCTACATTAGACATCTCATTAACTGTGATGAAATGTTTGGAGGAAGACTACTATCCATTCATAATATTCGCTTTTTAATTCGCCTAACAGAACAATTAAGACAAGCCATCAAGGACGATACTTTATTAGAATATAAAGAAAACTTTATCAAAAAATATATCAATCAAAAATAAGTTCAACAAGTAAACTTATTTTTTCTTTTTTGGATGAAAAATTTTAATATAACGCTCATATTCAAATAAATCATTCGGGGTCATTTTTAAAAAATAACATAATTCAGGAATATAGACAGAAGGAAAACTAAGCTTGCCATTTTCATAGCGAGAATAAAGATCTTGTCCCACTCCTAAATAACTTGCCACCTCTTTTTGTGTCAAATTTAACATTTTTCTTTGTTCTCTCATCTTTTCGTGAAAATCCATTTCTATATTCATTTCCATACTTCCCTTATGTTAATATTACATATTTAGTATAACAAAAAATAATTGAATCGACAATCTTTTTATGCTAGACTATAAGTAATAATAGATAATAGAGGGAAAAGCCATGGAAAAGTTGCAAAAAAATAGAAGGAAAATCATCTTAACGCTGTGTATAGTTGGTATTATTTTGATTGTAAGTGGTATCAGTTATGCCTATTTATCTGTAAGTTTAAGTGGGGGCAAAGAAAATATCGTCAAAGTAGGGGATTTAAATCTGATTTTAGATGAAACTTCTAGTAATGGGATCACGCTAGAAAATGGTGTCGCAATCACCGATGAAGAAGGACTAGCACAAGATGGCTCAAGTTTTTCATTAAAGAATAATGGCAAAGCCTATGTTTGTTATAAACTATATTTAGATGATAGAGATCTTTCTAGTGGAGAAACAAGAGTCGACGACAAACTGATTAAATTTAGTTTAGATAAAGATAGTGCAGTAGGAAAAGCCCAAACACTACCAACCATTGGAACTAATCCAAACCGTTTGCTAGATGAAGGCACAATCGCTAGTGGAGCTACAATTAGCTACAAATTACGTTTATGGTTTAATAGTGAAATAGATGCCAATTACTCTGGGCAAGTTTTTAAAGGAAAATTAAGAGTAGAAGCAACCCAGTGCGAAAAATTACCAACAGTATCAGAGAAATTACTAGCAGGAGTAGGAAAAAACGGTGCAATAGATACAACCGATTCAGAACAAACCTTTATTACAGGAACTGATCCAAACAACTATATTTGGTATAGTGGCAAACTATGGAGAGCAGTATCGATTGATCCAAGCGATAATAGTGTCAAACTAGTAACACAATGGAATATATCAGCAGTACCATATAATTATTCAAATACAACTTTTGAAGGAAGCTATATGCAACAATGGCTGAATGATACAACAGTAGATGGTTTCTTAGGAAACCTAAGAGATTATGAAAAATTCATTAAAACAGATAGTATTTGGAATGCTACATTAACAACAGAAACTACAAAACCTGCCAAAGCCACAATGGTAACAAGTGCCGTAGGATTATTAAATATGTATGAATATACAATGAGTTATAATGGTACAACAGATTCAAATGGCTATTTAAATAATGGTCTATATTGGTGGACATTAACACCATATAGTACGTCTTCCGCCTGTTTTGTGAACTACCGTGGCGTTGCGATCAGCGATGGTGTTGCATCTATGCACGGGGCTCGCCCCACAATTAATCTAAAATCTAGTGTAGAAATTGTATCAGGTTCTGGAACAGAAGATAACCCTTATCGCTTAAAAGGAGATAAGGATATCCCGACATCAGGAACAAAACTAGCAACAAGATATAGCGGTGAGTATATTAGATTTGGTACAGGAGAAAATAATTTATATCAGATTGTTAGTCATGAAACAGAAGGATTAACAAAAATAACAAGTGCCACTCCATTAAAAGAAAGTGGAGGTTATCTAACAATGGAATTTGCGAGTTCAGGGGTTAATTATTCAAGTAGTAATACAATAGGAGCATTCTTGAACGGAGAATACTTAACAAGTGGTAGTTATTTAACAACTGATCAAGTAAATATGATAGCGGATAGTACAACCTGGTATTTAGGAACTGTAGGAGATGGTACAAGCTATAAATTAGCAAAATATGCAAGTACATCAGGTACTAATTTAACTTCAAATACAACGGCAGCAAAAGTTGGATTATTAAGATTAGGAGAATTAAACTCTGGGCAATTTGATAAATTGGGAAATAATACAGATTATTGGACATTAACACCATCTAGTACGTCTGTCCGTTATGTGAACAGCAGTGGCTATGCGTACAGCTATGGTGTTACGACTTCGCACGGTGCCCGTCCTGCGATTAATCTAAAATCTAACGTTGTGATCACAAGCGGTGATGGTACGAAAGATAATCCTTTCGAGGTTGCACTTAATAGTTAATCCCATTAAAATAAAATCTTGAATTTATAAAACAAAGATAGTAAGATAAATATATAAGAAAAATAGAAAGAGTGTTGATTATGTTTATGATGAAAAGCTATTTAAAATCTAGAAAAGCAATTGTAAACTCAAAGTTAACCTGGGAGGGGAGAATAAAGGATATACCCAAAGTATATAAATAAGTTAAAAAGCCTTATAATACAAGGGATTGATGAATGTTTGAATTTTATTAAAATTTGATAAAAATTTATTATTTGATAAAAAAGTATTATAAAATTAGTATATTTGTAAAAGTTCTCAGTTTGAGAGCTTTTTTATTTGTTAAAAAGGGGGAATTATAAATGACAAATAAAAATTATAGTGAGAGTACCATAAAAGTTGGTACTTTTTTTAGTGGTATTGGAGCGCCAGAAAAAGCTTTCCAAAAATTAAAAGATGAAAAATTTATTAAAGATTATGTATTAGAGTTTTTTTCTGAAATAGACAAAAATGCAATTAAATCATTTTGCGCTATTCACAACATAGATGAATCATTAAATTTAGGTAGTATCACAGAAATAAAAGGAGAAAATTTACCTTATTGTGATATATGGATTGGAGGATTTCCGTGTCAAGATATAAGTTGCGCTGGTAAAATGAAAGGATTTGATTTTAAGAGTTCTACTAGATCGAGTCTAGGCTGGGAAATGATAAGATTACTAAAAGAAGTAAATATAAAACCAAAATATGTAATATTTGAAAACGTTGCTAATATTACTAGTAAAGCATTTAAAAATACACTAGACTTGTTTAAACAAGATTTAATTAGCTTAGGATATACATTATATGATAGAGTATTAAATGCTATTGATTATGGAGTACCACAAACAAGAAAAAGATATTTTCTTGTTGCCATATTAGATAAGAACGAAGAGTTTAGCTTTATTAAAAGTACAGGATGCTCTGAAACATTATTAGATTATTTAGAAAGAGATGTAGATGAGAAATATTATTTAACTACAAGTAAATATAAAATGGTTAATAATAAAATTATATTTAATAAAAAGAATAATCCTGATAGGGAGTATGAAGTTGATTTAAAAAAATATAATACAGGTGGTGTTTGTGGTAAAGATAAAAGTTGTAAGTTTGCTCAATCTTCGAGAGTATTTTCACAAAATGGATACGCACCGACACTCACAGCAAACAATACATCTGATAATTGTAAAATTTTAGTGGAGGAGGTTTAAATATGAGAATTAGAAAATTAACGTCCAAAGAGGCTTGGAGACTTATGGGTTTTAATGATGATGATTATAATAAAGCAAAAAGAGTATGTGCAGAAACTTATTTATATCATCAAGCAGGGAATTCAATAGTAGTAGATGTGATTTATAATGTATTGAAGTCAATTTTTGTAAAAATAAAGCACTAATAGAGAATTAAAATCTTCTCTATTAGTGCTGTTTTTTTATTTAAAAAGTTATTAATAAGCCAGTTTTATAAAATTCATGTTATAATATTACATGAAAGAGGGTGCTTTACTTATGAAATATATTGGTTCAAAAGTATTAGAATCTGAAAACTTAATTTTAAGGCCTACTAAAGAAGAAGATTTAAAAGTTATTTGGAATATTTTATGTGACATTGATGTTGCTAAATATTATCTTGTCGGAAAAATAAATTACAATTGGGATCAAGAAAAAGAATGGCAATATAAAAAGTTAGAGAGAGCATTAAATGATGATGTATTTCAGTGGTCTATAATTTTAAAAACAAAGAATGAATGTATTGGTCAAGTAAGCTGTCAAAGTTCTTATGATGAAAGTGGTAATAAAAATAATGATTCTATAAGAGATGTTGGTTGGTTTTTAGATTCACGTTATCAAGGAATGGGATTCGGGACAGAAGCAGCTAAATTAATGCTTGACTATATGTTTTACGAAGTTGGAATTGAAAAAATAGAAACGTGTGCTGCAATAGAAAATCCAGCTTCATGGAAGATTATGGAGAAATTTGGTTTTCATAGGTTAAATAAAACAAAATTGATTAAATATACTATTCAAACTAAAAAAACTGAATGTTATTGCTATGAAATAACAAAAGAAAAATACACAAAATCAGAAAGCAAAATAGAGTATTTAAATTTATATGATAATAAAAAAATAAAACAAATAAGAAAATTATTAGAGGTGAAAGATTAAATATTGGCGATCATATTTTAATTGCCATTGTATTTATAAAAAATAAAGATGGAAAATATCTAATTCAAAAAACATCGAAAGAAAAAGGTGGATTATATAGTTCGACTGGTGGTCATGTTTTATATAATGAAACTTCAAAAGATGCTATTACAAGAGAACTAAAAGAAGAGTTAGGAATAGAAATAAAAAAAGAAAAGTTAAAATATATTGATGATATACTTTTAGGTATTCCTTTTGCAGATATTTATTATTTAGAAGAAGATAATTGATATTAATAAACTTTCACTGCAGAAAGAAGAAGTTGATAGTGTTAGTTATATGTCAGAAGATGAAATATATAATTTAATTCTTCAAGAAAAAATGACTAAATCTCATGGATTAATATTTATGAATTATTTTATGAATATAGATAGCAGTGATATATAACTCAAAAATTATTTAAGTAAAAAATTAAGAAATAGGTGATTTTGATGAATTATACATTAGACAAGGTAACATTGGATAAAAAAGAAATACTATATAGTTTATTACAATTTGCTTTATATGATGGTAGTCAATATATAGAAAACAATTTAAATGAAAATGCTAAATTTCAGTATAAATGGTTTAACAATTATTTTACTGATGAAGGTAGAGATGCTTATTTTATAAAAAGTGGCAAAACATATTTAGGATTTGTAATGATAAATGAAAATTTGAAATTTAATAGTAATGGAAAATGTATAGCAGAATTCTTAATAATGCCACAATATAGGAGAAATCATATAGGTAAAAAAGTTGCAATGGAAATTTTTGAAAAATATAGAGGATATTGGGAAGTTGAACCAATAAAAAATAGTAAGCAAGCATATTCATTTTGGAAAAAAACAATAGAAGAATATACAAGTGGTAATTATATTGTTAAAAATAGTGGTGCATCTGAAATATTTGTTTTTAATAATAAATAAAAGAAGTTAGTTTAAAAATAATATAGTTTTGTAACTTTTTAATTATGTGTGTTTTGAATGGAAGGAATGAAAAATTTTATGCAAATAATAGAATATCAAAAAAAATATTTAGAAGATGTTAAAGATTTGCTTGTAGAACTTGAAGAATATATATTAACCATTGATGAGGACAATTTAGATCAATTACATCCTGAATATAGAGATAAAATGGCTATTTTGGATTTGGAAGAAGTGAATAATAATGATGGCAAGTGTTATTTGGCAGTAGAAAATAATAAGGCTGTCGGTTTAATAATGGGGTATGTTAGAATCTATGATGAATATGATTATTTAGATTATAAATGTCCTAGAAGTGGTGAAGTTTCAGAGTTGATAGTATCTAAAAATGCTAGAAGCAAGGGTATTGGTAAGCAACTTATGCAAAAAATTGAGGAATATTTAAAAAGTATAGGATGTGAATATATCTTTATTGATGTTTTTGCTTATAATAAAAATGCTATTAGATTTTATGAAAAAATTGGTTTTCATACAAGAGGTTTAATAGATGTAAAAAAGATAAATAATGAAAGTAATTATAAATGTGTTATTGCAACAGAAGAATTATTAACTAAGAAATGGGATATAGAAATAAAAAAACATGATAATTCGGATATTTGGAAAAAATTTAAAGCGGAATCATTACATAATATTGATGATAGAATTGTTTATATGGGTATTCTTAATGATGAAATAATTACTGAAGCAACAGCAATCATTTCTGAAAATGATACAGATATGCAAAATAAAGAAGGATTGATAGGTGAAGGTAAAGCATATTTAACAGCCTTTAGAACAAATAAAGAATATGAAAATCAAGGATATTTTTCAAAATTATATAAATTTATGGAAAATGATTTAAAAAAGAAAGGATTTAAGTCGTTAACACTGGGTGTTGAACCATGTGAGACAAGAAATATACAAATATATTTTAAATGGGGTTTTACAAAATACATAAAAACAGATTATGAATACTGTTCAAATAAAGAAAAAATACTTGTTAATTACTACCAAAAAGATTTAATACAATAATTCATTGAATATATTATATTTCGGATAAAAAGCATTATATAAAATATTATGAGCTCAAAAAAGTTTAATATATGCCACAAAAAGTATTGACAATAACGAATTAATATTATATAATATGAACCAAGTTTTGAGTTGTTTGCTCAAATTGGAGCTTTATATTATTAAAATCATTAAGGGAGACGAAAGGGCAGACACCTGCTTTTTGTCCCCCTTTTTTGTATAAGAATGTGTGAGGTGATGTTGTGAGAAAAATAGCAGTTATAGGTTTAGGTTATGTTGGATTGACCACAGCTCTTGTTTTTGCAAATACAGGCATGGAGGTAGTTTGTATTGATAAAAATGAAGATAAAGTTAAATTATTAAAAAAGAAAAAGATGCCTTTTTATGAAAAAGAATGCGATAAACTACTTGAAAAAAATTTTAATAAATTATGTTTTACCTATGATTATAATGTGATTTCTGATGTTGAAATATTCTTTGTATGTGTTGGAACCCCTTTGAATTGTAAAAATTATTTAGATGTTTCAGAAATTATGAATGCTGTTCAGACTATAAAAAAACATGTTAAACATAACAAATCAATAACTATATGTATACGTTCTACAGTTTTGCCTGGAACTTGTGATTTAATTAATAAAACATCAAATTTTTCTGTAGTTCATAATCCTGAATTTTTGTCGCAAGGTACAGCTATAGATGATTTTATTAATGCTAAAAGAATTGTTATTGGATCAGATGATAAAATGGCAATAAAGAAAATTCAAAATTTGTATAATAGATTTATAAAATATTATAATGTAGAGATTCCTGTAGTAACAATGGAAGCAAAAGATGCTGAAATGGTTAAATTTGTCGCAAATTCATATTTAGTAATGAGAATATCATTTATTAATGAAATGAGCAACTTATGTGAAAATATTGGTGTAAATATTTCAAATGTTATTGATGGAGTTAAATATGATGAAAGAATTGGAGAAAAATATTTCAAAAATGGAATTGGTTATGGTGGCTCTTGTTTACCAAAAGATACAAATGCAATATTGAAATTTTCAAAGAGTAAAAATTCGATATTGAAACTAGTTAAATCAACAATAGAAATAAATGATTTGCAATTAAAAAAATGTTTTAAGATTATAAAACGTGATTTTCCGAGATTGAAAAACATAAAAGTTGCTATCTTAGGAGTTACTTTTAAAGCCAATACTGATGATATTAGAAATTCATGTTCACTATATTTGACAAATGAATTGTTAAAACATAATGCTAAAATTAATGTGTATGATCCTAAAGGCATAAATTCATATAAGAAAATTTATGCCAATAAAGTATCGTATTATGATGAAATAGATAAGTGTATATCTGAATGTGATATTATCATAATTGCTGCAGAGTGGGATACAATTAAAAACTATGATTTTAATAAAATTAAGACAAATAAAACTGTTTATGTTTATGATTTTAAATCATGTATTGATACTAAAAATAAATTTAATTGTAATATTAAATATTGGTCATTAGGAGGAAATATCAATGGAAAATAAAATAGTAAATGCTGGAATTAGATTAACAAGGCAATGTAACATGAAATGTATGTATTGTAATATTCAAAATACTATACGTAAGGATCTAACATTAAATGAATGGAAAAAGGCTGTGGATATTATTAAAAGTTTGGGAGCTAAAGAAATAGTTATATTAGGTGGAGAACCAACTCTATATCCTTATATACTTGAACTTGTTGAGTATATATCTAAACATGCAAAACTCACTTGTAATCTAACTACTAATGCTTTTGACAATTTTGATTTAGTAAAACAATTATTAGAAAATGGGCTAAATTCATTAGGAGTGAGTATTGATAATTTAGAATTTAAAAATTCCATAAGCCCATTAAAAGCAAAAAATGGGTTAAATCTGATTGAATACTTAATCTGTAATTCTGTTAATCCTAATATAACAAATTATACAGTTTTAAATAAGAAAAATGTGGATTCAATAGTAGATTTGATAAAGTATATGGATGAAAAGGGTGTTTCTACATACATTTTACCATTTCACTGGGGAAATGAGGGAACATTCGATCATAGAAAAAACAATGAAAAATTTGCTTTTGTAACTGATGAAGATATAATAAAATATATGACCGCAATAGATAAAATTATAGATATGAAAAAAACTGGCTTTAAAATTAAAAATTCCATAGAGTTTTTAGAAAACTCAAAAAAACATATTAAAAACTTGGATTGGAAATGTAATGGTTTATCCGAATTAAGAATTGATTCCGATGGAAAACTTGTATGTTGCTGTGATAAAATCGGTAATGTAAATAAAGAATTTACAATATTCGATTTAACAGATAGATTAGATGAATTTTATTTGGAAAGAGCAAAGGATGCTGAAAATTGTAATGGTTGTTTATGGCCAAGTTCTTTTGAGGCAGAATTGAAAAGAGGGAGAAATTAAATATGGAAGATATGCACATTCATTTAAAAGAAGCAATATATAACCAAGAATTATTTGATATATATGTAGAGAAATGTATTACTTGTGGTATAAAAAAGGCTGTTTTTCTAGATCATGGTAATAGAATTTCTAATAAACATAAGCCAGTTCTTTCCACAAAAGAAGCAATAGATCAGTTAGATAAAAAGGTTTCTGAATTTAGAAAAAGTGATTTAGCTAGTAAGATAGAAATATTAAAGGGTATTGAAATAGATTATTCGGATGATTTAAATTTTAGAAATGAAACATTTGATATACTAAATTATGGAAAATTTGATTGGATTGTTGGTGCTATTCATAGTATGAGTTTTGATGATTATGGAAATTATTTAAGAGCAATAATTGATATGCTAAACAGTTATGACATAAATGTAATAGCACATATTAAAAAAACTGGTCAATATAACATGTATGATGATTTATTTGGAGAGATTTTAGACATATGTAATAAAAAGAACGTTTTGATCGAAATAAATACAAGTGACAGGTCAAGATGGGATGATGACCAACTTTATTACATGTTAGAAATAATGAAAAAGTATAATGTAAACTATGTCTTTTCATCAGATGCACATAAGTTTGAAGAAATAGGATATATGATTAAAGAAACAGAGGAAAAGGTGAAAAGATGGCAAAGGACAAGATAAAAGTTTGGATATTACATGCTGGTATAGAACATCCTAGCCCATATTTTTATAATTTTTGTTTTGAATTAAATACTTATGAAAATTATGAATATATTGTCAATCCAGAATTACCTTTGAAAGAGAAAATAGATAAAGGTATTATTTATTTTAATAGATTAAAAAGGTTTTATAATAATGATAATATTGAAACTGCTAATGAGTTTTTAAACAATATTGATTATTTGAAACAAAAAGGATGGAAAATTGTATGGACGCTTCATAATTTTTTTCCAATAGATAGAAAAATAAACTATGTGGATGAATATGTAACAAGTGAATTTATAAAAAAATGTGATTTAGTATTTACTTTATCTGAATATATGAAAAAAAGTATAAAAGAACATTTTGATATTAATGCAATAAATCATGGTATAGGCATAAACAAATTGAATAATAATTGTATAAATCCAAAAATAAAAGAGATAAAAAAGAGCAACGAATTTACATTTACTTTTATAGGTAATATATATAAATATAAAATGCTTGATCAAGTAATAAAGTCTTTTGATAAAATGAAAGATTGTCGTTTAATTATTGCAGGAAGAGAAGCAAAAAATGCTAATGTAAACATTAACTATTTGATAGGTAATAATAAGAATATAATATATATAAATGCTTTTGTTGATGAGAATGACTGGAAAAAATTAGCAAAGGTTACTGATGCATTTGTAAGTCTTTATGATTTGAGATTTCCAGCATTTAAATATGGATTTTTTCCTTCAAATTATATTAATATAGCTAAAACTGGGATTAGATGTATTTCACCAAAAAGCGACATAATTGAAGAGATAATTAGTAAAGAACAATTAATAACTTATGATTTTGATGATAAAAATGGTTTATATAACGCAATGTTAAAAGCTAAGTCATCAGTATCCAACAAAGTCAAAGTTGATCAAAAATATAATTATAGTTGGAAAGAAACTGTTGATAAGTTTGTAAATAGTTGTAATAAATTATTTTAGATAATCAGTGGTGATATTAATGAAGAAAAATATATTGTTAAGTATTATTGTCAATACATTCAATTGTGAAAATTATTTGAAACAATGTTTAAAAAGTATAAAAGAACAGTTATCTGTAGAATCAGAACTAATAGTTATCGATGATAGTTCCACTGATAATACTTTCAAAATAATTGAAAGTGAACTTTGCGACTTATCAAATTGTTCATACTATTCTATTGAACATTCTGGTATATCAAATTCAAGAAATTTTGGAATAAGCAAAGCAAAGGGAACTTATATTATGTTTGTGGATGGTGATGATTATATAATAGAAAATTCTTTAAATAAAATAATAGAGTATCTAAAATCGAGTGAGTTTGATCTAACTTTATTTAATACTGTCAAATACTTTGATAGTAAAAATTATTTTGAAATAGAAAAATTTTCTCTACAAGATGGGCAATGTTTATCCGAACAAGATTTAATTAATAACAAAATATGTGCTAGACCATGGAGATTTATTTATAGAAGAGATGTGTTAAAAAATAATTATATTCTTTTCCCAAAAGACCTGGTTTATGAGGATGAAGAATGGGTGCCAAAAGTTATTTATTACTCTAAATGTTTAAACTTCTTGGATGAGTATGTATATGTTTATAGAAAAAGAAAAGGTTCAATCACTGATGATAAAGATATTATATACACAATGAATTTAGCATCAGTGATTGAAAGAACATACAATTGGAGCTTAAATCGCACTCATAAAAAAGAATATATATATTTTTCTTTATCGCGTTGTATAAGAAACGTATTAGGTGCATTAAATGATTTTGAATCACCAGAAGATAAAAAAATTATATTAGATTGGTATGAAAAAAATAGAAATATGATAATGGATATTTTAGAATATAATAAAAAATTAAAATATTCTATTAATATGTTTGGACCAAATGATGGCATAAAGTTTTATAAAAAAGTATTTAGGGAAAAATATTCTATCACTAAAGAAAAAGTGTTAGATATCAAAAACATTACACATACTGGGAGGTAAAAATGAAAGACATTATAATAGTGGGGAGTGGTAAAGCAGCATTATTGCATTATAATTCTTATAAAAAATTAAAAAATAAAGTAAAAGTATATTTTACCGATATAAAAAATTGTAGTAATTATATCCCAAATAATAAATTATATTCTACGATACAAGAATGTATAAAATCCAATGATTTAAAAATCAATAATTTGATAGTGGATATATGTACACCTAAAAGTGAATTTTTAACAATTATAGAGAATTGTAAAAGTTTAGGAATAAAAGATGTATTGGTTGAAAAACCTTTTGTAATTGATAATAAAACATTGATGAAATTAGATAATATGAATATAGTAATGGTTGAAAATTACTTATTTTCTAAACTCACCCAGATGATAAAAAAATATTTAGATGAAAACAATAAAAAAGTTGATTTAATATATACTAATTTTTCAAAAAATAGAATTTCTGAAAGTATAGCTGGAAGAGGTTATAATACTGAAGTAACACTAAACTATGAAATTGAAATTCCTCATCAAATATATTTAACACAATATTTTTTAAATAATCCTAATAGTATTCAAAATGATATTACTTGTTCAAGAGATTTAAAAATAGGTGATGTATCGTTAGAAAATCATGGATATGGATTAATAATATCTAGGTATAATGATATAGATATTATATATGAAAGTAATCTGACATCAGTTATTACTCAAAAAAGAATTATTATACGTACTAAAGATGGTTACACAATTGAAGGAAATTATGCGATATACTCAAAAGACTTGAAATTAATAAAACCAGCAAATATGAGTATCTATTATAATGGCAAAATTATGTATAGCGAATTTATAGAAGAAGATGATAACTTTACATATTTTATTGATGCTGCTTATTCATATTTTAATAAAGAAGCAAATAATCCTGATTTAGTTGATATAAGTACGTTTTCTAATATTATGAATTTATATTGCGATAATTTATTGGGAAGAAAAAATACAAAAACAAGTAGGTGATTAAAGTAATGTTGAATGTTATTAACATTGGAGACTTAATAAATTTAAAAATTTATGCTCCATCAGAAACATTAACTGATATATCAAAAAGATTTGCAAATATCAAGAAAAGTGATTATTATGATTTTGAAATTTATTATAGGAATTTTGTTGATTTTTCTGAAATAAAGGAAGGGACTAAAGTTTTACCATTTCGAAACGCAATGTATATTGTTAATCAAATCGATGAAAAGGTTATTGCTTATTCTCCTAAACAAAAGTATTCGTGCGAAAATCTAGTGATAAGAGAAAAAAATAAAATAGATATATTATGTCGGGATGATCATGATAGTAAAATTTTGATTAGACTTATAACCGAATTATTAATTAGAAAGTTGTTAGAAAAAAAATTTTTTCCTATTCATGCTTCTTGTATAATGAAAGATGATGAAGCCATATTGTTTTTTGGCGGTAAAAACAGCGGAAAATCTACTGCACTATTTACTCACATTCTTTTGAATGATGCTTATCCAATATCAAATGATATAACATTTGTTGGCAAAGAAAATGGTAAATGGCAAGCCTTTGGATTGCCATATGATATCACATTTGATAAAGATATATTTTATCAATTAGAAAGTAAAAAGATTAATTTAGACACATTCATTAAGGCTCCAAAATATGAAAGTAACAAAATTAGATTTGATGTTTCAGAATTTTCTGATGCTTTTGGGACAAATTGGATTTGGCATGCCCCTATATCAACAATTAACTTTGTTAATTTAAACAAAGAAAATGTTTTTTCTGAGGTTTCGAATATTTCACTTGAAGATAGTATTCTAGAATTAGATAAATATGGAAAAGATAAAAACTTTTCCTTCGGAGATTATTTAAAACTCAACAATTTATATCCGACGTTTGAATATGAAAATCTATCCAAAGAGGTTCGTTTTAATAAATTAGAAGGGAATATACTAAAACACTATTTGAGGAGGAAGTAGAAATGCAAAAAGTATCTATAGAATATAGCATAGTTAGTCGTGGTACTGAAAAATATAATAATTGTGGTTATATGGCCATTAGTAAAATATACAATTTAAGCAGATATATATTAAATGTTGATCATAATATAAAAGATACAAATTTAAATAAAAATTGTTTAATAGCCAAGTCTTGCTATGATATAGAGAATATCGTTTTTTCTAGATTCCAATTAATAACAGCTTTAACTTTTGAAAGAATCAGATATAGAATTAATGATAATGTTTTAATATTAGGATTAGGAAATATTGGTATAAGTTGCTTATTCTATTTATTAGATAATAATTTTAAAAATATCACCATTTATGTAAGAAATAAAAATGATAAGATACTTAATTTATTAAAATTAGTAAAGTTGAAATATAACGTGGATATAAAAATAATTTCTAAATTTAATTATAAATATGATACTTATATTGATACTACTGGTGATTCAATTGTTTTAAGTAATGTATTTAATAATTCTGATTTTAATAGCACAATAATTATATTAAGTACCCCAAGAGATGAAAAATACTTAATATCTCCATTAATGATTAATCGTAAAAACTTAACAGTAATTGGTGGCCATGAATTAAATGGAATAAATGTTAATCATAGGCAATATATTTTTGAAAAGGTTCTAGAAGTTAATAAAACTAAAAGATTTTTAAAAGAGTTTATTAATGAATATAATTATTCAGAAGAAAAATTGAAAAGTATAAAACGACAAAAATCAAATTTTATTGAGATATTTAAATATTAATGCAAATGAGGTGGTATTATGAGTGCTTTAATTGTTTCGGATTATGACGGAACATTAAAAAAAGATGAAAATATAGAAGAATTGAAAAAGAATCTAAAAATATTGAGATCGTTTTTAACTGATGATATTAATATTATGGTTTCTACTGGAAGATTGTATAAATCCATAAGATCAGAAGCAGATAAATTTGAAATTCCATTTAATTATATGTCTTGTGCAAACGGAAATATTTTGTTTGATAAAAATTTTCAAATAATCTTTAAGACAAATATCAGTTCAAAAATAATAAATGATTTACAACCATATTACAGTCAAATACTTGGAATTGAACCATTAGATGAGTATGGCATAATAACACCTAATAATCCTACTGAATATTTAATCCATCTAGTTGAAGAACAGAAAGTTAGAAAGCAAATAGTAAAATTGCTTTTATCATCTCCTGATGTTGATTATTGTACTGATGGTAGTAATAGATATGCTATTCATATATTTACATTATCAAATAAAATAAAAACTATTGAAATTGTAAGAGACAAATTAAACTTATCTCAATCAGAAATATATACAATAGGAGATGGACCAAATGATAAAGATATGATAAAAAAATATAATGGATTAATTGTTGGCAATTTATTTGATGAGGATAAAAATTTGAGTAATTTTCCTAAATACGAAACATTTTATTCGTGTGCGGAAGAATTACAACAAACTTTGAAAAGAGGGAGAAGAAAGTGATTGACTTTATATATAATATTAATAATAAAAATATATACATTCATTGTGAAATAGAAGAATATTGCCACAAGATAGAAAAATGGTTAACTGCTTATGATATTATATCTTCAAACAAATACAGCTCATATATTAAAATTTATAAAAATAAGACAGTATGGAATATAGATGGTATTGAAAAAATTATCAATAATAAAATAAAACACACAGATTTATATCCTTTATTTTATAATTTGATTGCTAATGCAGTCCTAGATGATGATAATGTTCTTCTACATTCGGCGGTTTTATGTTATAATAATATAGGGATTTTAGTTGTCGGGGATTTTGATTCCGGAAAGACAACACTGTGTTTGAAAGCAATGGAAAACAAAGTTGAAGTGGTATCAGCAGATCAAACACATTTAGGTTATGTAAAAAACAAAATAATGTTAAGACGTGGTTCATTATACATGAGAATTGGTGAGGATAACGAAGTATTTTTAAGCCCAGCTAAATCAGAGATAGAAATTAAGTTAATTATAAATCTTGTTGGTGTATGTGATAATGGAAAATTATACTTTGATGTAATTAATAATAAAGAACACATAATTAAAAAAATGTTTAAATTTTGTACATGGCATTCTGATATTCCACTATTTACAGAAACCGAAATGTTGAATATAGACAGAACGAAAATATACAAATGGCTATCTAGAATAGATATACCATTTTACAATGTAAGGGGAGATTCAAAAAATATCATAATAAAAATAAAGGAGGTCTTAAAATGATAGAAGAAACTGTTTTTACAAATGAAAAGATAATAGAAGTTGTAAAAAAGATTTATAATATTGATGTTCATCAAGTTGAAAAATTAAATCGTGGTAGTGCTAACTTGTATTCGTTAAATGAAAACAAATATATATTAAAAGAATTTCAAACGAAATATACAAAAGAAGAAATTGATAAGGAAATAAATATTATAAATCATCTAAAAAAAGATAATATTCCAGTTCCAGAATATATAAAAACTATAACTGGTGAATATAGTTTTATATATGAAAATAGAGTTATAATTATGCAAAAATTTATTGATGGATATACAATAGAATCTAATACTGGAAATTACGAACAAATTTTGGAATCTGCTGAATATCTTGGTAAAATTATTAAGAGTCTTGCAACTTTAAAAGTTGAATTACCTAGTAATGATGTATCAAGTTGGTATTCAAAAGAAACAATTAACGAGAGCATAGATAAACAAGAAAAGCTGTTGAAAAAGATATCTATAGAAAATTATCCACAAATATATAATGATTTAACTGATAAAATTTCTATGTTGAAATATGTCAGAGATAATTTAGATTTTAGTGATATGAATAAATTGACTATTATGAATACTCATGGTGATTATAGTTTATTACAGTTTATATATAAAGATGGTAAAATAAATGCAATAATAGATTTTGTTTCAGCTTGTAAAATGCCAATTGTGTGGGAGGTAATTAGATCTTATAGTTACATTGATCCAAAGGCAAAAGAAGGAACAATTGATATTGACAATTTAGTTGAATATGTGAGAACTTTTACCAACTATGTTAAACTAAATAAATATGATTTTAAATTTATGTCATATTTATATTTGGTTCAACTTCTTGCAAGTACGTTTGGATATAAACAATATATTGCAGATAATTCAAAAACAAGCTTGTTAGATTTTGCATATTTTAGAACAAGATTGTGTAAATTTTTATTTAAAAATGCAGAAAAAATAGCTAATACTTTAATAGAAGAATTAATGAATGAAAATTAGTTATTAAGTTAGGGGGAGAAGAAAAATGGGAAATATTTTTAATGAAGAAAAAGAATATTTAGGATATGTGAAGGAAAGTTTAGAAAGCGAAAAAGAGTATTGTAGAAAGGAAATGCGTGAAATTCCAAAAAGATATACAAATGTTTTACAAGGAGATGCTTTTTTGGTAGAAGGATTGATGTCAACTCAAGCGACTAAACTTAGAAAATTAGAACTATCTGAAAAAAAACCTTATTTTGGAAGAATTGATTTTCTTTCTGATGGTAGTAATAATGTGGCAAAAATATATATTGGTAAAACAACAATTCATGGTAAGAACAATGAAATAGTAACAACAGACTGGAGAACTCCTATTTGTAGTTTATATTATGATAGTGATTTGGGTAGAGTTAGTTATGAAGCACCTTCTGGATTGGTACATGGAGATTTAAAATTAAAACGTCAAATTGTTATTGAAGATGGAGAGTTAGTTGATGTACTAGATACTAGCTTAGTAAGTAATGATGAATTATTGCAACCATATTTAAGTGTTAATGCCGATAATAAAATGAAAACAATTATAGCTTCAATACAAAAAGAACAAAACGAAATAATTAGAAGACCAATTTCAGAAAATATTATAGTTCAGGGTGTTGCTGGTTCAGGTAAGACTTCAGTAGCTTTGCATAGAATTGCATATTTAGTTTTTAATTTAGAAAAAAAGATAAATTCTAGTCAATTTTTAGTTATTGGACCAAATCAATACTTTTTGAATTATATATCATCTATTTTACCAGAATTAGAAACCGAGCCTGTCGAACAACAAACCTATATGAATTTGATAAATGAACTTACGAATGAAAAATTAACATTAGATACTCAAAATACATTATTTAATCAAACTAAAGAAAAAGAGGAGTATAAAAAAATTCAAGCCTTCAAAACATCACTTGAGTATAAAAAAGCACTTGATTATTTTATGCAAGATTATTTATCAAAAGGTATTGTATTAGAAGGTTTTAAAATTGATGGTGAAGAAATATATAGTGCTGATGAAATAAAAAGAATTTTATTTTCTGGTATAAATTCATTTCCAAACTTTGAGAGTGCTTGTAGATATTGTGTTGGTAACTTTAGAAATCATACTGATGAAATATATAGTAAATTAAATCAAAAATATAGGGAAATATATACAAGCAATTTACCAAAGGATGATCCTGTTAGAAAAGAGGCAGTGGCAAAAAGTACAGCTCTTAACAATTTAGTTAAAAATGATGGAGTAAAATTACTTAGAAACTACTTTAAAAAATTACAATTAGGACCATTAAATACTTATAAATTATTTATTGCTAATTTAGGGTCATATACTAGCGAATTGACTGATACTGAACTTTTAAAGCTTCAAAAAAGTACATTACAAACTTTGAAAAAAAGAAAAGTAACATTTGAAGATCTTCCATCATTACTACATGTAAACAACTTACTTTGTGGATGTAATCAAAAATATAATCATATAGTAATAGATGAAGCTCAGGATTATGGATTATTTCATTTTGATGCATTAAAGGAAACATTCCCTAGTAGTACATTTTCTATATATGGTGATTTAGCACAATCTATATATTCTTATAGAGGTATAAAAGATTGGGAAAGCGTAGCTTCTGAAATATTCGGTAATAATTGTTCAATCTTGAATTTAAATAAAAGTTATAGAACTACTATTGAGATCACAAATAATGCAAATAAAGTCTTAAGACAGATGGATTTAACTGAAGCTGAACCTGTAATAAGACATGGTGGAGAAATTTCATTTGAAGATTTTGCTAAATCTGATGATTATAAAATTGCTAAAATAAATGATTGGTTAAATAAAGGATATCAGACTATTGCTGTTATTTGTAAAACAGATAAAGAGGCTGAAAATACTTATAATTCTTTAAGCAAGTATGGAATTGATATTACACATATAAAAGCTAGTGATGTTGACTATAATGGTGGTGTGTTTGTATTGACAAGTGCGTTATCCAAAGGTTTGGAATTTGATGCTGTTATAATAAATGATGCTTCAAATAAAGTGTATGATGAGAACAATATGGATGATATGCATCTTTTATATGTTGCTGAAACTAGAGCATTGCATGAGTTAGATGTATTATATGATAAGACTTTATGTCCAGTGTTTTCAAATGAGAGAACTATGGATAAGCCAAAAGTTTTAGTTAGAAAAAAATAAGCATGATAAGTCATGTTTGTTTTTTTATTAATTCATCAATTGAAAGTTTGAATTTTTTTGCAATTTTAAACAAATATGCTGTTTGAATTGTTATATATCCATTTTCATATAAGGAATATGTTGATTTATTAATTTCTAACAAGTTAATTATGTCTTTTTGTTTCAAATTGTTTCTAATTCTAAATTCTTTTAAATTTTTTCCAAGTTTTATTAAATTAATTTTTTGAGAAGAGAAGAAATATTCATTTTTGTTGCTTAATCCTACTATATAGTCAATGCTTATTTTGTAATAATTACTCAATTCATACAATTTGTTTAGAGTTATTGTATTTTTTCCTGTTTCCCAGCACGAATATGTTGAACGTTCTACAGATAATATTTTTGCTATTTCCATTTGTGTTAGTTTTTTCTTTTTTCGTATTAAAACTAGTCTATTAAATCGCATTCTTTTACTTCCTTATCTTCTAAAGTGCATATGATTACTTTTTCCACAAATCCAATCCATTGATATATTATACTTCTTGCATATTGTATAAATAGTAATTGTATTGATTAAATAATGACCGGTTTCATAACCACTATATGTTGTTTGGAAAAAACCACAATTATCGGATAATTTTTGCTGAGTTAAATTTAACGTTTTTCTAATTTCTTTAAGCCTTTTTCCTATGCTTTCTTTTGTTGGGGTGATTTTGCTTTTATATTTAGTATTTTCTCTTGTTAGTCCAGTCACAAAATCTAATGAGTAATTATATAAATTGCAAAATTTAATTAACTTATTGAAAGGCATTGTATCTTTTCCTGTTTCCCAGCCAGATACTGTATACTTACTTACACCAAAGACATATCCTAGTTCTGATTGTGTCATTTCCAATTCTTCTCTACAAAATTTTAAATTATTATCAATCATAGTGTCTCACCACTATTAATTTTGACATTTATTTTAAAAATATTAGCAAAAGTAGGGGATGATAGTTAAAAATGCGGTATAATAATATTAGAGGTGAAAAAAGTGAGACTTGATAAGTATGATTTACTAAAAGTAGTTGTTAAAGTTTTGGTGTATACGTCAATTGGAGTTGGTGCTTTTTATTTATTATTGTTTGATTATGATTTGGGCACAAAATATTGTATAATAAATAATGTTCCAACAGATTTTTCTTTGACATATAGCGGAATTGGAATGGCAAATGGTATTGCTTTAATATTATTTTTGATTGAAGTGACAATATTCTTTTGTTTTTTAAAACTACTAAACAAAATTAGTATCTTTAAAAAAAAATTCAAATTTTTAGATTTTGAAATATTAGATTTTTGTCATAAAATTAATGATTAATGTAAAGACAATGTTAGTTAAATAATGTGTAGTTATATTTCAATGAATAAAAAGGAGGAAAACATGAAAAAAATGATAAAATCGTTTCCATATTTTCTTATATTGCTTTGGTTTTAGTTCTTATTTGTTTAATATGTGGTGGATGTTCTGAACTTTACTTGTTTTTAAAATATAAAGCTCAACCAGTTGCATATGTTGACCTGTTACCAATAGAGCAAAAGATTTATCATATAATTTTTATTTGTATTACTATTTCGGCTGTGTTATTGTTACCAGTTTTAATAATATTATCAAAAGCAGAAAATCCGCCACTTGATTATACTATTGTTGATAAAAATGAATATAAGGATATGCAAAAACGTATGGTTGATCAAGAATATGAAAACATGAAACAAGATGCTGAAATAAGTATTATGAAGGTGAAATTTTCTTCATTAAAGCTAAAATTTCAAATATTTAAGAAAATATTTAAGCATAGAAAAAAATAATAAAGGTGATGGCACGAAAGAAAATCCTTTCGAGGTATCAATGCAATAGGTTGCTTTTAAATAAAATAACGACAAAAAGCCTTATGATTGTTTGTAATACGTCATAAAGTTTTTTGCTTTCTATAATAGTATTTGAAAATAAAATCACTTTATAGTAAAATAGAGCTAAGGAGACAAGAAATATATGAATGAAGATATAATTAAAACAACTAAAGAAAAAATGGAAGGAGCGCTTGCAAATTATAATAAACGTTTAAAAACAGTAAGAGCAGGAAGAGCAAATCCTTCAAGTTTAGATGGAGTAATGGTAGATTACTATGGTAGTTTAACTCCGTTAAAACAACTAGCAACCATCTCTGTACCGGAAGCAACACAATTACTAATCAAACCATTTGATCGAAGCTGTCTAAGTGCCATCGATAAAGCAATTATTGCAGCAAATCTTGGTTATAATCCAAGTAACGATGGCGAAACCATCCGTATTGTGATACCAGCACTAACAGAAGAAAGAAGAAAAGAATTAGTAAAACAAGTAAAAGCGATCAGTGAAGAAGCAAAAGTTGCTGTAAGAAACATTCGTCATGATGCAAATGAAACAATTGAAAAAGATGAATTACCAGAGGATGAAGAAAAACATTTAATGAATGAAGTACAAACGCTAGTAAATGATACTAATAAAGAAATTGAAAAAATCTATAAAGAAAAAGAACAAGAATTATTGACAGTTTAGTATTAAAATAAAGACTTTAGCATAGATTAATCATAAGGAGATACCTATGAAAAAAATAAAAATCTATCTAAAGTCTATTTTATTGCCATTAATATTAGGAGGACTTGTTGGTTTTCTAACGTCTAAATCAATGGATTACAAAGATTTAGTACAACCACCATTAGCACCACCTTCTATTCTTTTTCCTATCGTATGGAGCATTTTATATCTTTTAATGGGAATATCCTATGGAAGACTAGAAGAACAATTGAAAAACGATATGGAAGTAGATAAAATCTATAGTTTACAACTCGTTATCAATTTACTATGGCCAATCTTCTTCTTCGTATTAAAATGGCGTCTATTTGCTTTCTTCTGGTTATTGTTATTAATCTATCTTGTTATCAAAATGATAAAAACATTCTATCAGCAAGATAAACTAGCAGGACTTTTACAATTACCATACTTACTATGGTGTTTGTTCGCAAGTTATCTAAATCTTAGTATTTATCTATTGAACAAATAAAAAAGATGCTACTTCTTATAAGTATATGTAATAACAGCATCTTTTTTTGGTTGTGTAAAATTAATAGAAGGAATAAATTCAATATCTAAAGAATCCTTTTGAAAAGCCTTCTGTAAACCTTTGAGATCATATGTTGCAAGAATTGGTTTTTCCCTAAGATCTTGAATAGCAAATTGATATAAATAAGCTAGCTGAATAACACCATTTTCTTGTAAATTCTCCTTTAATCCTTGAAACGTTTGATAAAAACCTTCTAAAGGCCTGCTAGGATACATAAATTCTAAATACTGACTGATATTAGATAACAACATGATATCAAAGTGATCCTTTAACATTTCATCTGCTTGTAAAATATCTCCTTGAATAAAAGTCGGATGAAGATATTGGATCTTTTTTTTCACTAACTGAAACTTTTTTGGTTCTGTAAAATAAGCATGACTGTTCTGATAATAAGATAACGGTAAAACATCTTTTGTAAATAAAGCTTCTTCTATTGTATTGACTGGATATTTTTTACATAATGTATCAAAAAAAGTAAAACTATCTTGATCTTCCTTTTCCAAAATAGCTGCCACTTTATTCATTGCTACCTTATCCATTGTCTTATGATAGAATAAATCAACAAATTCTTTTTGATCAAGACCTAAAATTCCTGCTTTTTTTAAGTAAAAATAGTATTGACTATAAGGGCAAAGATCATATAAAGTAATATCTTGGCACCCTTGATAAATTGCTTCCATGATTTGATCAGAAGATGAACCAACCGTTAGTAACTTTTTCTTTCTAACTTGCAAATTTTGGATATAACTAGCACAGTTTTCGGTAGCAAAAGGATAAAGCGTATCAAAAGCTTCACTCTTTTTCCGTAGAATTTTATCTTCTAATTTTAAAATCGCGTCACCAACCATCAAAATCCCCCCTTTTTGAAAGTGCTTCTTATTTTACCACAAATCATAAAAAAAGTAAATTTATTAGGTTAGCGTTTGAAAAAAATCCATTATTTTAGTATAATTTACTAGAAGAATGAAAAGAAATAGCAAAAATGAAAAGATAACAAGAGGATGTGAAATGAAGTATGGAAAAATATGATGATAATTCGATTAAAATTTTAGAAGGGCTAGAAGCAGTTAGAAAAAGACCTGGTATGTATATTGGTTCAACGGATAAGAAAGGTTTACACCATCTTGTTTGGGAAATTGTCGATAATGCTATCGATGAAGCGATCAATGGATATGGAAAACATATTAAAATTACAATTCATAAGGATAAAAGTATATCTGTCGCTGATGAAGGAAGGGGTGTTCCCGTTGGAATGCATGCTTCAGGAAAACCAACGCCAGAAGTTATTTATACCATTTTACATGCTGGTGGAAAATTTGAAGAAGCAGGGTATAAAGTATCTGGTGGACTACATGGTGTTGGTGGAAGTGTGGTCAATGCCTTATCTAAATGGATGGAAGTAACTATCAAAAGAGATAAAGGGGAATACTATATTCGTTTTGAAAATGGTGGAAAAGTAGTTGTACCTTTAAAACAAATTGGAACAACCAATAAAACTGGAACCACTGTTCGTTTTATGCCAGATGATACGATTTTTTCTACAACGAACTTTTCTTATACAACAATTTGTGAAAGAATGCAAGAATCAGCTTTTTTATTAAAAGGGTTAACGATTGAAGTGATTGATGAAGAAGATGATCGTCACAACACTTTCCATTATGAAACAGGACTTGTCGCTTTTGTTGAATATCTAAATGAAGATAAACAAACCATGCATAATGTGTTAGATTTTGAAGGAACAAAAAATCGTATTGAAGTAGAAATTGCAATGCAATATACCAATACCTATCAAGAAAATATCGTATCCTTTGTCAATAACGTTAAAACAAGTGATGGTGGAACTCATGAAGTAGGATTCAAAACAGCCTTAACTCGTGTATTTAATGACTATGCGAAAAATAACGGATTTATTAAAGGCAAAGAAAAATCATTAGAAGGAAGCGATGTAAGAGAAGGCTTAACAGCAGTCATTTCCTTAAAAATACCAGAAGATTTATTACAATTTGAAGGACAAACCAAAGGAAAACTAGGAACGCCTCAAGCTCGTACTATTGTCGATGCTATCGTTAGTGAAAAATTACAATTTTTCCTAGAAGAAAATAAAGCCATTGCCACAGATATCATCACCAAATCACTAAAAAGCAAACTAGCAAGAGAAGCCGCTAGAAAAGCCCGGGAAGAAGCCCGTAAAGGAAATGGTAAGAAAAAAGAAGAACGTTCTTTATCCGGTAAATTAGCACCAGCACAAAGCAAAGATAAAACGAAAAAAGAACTATTCCTAGTAGAAGGAGATTCTGCTGGTGGATCAGCCAAACAAGGTAGAGATAGAAAATATCAAGCCATTTTACCATTGCGTGGAAAAGTATTAAATACTGAAAAAACCAAAGAAGAAGATATCTTAAAAAATGAAGAAATCAATACGATGATTTATACCATTGGAGCAGGGTATGGTTCAAACTTTGATCTAGCCGACTGTGAATATTCAAAAGTCATTATCATGAGTGATGCTGATGAAGATGGTGGACACATTCAATGCTTATTATTAACCTTTTTCTATCGTTATATGAGACCATTAATTGAAGATGGACGTTTATTTGTGGCACTACCACCATTATTTAAAATTCAAAGTGGTAAAACAATTGAATACGCTTATACTGTTGAAGAAATGAAAGAAAAAAGCAAAGGCAAAAAATGCGATATTCAACGATATAAAGGATTAGGTGAAATGAATGCTGATCAACTATGTGAAACAACCATGCAAAAAGGAACAAGAACACTAATTCGTGTCAACATTGAAGACGCTCAACTAGCCGAAAAACGTGTCTCTGTTTTAATGGGAGATGAAGTAGCACCAAGAAAAGAATGGATCGAAGAAAACGTTGAATTTTCATTAGAAGATGATTATGAAATTAAGTAGAAATTAGGTGAAAATATGACAAATAATAAAGAACAAACACAACAAACACTAGAAAAAATATTTGATTATACCCTAGAAGATATCATGGGCGAACGCTTTGGTAGTTACTCTAAATACATCATTCAAGATAGAGCAATTCCTGATGCAAGAGATGGCTTAAAACCAGTACAACGTCGTATCTTATATTCTATGAATAAAGAAAAAAATACCTATGATCATGGTTATCGAAAAAGTGCCAAAACAGTAGGAGATGTCATTGGTAATTATCATCCTCATGGTGATAGCTCTATCTATGATGCTATGGTAAGAATGAGCCAAGCTTGGAAAACACGCCTTCCTTACATTGACATGCATGGGAATAATGGTTCTATCGATGGCGATAGTCCAGCAGCTTATCGTTATACAGAAGCCCGTCTTTCTAAGATTGCTAATGAAATGTTGCGTGATATTGATAAGGATACTGTAGAATTTGCACCGAACTTTGATGATACAACAGTTGAACCAACAGTTTTACCAGCAAGGTTTCCAGCCCTTTTAGTCTATGGAGCAATGGGAATATCAGCAGGATATGCTACCAATATTCCACCACATAATCTAAATGAAATCGTAAATGCTACTATCTATCGAATTGATCATGAAGACTGCAGCTTAGAAGAATTAATGCAATTTGTTAAAGGACCAGACTTTCCAACTGGTGGAATTGTCGAAGGCTTAGCAGGTATCAAAGAAGCATACCAAACAGGAAGAGGACGAATTATTATCAAAAGTCGTTATCAAATCGAAAAAGATGCCATCATCATTACCGAAATACCATTCGAGGTCAATAAAGCCCAATTAGTAAAAAAAATAGATGATATTAAATTAGATAAAAAAATCGAAGGAATTGCTGAAGTACGTGATGAATCTGCCCAAGATATCCGTATTGTCATTGATTTAAAGAAAAATGCCAACCAAGATTTAATCATCAACTACCTATTAAAAAATACTGATATGCAAATTAGTTACAACTTCAACATGGTAGCTATCGTCAACAAACGCCCTAAATTATTAGGACTAGAAAAAGCCTTAGATGCCTTTATTAATCACCAAAAAACAGTAGTAAAAAGAAGAACAACATTCGATTTAGCACATGCCAAAGCAAGATATCATATCGTTGAAGGCTTAATAAAATGTCTTTCCATCTTAGATGAAGTCATTCAAACAATCAGGCAATCTAAAAACAAACAAGACGCCAAAGAAAATCTAGTACGTTTATATGACTTTACCATAGAACAAGCAGAAGCTATCGTTACCTTGCAATTATATCGCTTAACCAACACAGATGTAGTAGCACTAGAAGAAGAAATGCAAAACCTTGAAAAAATCATTCACGGCTTAAATGCAATTTTAGGAAGCGAAGAAATCTTGAAAAATGTCATGAAAAAAGATTTAAACGATCTAAACACCAACTATCAAACACCACGTCTTACTGATATCAAAGATGAAATTACCGAAATTAAAATTGAAAAAACAGCCATGATCGCCAAAGAAGATACAATCGTAACACTAAGTAAAGATGGCTATATCAAACGAACTAACTTAAGAAGCTATAGTGCCAGCAATGGCGAAGAAACAACCCTAAAAGAAAATGACTATTTACTAGGAATTGCCAAGATGAATACCCTACAAACATTACTAGTATTTACCTCATTAGGAAACTTCTTATCCATTCCAGTTCACACTATCTATGATTTAAAATGGAAAGATCTAGGAAAACATGTTAGTAACTTAGTACCACTTGATCAAGAAGAAGAGATCATCGGAATGATACCAGTCAAAGACTTTTCTGATAAAGTAAACATCTTACTAACAACAAAACTAGGAATGATTAAACGAACCAGTTTAGAAGAATTTAAACTAACAAGAAACTCTAAACCAAGTAGTTGTATGAAATTAAAACAAGAAGATAAATTAGTAAGCGTCAGCCTAGATACCGAAGAAGACATCTTTATTGAAACTTACCAAGGCTATGGATTATGGTTTTCTAAAGAAGAAGTACCAATTGTTGGTATTAAAGCAGCAGGAGTTAAAGCCATTAACTTAAAAGATGATAAGATCGTGTCAGCACTTAACTTTGCAGAAAATAAAATCGAATATATTGCAATTGTTACAGATAAAGGGACAGGTAAAAGAATGCATTTAAAAGACTTTGAAAAAACAACAAGAGCTCGTCGTGGACTAATGACCATAAGAGATGTCAAAACAAATCCATATCACATCATCAAAGCCTTTATGCCAAACCTAAAAGATAAAATAGGACTAAAAACAGGAGAAATCATCCAAATAAAAACAACTGATCTAAAAGTAAGCGATCGCTACTCAACTGGTAATACCATTACCAAAAAACCAATTGAAGACGTTTTTCTTTACCAAGACTTGATAGAAGAACAACAAGATGAACCAGTCAAAGAAATCCCTAAAAAAGATCAAATTTCTTTAGAAGAAATCGATGCTAGATTGATGACAATTGATGATTTTTTATAAAAAAATAGATATAATTCTATTTTTTTTCATATAGTAGTGGTAGGTGAAGTTTGATGTCAAAAGAAGCATTTAAAAGTTTTGTAAGACAACATCCCTATTTAACCGATTCTGTTTATCAACATCGCACCACCTGGCAAGAATTATATGAATTGTATGACATCTATGGTAATGATGAACAAATATTTAAAAAATATCAACTACCAAAAGAAGATACAACAACAAAAACAAAGAATCAATTTGCTTTTAACGAACTAATTTCCATGATTCAAAATGTTGATTTAGAAACAGTACAAAAAGGTGTCAACGGACTTCAAAAAGCAATCGGCTTATTACAAGAAATAGCACCAAATAAAGACAAAACCATAACACCCCAATATGAAGAAAGACCACTATATAAATATTATGAGGACTAATGCAAGTAGCAACTCTGATTGCAATTAAAAATAACCCTAACTTATATCGTTATTTACAAGAAAATTCATATTGGTATAAATACTTAAATAGAAGCCCCATCTATCTTGAACAAATGATGGAACAAATGAAAGAAGCCTATCACTTAACGCCAGCTGCCAAAATGGAAAACATCGCCAAAACAATGAATTTAGTAAAAAATTTTATGGACATTATCAATTAAAATAGGTATGATAATCTTATAAGAAAAATAGAAAAAAGAAGAAATTCTTCTGTAATTAAAGATCAAGGTAATCTATTTTCTTGATCTTTTTATTTGTTAAATAGTAGGGGTGAGCTATGAAGAATAAAAAAGAACCGAAAAAGAAACTAATAATCAGTTTTCTAGTGCTATTTTTATGTATTATCATTGGTATCAGTTATGCTTATTTATCGATATTTTTGACATCGAATAAAGAAAATCTTGTTAAAGTAGGGGATTTAAATCTAGTGTTAGATGAAACTTCTAGTAATGGGATAACTTTAGAAAATGATGTTGCCATCACCGATGAAGAAGGATTAGCACAAGAAGGAACAAGCTTTTCTTTAAAGAATAATGGTAAGGCTTATATTTGTTATAAGTTATATTTAGATGATAAAGATCTAACCAGTGGCGAAACAAGAGTCGATGATAAATTAATTAAATTCAGTTTAGATAAAGATAGTGCAGTAGGGAAAGCCCAAACACTACCAACGATTGGTACCAATCCAAACCGTTTGTTGGATGAAGGAACAATTGATAGTGGAGCTACAATTAATTACAAATTACGCTTATGGTTTAATAGTGAAATAGATGCCAATTACTCTGGCCAAGTTTTTAAAGGAAAATTAAGAGTAGAAGCAACCCAGTGTGAAAAATTACCAACAGTCTCTGAACAATTACTAGCAGGAGTAGGTACTAAAGGAGCAATAGATACCTCTGATTCAGAGCAAACTTTTATCACTGGGACAGATCCAAACAACTATATTTGGTATAGTGGAAAACTATGGAGAGCAGTATCGATTGATCCGACCGATAATAGTGTCAAACTAGTAACACAATGGAATATATCAATAATTCCATATAATAGAAATGGTAACACAAATTTTGAAGAAAGCCATACACAACAATGGTTGAATGATACAACAGAAGATGGTTTCTTAGGAAATTTAAGAGATTATGAAAAATTCATTAAAACTAATAGCGTTTGGAATGCCACACAAACAACTGCAACGACAAAACCTGATAAAACCACAATGGTAACAAGTACAGTAGGATTATTAAATATGTATGAATATGTAATGAGTTATAAAAATGCTACTACATCAACAGGTTATTTAAATAATGGTCTATATTGGTGGACGTTAACACCATATAGCACAACACTTGTTCGCTACATAAACTATTATGGTAATATAGATAATCATAGTGTTGCATATTCATATGGAGTACGTCCTTCAATTAACTTAAAATCTAGTGTAGAAATTGTATCAGGAACCGGAACAGAAGATAACCCTTATCGCTTAAAAGGAGATAGTGATGCACCAACATCAGGAACAAAATTAGCAACAAGATATAGTGGTGAGTACATACGATTTGGCACTGGAGAAAACAATCTATATCAAATTGTCAGTCACGAAACAGAAAAAATGACAAAAATAGCAAGTGCTATGCCATTGAAAGAAAATGGAATTACTAAACTAATGACTTTTGCAAGTTCAGGAGTTAATTATTCAAGTAGTAATACAATAGGAGCATTTTTGAATGGTGAGTATTTAACAAGTGGAAGTTATCTAACGACTGCTCAAATAAATATGATAGAAGATAATACTACCTGGTATTTGGGAACAGTTGGATTTTGTATGAGTTATAAACTAGCCAAATACACAAATACATCTAGTACATCAGTAACATCAAATACAACGACAGCCAAAATTGGATTATTAAGAATAGGGGAATTAAATGCAGGGCAATTTATTAGATATGGAAATAATACAACACATTGGTCATTAACACCATATAGCACAACTAACGTTAATTACATAGATAATCTTGGCGATACGAGCAATAATGTTGTTACAACTTTGTATGGTATTCGACCAACCATGAATTTAAAGCCTAATGTCATTATCACAAGTGGTGATGGTACAAAAGATAATCCATTTGAAGTGAAATTAGCAGGATAATGTTTTTTCGGTGCAGATGTTCCTGAGCAGAAAAAAACATAAAAATTTAAATTTTAACTATAATTATAAATGTTAATAGATTATAGTAAGGTATGATCAAAAAGAAAACGTCCGTTATGTGAACAACAATGGCAATGCGAATAACAACGATGTTACGAATTCGAACGGGGGTCGTTCCATTTCCCTTTAAACCTAGTTGTTTACGAAAGATGTAAATAAAATAGCTAAAAGATACATCATTAAAAAAAGTCAAAACGTACCTGTTTTGGCTTTTCCTTTTCTTAAAATAATTTTTTCACTTTAGGTGGTTTGCTTCGATCGAATACATCTTGTATCATTTCTATAATAATCTTATTTGTGTCATTAAATCTATTTGGTTTTTCATCGTAAAGAGAAGAAAACATCTCTTCTGCTAGAATATCACTTTGAATAGGGTTTAAAGTTTCAATGAAACTAGCTAAATAACATTTTGCTAACATGGCTTGATTTTGATAAGTACGTTTTTCTAAATCCTGATCCGTTATATTACTTAATAAAAGCGTTGTATAATAAATAGGGTTTTCTGCCAAAAGCATCTTTTGATCAGAATAAAATGGTTCATACTGATGATAAAACTTGCAAGAAGTATCAAATCTGGTAGCAGAAATTTTAGCACTAGTTCTTGTAATCTTTTGATTTTTCAAAATCATTTCATCCATTAATTCTGGATATAAAAATAAAAGTTGTTGTTGAAACTCATTTGCTACTTTCATTTCTTTTGCATCTTCTAATAAACCAATTAATCTCTCAACATGATCTAAACGATACAACACTAAATCATCTATTTCTAAACCAGGTGGTACAAAATTAGTAAATAAATAAGAAAATAAAAAATCATAATCATCTTCATTTTCCACAAAATATTGCTCATCTTCTGCTAAAATTGTTAATAATTCAATATATAAACGTTGATAAGGAAAAAGTTTTTGATGATTTTCATTCGTTAAAAGATCAAATTCAATATTATAATCTTGCTTGGTTTGAAATAGTTGCTGAAAATAATGAAAATAATCAAATGCCTGTTTTGGCGTGATGCGACTTAAAATCTTTTTTTCTTCTTCCCGTAATAGTTGAATATGTGGAAGATGTTTCTCATAATTTTCATCATTCATCAGTGCAATATGTTCCTTAGCAATTAAATTTTGATAACGATAAAGATTAAGATTCGTTTTACTCATATACCCATCTCACCTCGATTTAGAGTTATTATAACGATAAAACAGTAAAAAATCTAGTCATAATCTAAAATTTTCGTTATAATAAAAAAGAACTAGGTGATAACAATGATGGAAATATTAAATCAATATCAAAATGTATTAGATGCAATTGATCATTCCAAATTAATAAAAGATTATCAAGAAGCGAAAGAAAAAGTATTACAAGATGAATCATTACAACAATTAATTGAAAAATATCATCAAACTAAAGATCCAAAACTCCAACAAAAAATTTATCAAAATGAAGCATATCAAGCTTTCAAACAACAAGAGACTAATCTTAATATTTTAATTATTCAACTGAACTTTTTATTAAAAGAATTGAAAGGAAAAAAAGCATGAGAATCGTTAGTGGGACTTATAAAGGAAGAAATTTACTAGGTTATGATCTAAAAGGAACTCGTCCTACCATGGATAGGGTAAAAGAGTCTTTATTTGCTATGATCCAAGATAAAATAAAAGAAAGTAATTGCCTTGATTTATTTGCAGGAAGTGGCAATCTAGGTTTAGAAGCCCTAAGCCAAGGAGCTAGTATAGTAACCTTTGTTGATCACAATAAAAAAGCAATTGATACCATCAAACAAAATATTCAACATCTTTCTATCAAAGAACCAATACATCTTTACAAATTAGATTTTCAACAAGCCCTAAAACAACTACCAGCAAATGCTTTTGATATTATTTTTCTTGATCCACCTTATGATACTGACGCAATAGAAATAGCATTAAGAAAAATTCATGACTATCAACTTTTAAAAGATGATGGTTATATCATTTTAGAAAGTAATAAGCTTGAAAAAGTCTTGCCCAAACAAATCTATCAAGTTTTGAAATACAAAAAATATGGGGATAAGTATATTAGTATCATCAAAAAAGCAAATGATTAATTTGCCTTTGGTAAAATAAAATAAAAAGTGGTGCCATCCATTTCTTCATCTAAAACCCCATAAGAATAATGGTGTAATTCTAAAATATTTTTCACAATACAAAGTCCTAATCCAGTACCATAAATTTGTCGTTTATGGTTTTTTCGATTGCGATAATATCGATCAAAAATTTTCTTCTTGTCTTCTTTATCTAACTTTTCACCACTATTATGAAATGAAACAAGATAACCATTTTCTTGTTCTTTGACCGCAACAATAACAGTTTTATCCTTTCCAGTATAGTGAATTGCATTTGCAACAAAATTATAAATGACTTGTTCTAATTTCTTTTTATCAGCTTTCACTAATAACGTAGAAAAACAGCTTTCAAATAAAATAGTATAACCATCTTTTTCTCCGAAAATACTAAATCGTTTTACAATAGCTTTCATAAAAGGAATTAAATCAAATTCTTTGATAGTTAAACTATCCATGTTAGCCTCCATTTTACTAAGTGTTAAAATATCACTGACTAGTAAATTCATTCGATCTGCTTCTACCAAAATAGTATCTAAATTTTCACAAATTTTATCAGGATCGTGTAAATGAATATCCAAAATCATTTCAGCATAGGCTTTAATCATAGTAAGCGGTGTCTTTAAATCATGGGAGATATTGGCCATTAAATCTTTTCTTAATTCATCGGTTTTTGCTAATTCTATTTTCATTTCATTTAAAGAATCTGTTAATTCTACTAATTCCACAATATCACTATTACATTCAAAAACAGTATTCATTTTCCCCTTAGCAATCTTACTAGCAGCAATAGAGATAGCAACAATTGGATTACTAATACGCCGCGAAATAAAATAAGCTAAAACAAAACTTAGACCTAATACAAAAATACTAATGATAGCAAGTTGTTCTTGTAAAATAGCAACGAAAGAATGTAATGGTTCAATAGAAGTAGAAACGAAAATATAAATATCCCCATTTTTTAAAGCATAGGTAATGCTTTTATCTTCGAATTTTGGATGTGTAAAAGTATACGTATAAGAAGAACGCCCACTTGTGATAAAGTGCTGTTCAATAACTTGATTTTGATAACCAAAAGAATAATTGGAAGTATATAAAGTTGCAAGAGAAGCAGTTGTCATTTCCACATGGATATTTTCTTGATAAGCAAGTCTATCAATTGCTTGACTATCCATATTTAAAATTGTATGAGCAATCTGTTTGATTTTTCTTGTTTTCGACCATTCATAATAACGATTGAAAAAAGCAACTTGGAAAAACCATAAAAAAATAAAAATAGCAATAGAAAAACCAATTAAATAAAGCCAAATCTTTCGCCTTAATCGTTTACGTTTCATCATCAAATTTATATCCTACTCCTCGAACGGTAACAATAAATTTTCGGTAACATCCTAAATTATTGCGTAACATTTTAATGTGGGTATCGATCGTTCTATCATCATCATAAAAATGATACCCCCACAATTCTTTTAATAATTCTTCTCTTGAAATAGCTATTTTCCGCTTCGTAATAAAATATTGTAATAATTCAAATTCTTTTGGTGTTAAAAAGACTTGTTTACCATCTACAAAAACTGTATGCTCTAAAAAATGAACAACTAAACCATCTTTTTCATAATAGGGCATACTAGGATACACACGATTTAAAACCGCTTTAATTCTAGCCATTAATTCTTTAGGAGAAAATGGTTTACACAAATAATCATCAATTCCCATTTCAAATCCTGCCAGTTTATCTACTTCATCATCTAAAGCTGATAGGATAATGGTTGGTACTTTTTTCTTGATGGAGGATAATGATTCAAGTAATGTCATCCCATCCAACTTTGGCATCATTACATCTAATACCATCAAATCAACTACTTCTGTTTGTAATAATTGAAATGCTTCCTTGCCATCTTCTGCTTCTAATACATGATATCCTTCCTTTTTGGCATATTCACAAATCACCTTTCGAATATCTTTTTCATCATCTACAATTAATAAACATCGCGTCTGCATCCTTGCGTCACCTCAAGAAGTATTATACACGTATAATGCAGGTAAGTAAATTATTGAAACGCTCGTTTTACTTGATAATAATTATAAAATGTCATAAAGAAAATATTACAACTGGTCGCAATGATCAACCCCCAAAGACCAATATGTAGTAAGGAGAATCCAAAAAGAAATATAGTTCTGATTAAAGTAGAAAACAATATAGCTTTAAAATTATCTTTACTTCTACCCATGGCATCTAAACTAGCAGAAAGAGGTGCTTGTATATACTGTAGTAAGAAAATAGGAGCTAAAACTCGTAAATAAGTACTACCACTCTTAGTGTGATAGATAAGTTGCAAAAACACTTCAGGATAAAGCATGAACAAAATGCTAATCGGCACTCCAATTAATAAAGAAAAAAAGATAGCTTGTTTCACTTTTCTTATCGCTTCTTGTTTTTTCTTTTTGACCATCAGTTTAGCAATCACTGGTAATAGGGCTTGAGAAATGGCTAATGTAAAAAAAGAAGGTAACAATAATAATGGTAAAACAAACCCACTTAAAATACCATATTGCTTTAATACAAAAGAAGAAGAATACCCACAAAAATAAAGTGTAGATGTTAAAATAATAGGTTCTAAGAAATAGCCAATGGATCCAACAAAACGACTAGCTGTACTAGGAATACTAATATGCATTGCTTCTTTGACATAATCTTTTGAAAAAGCAAAGTCACTACGTTTCAATTGTAAATGTTTTGGTAAAAAGAAATATAAAACAACAATAGAAGAAAGTTCACTAATAACATTAGTTAAAATAATAAAACTAACCGTCTTTTCTAAACCTCTATCTAAAAACATTGGAACAAACAAGATAATTAATAATAAACGAACAATATCTTCTAAAACATTAGAAACTACATGAGGTAACATTTGTTGTTTACCAAAAAAATAACTTCGAACAATACCAGAGCAACTAGTAAGTGGCAATACAACACACATAGCAAGAATAGGAAGCTGACTACGAGGTTCATGTAAAAATTGAATTGCAAGTGTACGACAAGAAAAAATGACAAAGAAAATAATCGTTAAATTGACAATAAGAGAAATAGGTAATAAAGAAAATAAAAGTTGGCGATTATTCTTTGTATCCTCTGCAACTAATTTGGATAAAGCAACAGGAATACCAAACTGACAAATACCAATTAACAAAGAAAAAGTAGGGAGTACCAACATATAAAGTCCCATACCTTCACTACCTAACATTCTACTCATACACATCTTGATAATCATACCAAGTAACTTTGTTAAAAAGCCACCAATCATCAAAATCAGTGTTGAAATAATAAATTTTTCCCGTCTCATATTAGCACCTCTTTGTTAACACTATATGAAAAAAGAAATGGAAAATAGATAAAATATTTTTACTTTTATTTGTCAATATCCTAAAAACTTTTTAAGAAAAAAATTCGCAATGACTTGTTAGGTGCTATTTATCTGTGATACACTTATAACAAGAATAGTAGTAGAGGTGAAGCAGAAAGTGAAAGAAATCATGGAGTTTTTAAAAATGAAAGAAGTTATTGTTATTCTGATTATATTAGCAATTATTCTAGTCGCTTATTTTGTTTTTTGGTTGATAGATTTTATGAAAGCAAGAGAATCAAAGAAGATTTTAAAAAATAATACGGCACAATTAAACCGTTTAGTAGAACAAGTAAGACAAGAGCAAGAAAAAGAAAAGCAAAAGCAGAAAGCTTTGAAAGCAAAAGAAGTAGAAGCACAAGCAATAAAGCAACCAGTTGCAGTAGCAGAAGAAACAAAAGTAAAAGAAGAAGTAATCGAAAAAGAAGAACCAACACCAAAAGTTGTTGAACAACAAGAAATCGCAAGACCAAGTGTTACCATTGAAAAAGGATTTACTTCTCCAATTGAGATAGAACCTATCCTTGTCCAACAAGAACCAGCAAAACAAGAATCAATGATCGATAATTTAGTATTTCAAAAACAACAAGAAAACAACATGGACCTAACGCAACCAATTCAAACGATCGAATATAAAGATGAAGTATATACAAAACAAGAAGCCCAAGCCGAACTAGAACGTTTAAAACAAGAATTAATAAAACAAGAAGAACAAGAAAGAAAACAACAAGAAATGCTCCAAAAGCAACAACAAGAACAACAACGTCAAGAAGAATTAAAACGTCAAGAAGAATTAAAACGTCAAGAAGAATTAAAACGTCAAGAAGCCATCAAACAACAACAGGAAGCAATCAGACAACAAGAAGCCTTAAAACAGCAAGAGGCTTTAAAACAACAGGAGGCAAAAAATATTGCTTTAACTCAATTTGAAATGAGTCAAGAGGAAAATGCTATCATCAGCTTAGATGAATTGTTGACCAAGGGAAAAACATTAATGTATAACAACGAATTAACACAGTATGAAGATGAAGGTAATGAACCAATTACAATTCAAGAATTAGAAAAACGTTATAAAGAAGAACAACAGATTACATCACCTTTGATGCAAGAAACTAAGCAAGAACAACCAAAAGAAGAAGTCATTGAAAGCTTAGAAACACCACAACCAGTAACAGAAAAGAAAATTGAACAAGTCGCATTATTTGATTTACAATCAGCACCTTACCAAGCCAATACCTATAAACCAAGCCCTGTCATCAGTCCAATTTATGGAATTGAAAAAGAAAAGGCTTTATCACAAACAAGTATTGAACTAGAAAATACAGCAAATTATGAAAAATTAGATGAAGAAATAAGAAAAACAAATGAATTTCTATCTAAGTTAAGAGAATTACAAAAGAATCTAGATTAAAACAAGAAAGGAAAGTTTGCAATGAAAGTACAAATTCCTCATAAAAACACATTGGTATATGTAAACTCAAAGTTAACCTGGGGGGGGGTACTTTAAGAGATTAGAAAACTTCCTATTTCTATAAGAATGATGATCAGGCTGAAACGACAATTATCTTGATCTTTTTCGTGTATATTTATAGACAAGGAGTAAAAAGATGGAAGAACTAAAAACTAATCAAGAAAAGATAGTAATGATACTAGCAATGCTTGTTTTATTTATTGCAGTGATTGGCATCAGTTATGCAGCATTTAGTTATACAAGAACAGGGGAGAAATTAAATGCCATAACAACAGGTGTTATCAGAATGAGTTATGAAGAAAGTAGTAATGTGATATCAATTGATAAAGCCTTACCAACAACAGATGCCACAGGTAAGGTAAGATTGAAAGATGGAGAATATTTTGATTTTACATTATCTACAACCATTCAAGGATCAACTAATGTTAACTGGGAAATAGCAGCAGAAGATGTTACAACTGGTAGCAAGAAAATTGATGGTAAATATATTAAATTATATCTAACAGAAGTAGATAGTTCAGGAACCGAAACAGAAGTAATGGCACCAGCGACTTATAGTGCTGATACTAGTGCAAATGATTATACTGGAAGACCAGCTAATATGATGAGTTTAGCAATGGGATCAACCTCTACAACTTTTAATAAGAAATATCGTTTAAGAATGTATGTAGATGAATCTTACAATCCACAAGGGGATGGAGGAAACTTAGTATTTTCCGTTAAAGTAAATGCTTATGGTAAGACAGGAGAGAAAAACACTACTACATCTAGTACGGTTACAAAACTCTTATCAGGTTTAGGAACCAATGCTGTTGTTGATACCTCTGATTCAGAACAAACCTTTGTCACGGGAACTGATCCAAATAATTACATTTGGTATAGTGGAAAACTATGGAGAGTAGTATCTGTTGATCCATCTGATAATAGTGTAAAACTAATCACGCAGTGGAATATATCAGCAATACCATATAACGAAGAGAATAATACAGTTTTTGAAGGAAGTTATATGCAACAATGGTTAAATGATACAACAGTAGATGGTTTCTTAGGAAATTTAAGAGATTATGAAAAATTCATTAAAACAGATAGTGTTTGGAATGCCACATTAACAACCGAAACGACAAAACCAGCAAAAACAACCATGGTAACAAGTGCTGTTGGACTCCTTAATATTTATGAATACATAACAACCTGTAAAAATACTACAAATGAGGTAGTATATTTAAATAATGGTCTACCTTGGTATACATTAACACCAGCGAATTCTACTGGTGTTTGGTATGTAGATGAATACGGATATGATAGCGATAGCATTAGTTCTGATCTGTCAAGAGCAGGATGGTACGGTATTCGCCCAGTAATTAATCTAAAGCCAGATGTGGAAATTATATCAGGAACAGGAACAGAAAGTGATCCATATCGTTTAAAAGGAGATGATGGTACACCAGAATCAGGAACAAAACTAGCAACAAGATATAGTGGTGAATACATTCGATTTGGAACAGGAGAAAACAATTTATATCAAATTGTTAGTCATGAAATAGAAGGAACAACAAAAATAGTCAGTACAGCCCCATTAAAAGAAGATGGAGAATATAAAATACTAGAGTTTGGCAAGAGGCCGATTTATTCAATAAATTCTTCTATTGGTAGTTTTTTAAATGGTGAATATCTAACAAGTGAAATTTATTTAACATCTTCTCAAAAAAATATGATTGAGGATAATATAACATGGTATTTAGGCGAAGTTGATATGTATCAAAATTATAAATTAGCAAAATATACAAGTGCATCAAGTACTAAGTTAACTTCAAATACCACCACAGCAAAAATTGGTTTATTAAGACTTGGAGAATTGATGCCTACCCAATTTTTACATATAATGATGAAATAGAAAGTGATTGGACATTAACGCCCAGTTCATGGCTTAGCAATTATGCAAGAATATTACAAATGAGTTCTCGTGATGTAGGTGGTATTTGTCCCAGTATGTTCCTAAAATCAAATGTCATCATAACAGGTGGTGATGGTACCAAGGAAAACCCATTCGAAATAGCACTTGCAAGTTAGGAAGATATCTTCCTTTTTTTGGTTACTGCTAATAATATTTTTCCTTGAACTTACCCATAAATAATGATAGAATAAAATTAGTAATTGTAGAGGTGATAATATGAATCAAGATCAAACAATGTTATTTCATCTAGATAACACTTCCTCAAAAGAAGTACATAGAATCTTAAAGGAAGTATATCAATCCTTAAAAGAACGTGGCTATAATCCAATTAATCAAATTGTTGGTTATTTAGTCAGCGGTGATTTGGGGTATATTTCTAGCTATCAAGGTGCAAGAGGAAAAATGCAAGCCTTAGATCGTAGTAGAATCCTAGAAGTGTTGCTAACGGATGTGATCTTAAAGTAATGCGCTATTTAGGACTTGATTTTGGTACAAAAACGATTGGTCTTGCGATCAGTGATAGAACAGGATTGATTGCTACTAGTTATCAAGTATTAAGACATGATAATGATCCTAGTACCTGTCTTCCTGCTTTAGAAGAAATTATCAAAAAAGAACAAATAGAAGCCTTGGTATTAGGATATCCAAAAAATATGAACAACACAATTGGCCCAAGAGCAAAAGCTACACTTGACTTTCAAAGCAAATTGCAAGATACTTTTTCTCTTCCAGTTTTCTTAGAAGATGAACGCCTAAGTACTGTAAGTGCAGAGCAAACCTTGATAAAAGCCAATATGCAACGAAAAAAACGAAAAGAAGTTATTGATTCTGTTGCGGCTACAATTATACTACAAGCATATTTAGATAAAAGGAGATAAAAAATGAACGATAAAGACGAAATGATGGGAAAGAGCAATTTTATAAGTAATCAGCTAATTATAGGTGACACAGTATATGATGTGTTATTCACTTTTGATAGTGATGAAACTAATAAAAGTTACATTGCCTTTACCGATAACTCACAAGATGAAAACGGAAACACTCAAGTAATTGCAAAGGTTTACACTATTATAGGAGATAACGAAATAAAATTTGAGGAGATTGAAACAGATAAAGAATGGAAGATAGTTGAAGCGGTTTTAGATGAAATTCAAGAAGCAATAAATGATCCGAATAATACAGATGAGCAATAATACTCATCTTTTCATCATAAAAAGGGAAGTGATTGTGTGAAGAAAACGCGCATTTTAGCTGTTTTTTGTGCCATCGTTGGAGTCTTGATGATTACGTTATTTCTTTATTATCAATACCAACTCTTGCCAGCAGATAAAACCTCAAAAGCCGATATAGAAGTGATTATTCCATCTGGGATGACGACAGACAGTATAGCAACAATATTAGAAAAGAAAGGCTTAATTAAGAGCAAAACATTTTTTAAAGTTTACTTAAAACTAAATCATGTAACCTCTTTGAAGGCTTCAACTTATACCTTGAAAAAAAATATGTCCTTAAATAAAATTGTTGAACAATTAGAAAAAGGCAACACTTATAACGCAAATGCTGTAAGTTTAACGTTTCAAGAAGGAAAAACCATTACCGATTATGCAACCTTAATTGAAAGTAAAACAGCAATATCAAAAGCAGAGTTTCTAGCAAAAATGAAAGATGAAACCTATATAAGAACCTTAATTGATTCTTATTGGTTTTTGACAGAAGATATTTTAAATCCTGATATCTACTATCCACTAGAAGGATATCTTGCTCCAGATACATATGAATTTATCAACCAACAAGTAAGTATTGAGGAAATTGTTAAAAAGCTGTTAGATCAAGAAGAAAAAAATTTAGAAAAGAACAAGCAAACCTTACAAGCTAAGAATATTCATCAAACTCTAACCCTTGCTTCTATTACCGAATTAGAAGGTGTAACAAGTAGCGATCGTAAAAAAATTGTCGGTGTTTTTCAAAATCGTCTAGCTAAGGGAATGAATTTAGGAAGCGATGTAACAACATATTATGCTTTTCAACAAACAATGGATAAAGATTTGACTTCCACAATGTTTAATACTTATAATCCATACAATACAAGAAGTGAAAAAATGGCGGGAAAACTTCCAGTAGGACCAATATGTAACCCCTCAAAAGAAAGCATCGAAGCCGCACTTCACCCAACAGCAAGCGATAACTTGTATTTTGTGGCAGATAAAAATGGGAAAGTATATTATACCAAAACACAGCAGGAACATAATGCAAAAGTAAAAGAATTGAAAGAAAATGGTGACTGGATATGGTAGGAGATAACTACAAAATAATAAAAGAAATCAAAAAAGAAGCAAAAGAAAATAAAGTACCGATTATGGAAGATGATGGAATTGATTTTTTAACCACTTTTATCATTAAACACCAAATAAAAAATGTCTTAGAAATTGGAACTGCAGTAGGGTATTCAGCAATTATGATGGCCTTAGCAAATCCAAAAGTAAAAATCACTTCAATCGAACGAGACGAAAAAAGATATTTAGAAGCAGTAAAAAACATCAAAAAACTAGGCTTAGAAAATCGAATTACCTTGCTATTTCGTGATGCTTTAACTGTAAAGTTACAAGATACCTTTGATTTAGTATTTATTGACGCTGCTAAAGCACAAAATATTAAATTTTTCGAGTTATTTTCAAGAAATTTACAAGATGGTGGCTACATTATTACCGATAATATGTATTTTCACGGCTTAGTAGAAAAAAACGAAAAAGAAATTGAAAGCCATAACGTTAGAGGAATCGTTCGTAAAATCAAAGAATATATAAAATTTTTAAAAGAAAATGAAGATTATGAAACAACTATTATGCCAATAGGCGATGGAATAGCGGTTAGTAAGAAAAGATAAGAGGTGAAAATATGTTTATATTAGAAATAACATCAGAAAGTTGCAATGATTTAGTATTAGCTAAAATTTTATCCTTACTGCACACTATATTTAACATTATAGGAATAGCAGTTCCAATATTGCTAACAGTATCAGCTGTCATATCTTTGATTTCCATGCTAACAAATCCTGAACAAAAAGATGGAATGAAAAAAATTATCAATAAATTTATGGCAGCCGTTATTGTCTTCTTTATTCCAACCATAACCGATCTTGCTATTCAATTAGTACCAGGTACTAGTTTTAGTGTCAGTGCTTGTTGGAAAACAGCCGATAATGCTGCCAGCAATATTACCTATGCAAATACAGATGAGCAATCTAACTGGAAAAAATCCTCAAAAGGAGATTTGGGTGGCAATCTACAATTGTTAGAAAAGTATGCTAATACTGCTAACATCAGTAGTAACACTGGTGATACTAGCAATAATAGCGGAGGAACTACTAATACTTCTGCAAGTTGTGATGCACAAGTACCAAACATAATTTTTGATGGAACATTTACTACCAATGCGATGCCAATACCAGTTTATTTTCAAGATAAACCAGGTTGTGACTGGGGAGAGTTCAGAAAAGGCCAAACAGTCGCTGGAGGTGGTTGTGGTTTTACCTCTCTTGCTATGATATTAAGTTATTTAACTGGTAAAACAATAACTCCTGGTGATATGGCAAAAAGATATCCTAGTTATTATAATAATAAGAAAGGAATGGCGCATATTTTGGTAGATATTTCTGCACGTGATTATGGGCTAAAAAAACCGAAAGAAATCTCTGCAAATGATGTGAGGGCCGCTTTAAAAAATGGTCATCCTGTCTTAGCAAGAGGGGAAGGAAATGACAATTCTAATGGGTTATTTAGTGTAGGACCACATTTTATTGTTTTGAGAGCTATTGATGGCCATGAAGGTATATATATTAACAATCCAACTTGGGACCGTAGAGCTGAAAATACACAGCCATTTACGCTAAGGACAATAAAAAAGTGGGCAACTAAATATTGGTCATTTCCAGCTAAAGCAAATTAGTATGAGGTGAAATATGAAAATGAATAAGAAAAAACTAATCATTTTAGGTTCTATTATAGCAATACTTGCCCTAATGATCACTTGCCTTTTTATGTACTTTAATGTTACTTATCAAGCACCAATTGAAGCCTTGAAAAAGAAAGATAAAAATCTATCGCGCCAAACTTTAATGAAACTAGAAACTGCTTATACTAAAAAATTAGAAGAAAGACATTTAACTGATCAAAAAATCACTTACTATAAAAAAACAAATTCGTTAGATGATAGAAAATATAGTGGCTATTTTATTAGTGAAGAAGATTACGTTTACAAATTTACCTTTGATTTAGATACTCTAGAGGTAAAACTAATTGAGTATTCTCAACAGAATGAAGTAGTAAAATTTCAAGTAAAATCAAGTAATAATACTGATAAAAATGTACAATAGGAGGCAAAGATGGAAGAAGAAAAACAACAAAAAATTATTAAATGGTTTATTGTCGGTATCATTATAATTGCTGTTTTACTACTAATTTCATTTATCTTAACCAAACAAAATAATAAAAAAAATAAAATTAGTGATTATGTTAGTGAACAAGCAACTTATAAAGCTACCAATACAGGTCTAACATCAACATTACCAGCATTAACATTAGATAGTGAAGATGCAAAAAACATCAATGCTAAAATAAAAGAAGAATATACTGCAACCATTCAAAAGAAAAACACACAATTTACCTATCAAGCAAGTCTTAATAAAAAATATATTTCACTAGCGATTATGGTAAACAAAGTAGAAAATAAAGGATATCCATATACAACCATTAAGACATATAACTTTGATAAAAAAACAGGTGCATTAGTAGATGATGAAACATTACTAAATGAGTTTCAAACATCCATTGATAAAATTGCTGCTTCTTTTGAAAATAAAATGAAAACAATGTATGAAGAAGAAGTAGAAGGAACCTATTTAAATGAAAGTGAATGTAATTATGATTGCTTTTTACAAGCTAGAAATGTGACAAACTATCAAGATGATATTCATCTATACGTAAGAAATAATCAACTAGTTTATTATCGTCCATTCATTATTTTCTCAAGCTTTAATGACGATGATTACTATCGCTATCAAAATTTTCTTTTTAACATAAAGTAAGATGCTTTCAACCATATCTTACTTTTTTCTTTGAAAAAGTTCTTGACGAACATATTTTCGTAAGATATAATAAAACAGAAACCAAAGCCAAGGAGGAAGAAGATGAATAAATGTGCTATTATAACAGGAGCTTCTAGTAAAATAGGACAACAAACTGCCATTTTATTTGCCCAAAACGGTTACGATCTAGTGCTTCATTACCACCAAGATGAAACGACCATTCAAAAGCTAAAAAAAGAAATAGAAAAAAATTATAAAACATCCATACTGATTGTCCAGGCAGATTTAAATAAAGAGGAGCAAATAACAGCTTTGTGTAATACTATAGTAAGCAAATTCCCTCAAATTGATGTCATAGTTCATAATGCAGCAATTGCTCTAGATAGTATTCTAGAAATGAAAACCGAAAAAACATTTAAAGAAACCTTTCAAGTGAACACCATAGCACCATTTCTAATTACCAAACATCTCATGAAATTTCTAAAGAAGGATGCATCTATCATTTTCGTTTCCTCAACAAATGCGATAGATACCTATTATCAAGAAAGTATAGAATATGATGCTTCTAAAGCTGCCTTGATTTCCTTAGCACATAACCTTGCTACTTCCTTAGCACCAATAAGAGTTAACACCATAGCACCAGGATGGGTTGACACAAAAATGAATGAAACATTAACAGATGAATTTAAACAAAAAGAAATCAATAAAATTTTATTAAAGCGCTTTGCTAAACCAGAAGAAATAGCTAAAGTCATTTGTTTTATAGCAAGCGAAGCAACCTATGTAAATGATAGCATAATAAGAGTAGATGGAGGTGTCAATAGATGTTAGAAAAATTAATATATGAAACAGAATTAGAAATTCAAACAAAACTACAAGAAATAGATAAACAAGAACAAATCAATAGCAAAAAAGTGTTAGGTGCTTTTCAACAAGAACAAGTAAGTGAAACAGACTTTAATAGCACTAATGGTTATGGTTATAATGATATAGGAAGAGATAAAATAGAAAGAATTGTTGCAAGAATATTTGAATGTGAAGATGCCTTAGTAAGAAATCAATTTATTTCTGGTTCACATGCTTTAACAGTAACTCTATTTGCACTTTTAAGACCTAATGATACCCTTATGAGTATTACTGGAAAGCCTTATGATACGTTAGATGAAGTGATTGGTATCAAAGATAATCCCTCATCTTTAAAAGCCTTTGGAATCTCTTATGAACAAATAGACCTAAAAGATAACGCTTTTGATACAGAAAAAATCATCAAAACCTTACAAACTAAAAAAATTAAAGTGATCGAAATTCAACGCTCAAGAGGGTATTCAACAAGAAATACACTTTCAATAAAAGCTTTAGAAGATATCATTAAAGAAATTAGAAAAGTAGATAAAAATGTTATTATTATGGTAGACAATTGTTATTGCGAATTAGTAGAAGAAAAAGAACCGACGATGGTGGGAGCTGATATTATCGTTGGATCCTTAATTAAAAACCTAGGTGGTGGGATTGCACCAAATGGTGCTTATGTTGCTGGAAAAGAAAAATATATTAAACTTGTTGCCGAACGACTAACATTACCAGGTGAAGGAAAAGAAGTGGGACCAACACTTGGAATTAACCGTTCTATTTTACAAGGTTTATTTATGGCACCAAGTGTTGTAGCAGCAAGTCTTAAAACTGCATGCTTTACAGCTTGTCTGTTAGAAAAATTAGGCTATGATGTGAATCCTACTTGGCAAGAAAAAAGAAGTGATATCGTTCAAACCATTATCTTTCATCAAGAACAAGATCTAATAAAATACTGTCAAGGAATACAACAAGCATCACCAATTGATTCTTTCTCTTTACCAATTCCAGCACCAATGCCAGGTTATACTGATAAAGTTATTATGGCAAGTGGTTCTTTTACCCAAGGATCTTCTATTGAACTAAGTTGCGATGGACCATTACGTCCACCTTATATTGCCTATCAACAAGGTGCTCTTACATTTTCTTATGGAAAACTAGGTGTCATCAATGCTTGCACTTATCTTCTAGCTTCAAAATCGGAATAAATTAAAATCTTTCTCATACAGTATAGTAGTTTGAGGAGGAAGAAAATGATAAGTAAACAAAATTTATGGTTTTTAACATTATTCAGTTTAATACTAGTACTAAGTATTTATTATATTACCATGCCAAATGATTTGTTAGTTGCTAAAAATGCTACAAAAGAGAACAAAACAACTGAAACAACAACCATTGAAGAAAGCGATAATCTAACGGCTTTACGCGTAAGCCTAGAAGAAGAACGAGATGCTACAAAAGCCGAATTAAAAGCAACAATGACGAATGAAGAAGCAACAACAGAAGAAAAAAATAACGCTTACGAACAATTAAAATATTTAAATGAAGTAGAAGGAAAAGAAGAAAAACTAGAAAAGTTAATAAAAGATACTTATCAATTAAATAGCTTTGTTAAAATTGATAATAATCAAATAAAAGTAGTGGCGATCGCTAAAAAACATGATGTAACACTTGCTAATAATATTATGCGAACCCTACAAGCAGAATTTAAAGACAAGCAAGTCATAACTGTAAAATTTGAAAAATAATACAAATTAGGAATTTGTCCCACAACAAAATTCCTTTTTCTCATACTATACTATGAAGCAACTATGTCAAAAGGGAAAGGGGATATTATGCATAGAGGGATATTGACGCAAAGAGAAAAAGAAATATTTGAATTACTTGTATCAGGGCTTACAACAAAAGAAATAGCAACCACACTATCCATTAGTGAAAAAACAGTACGAAATCATATATCAAACGTTATGCAAAAATTAGGAGTTAAAGGGCGCTCAAGTGCTGTTATAGAATTATTGAAGTTACAAGAAATTCACCTATAAGAAAAAAGTATCACTAAGATATTTTTTTCTTGGATTAAAAAGATAATCTAGAATTTATAAACCAATAAAATCATATTCTTTACTAAGGTGATAATGAATGCTACGAAAAAAAGCTTTACGGAAGATGATTATTACAACTATGAGTCTATTTATTATTATGGCAATCTATATGATTCCAACAACCAATGAACATAATCTACAAACAACAATGGAAATGAAATATGTCAATACCCTTGGAAATCACTATATCTATTTATTAGACGAAAATAATCGTTTAGTAAAAACAAAAATTTTATTAGATGGTAAAAACACCATCGAAAACGCTAAAATTATCATTACAAATCTAACCAAAAGCGATAATACAAAATTCCAAGAACAATTAAAACCAGTACTTCCAACTAATACAAAGGTATTAGATATTACTTATCAAAAACAAGATAAAACAATAACACTTAATTTTTCAAAAGAATTTTTAAAACTAGAAAAAGAAGAAAAAGCAATTGAATCCATTGTATATAGCTTAACTGAACTAAACGAAATTACAAATATTATCATAAAAGTAGAAAATGCTACACTAGATAAATATCCAAATAGCAAACAAGAACTTCCAATTCCCTTAACAAGAAAAATAGGAATCAATAAACAATACGATTTAACAAACACAAAAAATATTACCAAGACAGTAATTTATTATTTAGAAAATTTAGATAACAATTTATATTATGTACCAGTTACAAAATATACAAATGACAGTCAAGATAAAATTAATATTATTGTAGAAGAATTAACAACAGGATATATTTACGAACCAAATTTGATAAGTTTACTAGATGAAAAAACGAAACTAATTGATTATCATCAAGAAGAAGATGTCTTATTTTTAAATTTTAATGATGCATTATTTGATAGTAATGGAAAAATACAAGAAGAAGTATTATATACCTTATGCTATTCTATTTTTGATAACTATGATGTAAATGTTATCTCCATTGCCAAAGAAAATAATCAAGTAAAAACACTGACAAGAAATACAATTGGGAAGTAAAGATTTAACGCCAAAAACATGAATTTCCAAGTGAAATACTTGCCAACCAGATTCAATTCGTGATATGATAAAACAGTAATGTAGGTGGGAAGATGAAAAATAAGAAAAAGGAAAAAAATACGGTTTTGATAATATCTATCCTTATTGCTGTATTAGTTCTAATTGGTGTCAGTTTAGCAATATTTGCCTTTTCGAAAACAGGTAGTAAACAAAATGTGATAACACTAGGTTCACTAAAACTAACATTAACAGAATCAGATGAAATAAACTTAGAAGACACACTACCAATGACAGACAAAGAAGGACTTGCAACAACTGGTTATGCTTTTACATTAACAAATGATGGAACCACTTCTGTTAATTATTCAATCTATTTAGATGATGTCAGTTTATCTAGCCAAGAAGTAGCACTAGATACAAAATTTTTAAAGTATAATCTAACAATCGACAACACCATAGGAACAGCTAAATACTTAAATACCCTTGGAACAAACAGCAATCGAATAATAACATCAGGAACTATCACCAAAGGACAAAGTATTGCTTACAACCTAAAAATTTGGGTAACAACAGAAATTGATGGTGACATTTCAGGACAAGTCTGGAAAGGAAAAATTAGATTAACAGGAACACAAGTAAGTTAGAAGAGAAGTCTTCTTTTTCTTCAAAAAGATAAGCGAATATATGTTTGCTAATTATCAAAAGACCAGTCAGATAATAAAAAACCTCATATAGTATATTAGAGGTGAAGAAGATGAAGGAAACGATTTCCATTGTTGAATTAAAAAATCTCTTAAAACAGCAAAATATAAAATTAATTGATATCCGACCAAATTATCAATATAATAGAGGAACAATACCAACGGCTATCAATATACCTTATCAAACCTTAATGTTATTTAAAGAAAAATATTTATTAAAAGAAGAAGAATATTATCTTTTTTGTGATAGTGGAAAATATAGCTATGAAGCAGTTCGTAAATTACGTCCCTTAGGCTATCAAGTATTCAGTATCGAAGAAGGGTATGATGGATTTTTAAAATAGAAAAGGAAGTGTAAGAAATGGAATATCTTATGATAATACTATTAATTGCTATTTTGATTTTAGCAATTATATCAGTAACTAAAAATATTAATGAAGCAGCAATCACTGAAAGACTTGGAAATTTGGAAGTAACACTAATAAAAGAATTAACTACCTTTAAAGATGGCTTAACAGAAAATATGAACAAAGATTTTACTACTTTAAATGAACAAGTAGAAAGACGTCTATTAGCAATTAATGAACAAGTAAATCAACGTTTAGATCAAAATTTTGAAAAAACAAACAAAACCTTTACAGCAGTAGTAGAAAGATTAAGTAAAATCGATGAAGCCCAGAAAAAAATAGATACATTATCAACCGATATTGTCTCATTACAGAGTATTTTAACTGATAAAAAAACAAGAGGTATTTACGGTGAAGTTAATTTAAAACATATTCTTGCCAATGTATTTGGAGAACAAAATGACAAACTTTATCAATTACAATATCAATTACCAAATGGTACAATTGCTGATAGCGTGTTATTTGCTCCAGAACCATTAGGAACAATTATTATTGATTCTAAATTTCCACTTGAACATTATCGTTTAATGGTTTCAAAAGATATTACAGCAGTAGAAAGACAGCAAGCAGCAAAATTATTCAAATTAGATGTAAAAAAGCATATTGATGCAATAAGTAGTAAATACATTATAAAAGGAATCACAAGTGATCAAGCTATTATGTTTTTACCAGCAGAAGCAATTTTTGCCGAAATTAATGCTTATCACCAAGATATTGTGGATTATGCTTATCAAAAACGTGTTTTTATCGCCTCACCAACGACATTATTATCAACATTAACTGTGATTCAAATGATTATTAAAAATATGGAAAGAGATAAATATACTTCTATCATTCATGAAGAATTAAATAAATTAGGATTAGAATTTGCTCGTTATAAAGAACGATGGGATAAGCTATCAAGAAGTATTCAATCTGTCAATAAAGAAGTAGAAAACGTTTCCATAACAACTGATAAAATTACTAAGAAATTTGATGCTATTAATAAAGTTGAATTATCAACTATAGAAATCAAAGAATTAAATGATCAAGAAGATTAGCAAAAAAGATAAGCTAACCTTTTTCTTTGATTAAAGCATAATTTTTAAAAAAAGACTGTATACTAACAGTAAAGAAGGATAAGGAAAGGCGAAAATAAGTTTGAAAAAATTTACTTTAATTAGTATTGGTATTTGTTTAATGACCATTGGATTTTTCTATATAATTATTTATACCAATCTTTTTACCTTTGGCTATTCCTTAAGAAATTATATAGAATTTATGATATCACATATTCGTAATTACACACTAATACTAGGCTTTATTATTTTATGGATTGCCTTAAAAGAGAAAGGAAGGAAAAGGAAATGATATACGTATACGACATATTACTAAATTGGTTTCAAAAAGAAGAACCTGTTGAATTCTTTGAATGGGAATTAACAGATGAATTAGAACACATAAAAAAGATCCCATTATGGAAAGTAGAACCAGATCTTTTTAAAGCACTATATCATCATCATATAAAAATAGATAAAGAATACTTACTTAAAATTAAAAATAAAACAGAATGTTATTTTCAAAGTGAAGTTGAAACAATTTCCTTTTCTTGTATTGTTAGTGATGGGACAAAATGTTTTGCGCTAGAATTTGATGAAACCGGTACTACAATATACAAAAGTACATTATTATTAGATGAAGAAGAGGAGGTACTAGAGTTAGTAGAAGAACTAACAACAATGAAAATTCCATTTCAAAAAATAAAAAGTAATCAAGAAGAAAATTATTTAACTCGACAAGAACAAAAAAATAAAAATTATATTTTAAAAGAACTATCTTATATAGTAAAGCAAAAAAATATAGAGAAAATGACCTATTTATATGAAGAATATTTTCCGAAAGAAGATAAATCTATTGAACAGATGTATCAACACCTTGTAAAGTTAATCGAAGAAAATGATTGCAAAAAATATAAAGAAATATTATCTATTTTAAAATTAACCTCTTCAAAAGAAGTAAAATAAAAAGACTTTTCTCTATAAAAAGAGGAAAGTCTTTTCTAATTAAAGTCTTTTAAAAGATGAAATATAATCTTCATGATAAGCTCGATTGGACATAATAGGAGTGCCATTCAAAGTAGTGGCATAATGACCTCTTGCCATAGCACAAGCTGGAGCTTTAGTAGCTTTTATATTTGGATCTTTTGGTAAAATTCTATCAATATCTTGATCTAATTTTTGTGTTTCTTCAAGTGTAGGTTTTGGTAGTGGTTGAGGTTGTGATTGAGTCTTTCCTGGTTGAGGTTGTGATTGAGTCTTTCCTGGTTGAGGTTGTGGTTGAGTCTTTCCTGGTTGAGGTTGTGGTTGAGTCTTTCCTGGTTGAGGTTGTGGTTGAGTTTTTTCTGGTTGAGGTTGTGGTTGAGTCTTTCCTGGTTGAGGTTGTGGTTGAGTTTTTTCTGGTTGAGGTTGTTTCTTATCTTTACCATACTCATTAATAATTACTTTTTCAGGACCATCTTTTTCCTTCTCAGCTTGTTCTTCCCTTTCTTTTGCCTTTTTAATAGCAGCAAGTTCTCTTTTTTCTGCTTCTACATTTGCTTTATGTTGATCACGAATACTTTTTGCTAAACGAATGGTGGCAACTAAAGATGCAATTCCTACAATCGGACCAATACCAGGTATTACAAATAAAAACATTGGTGTTGCTAAGGCACATAACCCGCATCCTAATCCTTTAAGACCATAACTAAATAAGTTAGAAAATGGTTTCTTTAATTTTTTTAAATCTTCTTTCATTTCTTTTAATTCATCAAACATATTCACCATACTCCCTTTCAATGGCTACATTATACTACAAATATAGCCATTTTGTCAAATAAATTTATGTATAAAAAAGAAAAATATTGGACATCTTAAAAACAGGAGGAACATGATGAAAAGAAAAATATTAACGAGTATAAGTTTAATTTTAATTCTTATTGGTATAACTGGCTGTAAGGATATGATGAATACACCAAGTAAAAGAGTAGAAGAATTTTTTAATAAGTATCAAACAATGGATTCTGATGTATTGACAGATCTAGATACCGTCATTGATAAATCTGATTATTTAGAAGAAGAAAAACAAGAATATAAAGATTTAATGAAAAAGCAGTATCAAAACTTATCATATAAAATAAAAGATGAACAAACAAACGGAAATCAAGCAACCGTAACTGCAGAAATAGAAGTGTTTGATTATCAAACTGCTAAAATCAAAGCCGATAAATATATAGAACAACACCAAGATGAATTAAAAGACGAAAAAGAAAAAGAAGCTTACCGTTTAAAACAAATGAAAGCAACAACAGAAAAAGTAAATTATACCATTGAATTTCATTTAGTAAAAGATAACAAAACTTGGGTATTAGAAGAAATAACAGATACCGATTTACAAAAAATACATGGTTTATACACAACAGTTGACTAAGGAAATGGCAAATACTATTTTCTTTTTTTTATTTATCCACTATAATAATAGTAGGAGGGAAAAATGGCAACGGCACATATTGAAAGTTTAAAAGAAAATATAAAAAAGAAAGTATTAATGCCAGGCGATCCATTGCGCGCTCAATATATTGCACAAAACTTTTTGCAAGATGTAAAATGCGTAAATAACGTCCGTGGTATGTTAGCCTTTACAGGAAAATATAAAGATAAGGAAATTACTGTTTTCGCATCTGGAATGGGTGGACCAAGCATGGGAATATATGCTTACGAATTATATCATTTCTATGATGTAGAAAAAATTATTCGAATTGGTACTTGTGGTAGCAATCATCCATCTGTAAAAGTGCGTGATATGATAATTGCAAAAGAAGCTTACACACTATCAAGTTATCCAAAACTATTCTTTAACGATGATGAACATTTGTTTCAAGCTAATGAAAAGATAGTAACAGCGCTAGAAGAACAAACAAATAAATTACAAACTAAAACACATGTAGGAACAGTTATTACAAGTGATATATTTGATGTTTATGTCGATAAAGAAACTTATAAGAAAAACTATCCAGCAATCATCAATGAACAAGCACTAGCAGCAGAAATGGAAGCAGCAATTCTTTTATCCATAGCCAAACATCTTCATAAAGAAGCAGGTTGTATTTTAACTGTCGTAGATTCTATGTATGACGATCAAATTGTCACACCAGAAGAAAGACAAACAAGCTTAAATGATATGATTATTTGTGCATTAGAAGCAATTTAGAATAGATAGTAAAAACTTGGGATATCCTACTAAAAGGAGGAAAAAATGGAATACATCACAAAAGATCAAGGATCTTATCAACTACACATTATTAAAACAAATGCCTTCAAAACCATTACAGTAAAAATTTATTTGAAAGAAATAGCGAAAAAAGAAAATATAACAAAACGTAATTTCTTAAATGATATTTTATTACTTTCAAATGAAGACTATAAGACAAAATCAAGTTTTAACAAAGCCTTACAAAATTTATATGCTGCAAATATCAATATAGCGACAAGACGTCTAGGTTCATATTTAGATACCTGTTTTACCCTAAGAGTATTAAATGATAAATATACCGAAAAAGGAAATTTTGAACAAGCAATTGCTTTTTTTACTTCAGTATTATTACGTCCAAACGTTACAGATGGTGCTTTTGATGAAAAGAATTTTCAAACAGTTTATGAAGACTATCAAGCAGATCTAAATTCCTTAAAAGATGATAGAAGACTATATGCCATCATTCGTCTGTTAGAAGAAACAAATAAAAAACAAGCTTTAGCATCTACATATAGAAGTGTAGGATACCAAGAAGACTTGCAAAAAATCACTAAGCAAAATCTTTATCAATACTATCTAGAAATGTTGAAACATAATCTTATTGATATCTATGTACTAGGAGATGTCGATGAAGTTGAAGTTCAAAATTTATTCCGTCAATATTTTCAAATTAATACCTACAAGCTAAGAAAACAACCAATTCTATTAAAAGAAATACCAACAACAAGATCAAAAACCATAACAGAGTGTTTACCATCGAATCAATCACAGCTATGTATGAGTTTATCTACGAATAATTTAACAGATTACGAAAGAAATTATCCACTTTCTATTTACAATACAATTTTAGGAGGTGGAACAGATTCTATGCTATTTAAAGAAGTAAGAGAAGAAAATTCTCTTGCCTATTATATTGGTAGTTCTCCAAGTAAATTTGATCGCTTGATATTAATTAATGGTGGGATTACAAACAGCAGTAGCAAAGAAGTAACCCGCTTAATCAAGAAACAACTAAAAAAACTAACAAAAGGTTCTTTTACTGAAGAAAATATCCAAGCAGCCAAAGAATTTTATTTAAGTGCTTTAGATGACATAAAAGAAAGCGCAAACCGCTTAATAGAAAGTTATTATATGATGGATTTGTTAGGTGTAGATGATATTGAAACCAAAAGGGAAAAAATACAAAAAGTAACCAAAGAAGAAGTCATAGCAGTTGCGAATAAAGTAAAAATAAATACAATTTTTGTATTAGAAGGAGAAGATAATGCAACCAATTGAAATAAAAGGAGTAGGAAACACTGTATATAGAGAAACATTGCCTTGCGGTTTAGATGTTATTTTAATACCAAATGCTAAAGAAAATACCAAAAAGAATTATTACGTAAACTATGGCGTTTATTATGGAGCAGATAATAATGAGTTTATCCCATATCAAAAAAAGCAAATGCACTCCTTTGCACCAGGAATTGCTCATTTCCTAGAACATAAAATGTTTGAAATGGAAGATGGTACTACACCATTTAATTTTTACTCTGAAACAGGAACCTACGTGAATGCATACACAAGTTATCGCTCTACTTGCTATGTTATTAGTGGCAGTAAAAGCCTAAAAGAAAACTTAAAATATTTATTTCGATTAGTAGCAAATCCTTATTTTACAGATGAAAATGTAGCAAAAGAACAAGGGATTATTCAGGAAGAAATTCATATGCGGGATGATGATCCGGATTATTTAGCAATGAAGATACTACGAAAGAATATGTTTCATCATTTACCAGAAAAAATACCTGTTATTGGGTCTGTAGAATCTATTCAAAAGATAACAAAAGAAGATTTATATACAGCGTATCGGACATTTTATCGTCCTAAAAATATGTTTTTAGTTATTTCAGGATGTTTTGATAAAGAAGAAATTTATCAGACAATTTTAGATGCTACCAAGAAATTTCCCCAAGATTTTACACCATGCACCAAAAAATATCATGAACCAGTTAAAGTTGTCAAAGAGTATGAAGAACAAACTAGTGATATTAAAATAGAAAAATTAGCTATTGGTTATAAAATGAAGCGAGCTGATCTATCTATAAAAGACGACATTTTATTAGATCTATATACGAATATGCTAATTTCTCTAAACTTCGGATCAACATCTACCTTTTTTGAACAAATGAAAGAAAATCATATATTGATTCGTTGTGGCTATACTGTACAAACAGAAGGAGAAATTCGTACCTTTGTCGTTGAAACTGACACCACAAGATCAGCTCAATTTATCAAATGCCTAGAAGAAAAATTACAAGATCTAACCATCACTGAAGAAGATATGGAAAGAATGAAAAAAGTATGGATTTCAGGAGAAGTTGTAAAAAGCGATTACGCCGATGCACTATTAGATTCATTTGTAGACGATTTAGTGACCTATCGTGATATCGTGGTAAACTACATTGAGAAAATACGTTCAATGAATATCGAAACTATGAGAACACTTATCAAAGAATTAGATTTTTCTAATCGTTCTATTGCAAAAGTTTTACCACAAAATGAATAAAACGATTGCAAAACCAATAACCTTGTGCTATACTAAGTAACGTCAAAAAAATGTTCCGCTTGCCTTAATATGATTGGTTATGAACATTGGTTATAAGATAAGGAGGAAAAACGATGAATGTAATTGACAAAATTAATGAAAAACAAATCAATAAAGATATTCCTGAATTTCGTGTTGGTGATACCGTTCGTGTTGATGTAAAAATCATCGAAGGAAAAAGAGAACGTATTCAGGCTTTTGAGGGTGTTGTTATTTCACGTAAAGGAGGAAGTGTAAGCGAAACGTTTACAGTTCGTAAAATATCATCAGGAATTGGAGTTGAAAGAACATTTCCAATCCATTCACCAAAAATTGCTGCTATCACAGTAGTAAGACGTGGTAAAGTAAGACGTGCGAAATTAACATTCTTAAGAAATAAAATTGGTCAATATCGCATTAAAGAAAGAGGACAAAAATAAGACCACTGGTCTTATTTTTATTTAGGACAAGATTATGAAAGAAAAACTAAAAGAAGTCATTCCTTATATCATCATTGTTTTCGTTGTCATTTTTATCAAAGCATTTATTGTAACACCAATCAGAGTAAATGGACCATCTATGCTACCAACACTAAAGGAAAAAGACATCATGATTTTAAACAAAACAGCATATTATTTTTCTTCACCAAAACGATTTGATATCGTTGTGATTGATACTAAAGAAAACTATATTATCAAAAGAATTATTGGACTTCCAGGAGAAGAAATAGAGTATAAAGATAACGCCTTATATGTAAATGGTGAAAAAGTAGAAGAGAAAATAGAAAACTTACAAACAGAAGACTTTACATCAGAAGAATTAGGTAGTAAAAAAATACCAGAAGATACATATTTAGTATTAGGAGATAATCGTATGGAATCTTATGATAGCCGTTCTATTGGTTTTATTAATAAAAAACAAATATTAGGAAAAACATCCTTGACCATATTACCATTCAATCGAATTGGAATTCGCAAATAGAAGCATTTTTTTGATGTTTCTTTTTTATGCAAAATATGATATCTTTCTATTAAAGAAGGAGAACTTAAAAATGGATTTATATCAAAAAATAATGGAACAATTTTCTTATAAAGGATTGACAACACTTGAAATGGCTAGATTCCTATATTTAGAATTAGCAAAAAATGTCGTATTTAGTACTAAATTTCAAAATACAACACAACAACAACAAGCCCAAATGCTTTCTGCCAAAATAGATATACATCATATGGAGAACACAAGTATTAACTGTGTGATGTGGGCACAAGCCTATAGCCAATTGTTAACAGCATTCAACATCCCAAACCGAATAAGAAACCAAGGACATCAATTTGTTGAATTTAATGTTCAAGGAAAAAAATGGGTAGCAGATGCTACTACTGGTTCTTATAATGATATAGCAAGAATTCACAATCAAGATGATCCTGCCTATTTTGGACTAAGCATATATCAATCCATAGATGAAAAAGCATCCCCATTTCCAAAATACGATAAACAAGTCACGGAAGAACTTTCGCAAATAGATGAAAAATTAGGATATCATAATAGTTCTTATCAAAATTTAAAAAAATTAAAACAAATGTTAGAAGAAGTTAAAAGCAATTACTTAAATAGTACTCAATTTTCAATAACATCTAAAGATAAGGATAAAGCAAAATTAAAACTAGAACTTTTATTTGCAAGATTAGGAACATTACCACAAGGATATTATGAAGGTAAAGAATTTGTTTATACACTAGAGAAAATTTTATTGACAGATGAAGAAATGAAACGTTTATCAGCCAAAGAATTAAAGAAAACAAACAAAGATACAAGTGTTGATATTATTCAAGTAATCACATTGAAAAATCAAGAAAATAAGGATTATAACTATTATTTATTTTCGGAAAATACAGCAATTCAACCAGTCGATAAAAATGATGTTGTAAGACTTTCTTTATTAGGATATGGCTTAGAAGAAGATGCTATCATTCCAGGTATTATTTATCCTAGAAATTTTATTCCTGGTAAAATTGAAAATAGTTTATCTTACAAGTTAAAAAGAAAACTTCACCAAAAAGAAATTGCTCAATCTCCAATTGCTAAGTTTGCTTCGGCCCATCAAGCAACCATCAAGAAATAAACAATTTCTTTTTTTGGTTGACAGTTGAATAGATATTCAATTATACTAGCAATAGTTGAGTAACAGTTCAACTAAAGGAGGATTTACCAATGAAACAGCAAACTTGGACTTGCGATTGTAATATGATACATCAAGAGGCGGTACAGAAAGCCTTAAAACATAAACCTACAACTAATCAAATTCAAAATCTATCGGATTTATTTAAAATGTTAGGAGATAAAACAAGAATCAAAATTATTTGGGCACTTGATAATCACGAAATGTGTGTTTGTGATATTGCCAATGCACTCAATATGACAAAATCATCCATTTCCCATCAATTAGCCATCTTAAGAGAAGCAGGAATCGTTACTTACCATAAATCAGGAAAAGAAGTATATTATATGCTAGATGATGATCATATAAAAAAAATATATGAAATTGGCTTAGAACATATTGCCCATAAAATGAAAGGAGTGTTAAAATGACCAAATATAAATATTCTATTCATAATTTAGACTGTGCTAATTGTGCACGTGAAATAGAGAAAAACTTAAATAAAAAGGAAGAATTTCATGATGTTTCTGTCAATTTTAGTACTTGCAAATTATCTTTCGAATCAGAAAAAAATTATACCATTAAAGAATTGAATCATTTTATTCAACAAGTAGAACCAGATGCTTATCTTACCACCACAAATATAGAAGAAGAAAAAAGTGAATATCATCTTAGCATCTTATTATTAGCATTATTCATCGGTATAGGAGCATACTTTCTACCATTACCAACCATTATGAAAACAATTTGTTATGTGTTATCTTATGCCTTACTTCTTTATCGAACAACCATCAATGCTATCAAATTACTACTAAAAGGAAAAGGAATCAACGAAAATGCACTTATCACTATTTCTTGTCTTGGTGCTTTCTTTCTAGGAAAAATCATGGAAGGAATGATGGTAATTGTCTTATATACAATCGGTAAAATTTTAGAACAAAAAGCGATTAACAACTCTAGAAAATCAATTAAAAACTTACTAGACATCAAAGAACCATTTGCAAATAAAAAAGTAGGAAAAGAAATTATTAAAATAGCCGTAGAAGAAGTACAAAAAGGCGATATATTAATGATTAAAAAAGGAGAAAAAATACCAGTTGATGGCATCATTACCAAAGGAACTAGTAAATTAGATATGGCAGCCTTAACAGGAGAAAGTGAATTAATAACTGTCAAGGAACAAGATACAATATTATCTGGAAGTATCAACATGGGAAGTCCATTAGAAATAAAAGCAACCACTAATTTTGAAGATTCTACAGTAGCAAAAATACTTGATTTATTAGAAAGTGCTACAGATAAAAAAACAAAAACGGAAACGACAATTTCTAAAATTAGTAAAATTTATACCCCTATCGTTATTACTCTAGCAATAATAATCATTATCACTTTCCCAATTTTCTTTTCTATTCCTTTAACAGAAAGTATTCATCGTGCATTAACATTTTTAGTTATTTCCTGTCCCTGTGCCATCGCTATTTCCATACCACTTTCTTACTTTACAGGAATTGGTGTAGCAAGCAAAAATGGTATCTTAATTAAAGGTAGTAACTATTTAGATAACCTAAGTAGTGCCACTAGTATTATCTTTGACAAAACAGGAACTCTAACAAATGGAACTTTTCAAGTAAAAGATATTAATATAGAAAAATCAGTTCAAAAACAATACACCAAAGATGAAATAATAGACATCTTACGAAAAGGAGAATCTTTATCTACCCATCCAATTGCAACTTCTATTGTCCATTTAAAAGAAGAGAAAGTAGATAATACAATGATAAAAGATTTTCAAGAAGAAACAGGAAAAGGAATTACCTTTACCTTAAATCAGCAACAAATTAAAATAGGAAACCACAAACTATGTCATTGTGAAAATGAAGAAGCAGCACTACATTTAAATATAGATGGTAAACATATCGCTTCTATTGTCATTGATGATGGTATAAAAGAACATGCCAAAGAAGTCATTCAAACCCTAAAATCTTATCAAATAAAAACTCATATGTTTACAGGAGATAAAAAACAAGTTGCACTTACCATCGGCAAAGAATTAAACATTGATGATATTCAATATGAAATGTTACCTCAAGATAAATTTGAAAGTTACGAAAAAATAAGTAACAGTGATGAAAATAAAATAACAGTGTTTGTCGGAGATGGCATTAATGATGCACCTGTATTAAAAAGAGCAGATATTGGTATTTCCATGGGAGGAGTTGGAACAGATTCAGCAATTGAAGCAAGTGACATCGTTTTAATGAGTGATGAACTAGATAAAATTCCATTAGCCATTGCTATTTCTAAATATACAAAGAAAGTGATGAAGCAAAATTTAACCATGGCCATGACAATTAAAATTGTAATTTTACTTTTAAGTATGTTTGGGCTTGCCAATATGTGGATGGCGGTATTTGCAGATACTGGTGTTACATTATTAACCATTATAAATACCTTAAAAATCATGCATAAATATCAAAACTAGGAGGAAAATAATGAACAAACAACAAATATATGACTATTTAAATAGTAAAAACATTCCCTTTGAAAAATTAGAACATCAACCAGTCTACAACATGGAACAACTAACAGAAATAGATATGCCACATAAAGAATATGAAGCCAAAAATCTATTTCTTCGTGATGATAAAAGAAAAAATTACTATTTAGTGACTATCAAAGGCGATAAAAAGATAGATTTAAAAGAGGTTAGAAAAAAATACCAAACAAGGCCGTTAACATTTGCTTCTGAAGAAGAATTATTTAGCATATTACAATTAAAAAAAGGGGCAGTAACACCACTTGGCTTATTAAATGATAAAGAAAGAAAAGTGCATTTTTTATTAGATGAAACTTTTACTCCAACTTCACTTATTGGAATCCATCCAAATGATAATACAGCAACTATATGGTTAAAAGTAAATGATGTATTATCTATCATAAAAGAACATGGTAATCAAATCGATATTGTATCTATATAAATAAAAAATGAGTTGAAATTTAACACCAAAATAATAGATGATCTAAAATTTAAAAGGAGAAAGTAAAAAATGAAAACAGTATTATTTGCAACAGAAAATGAAAGTAAAGTCAATCGATTTAAAGCAAAACTTTTGGCAAAAGGAATCAAAATAATAACCATCAATGACCTTCCTGAAAAGTTAGAAATAGAAGAAAATGGAAAAGATGCAATTGAAAATGCTTTAATCAAAGCAAGAGCTTATGCCAAAGTACAAGACTTACCAGTTTTTGCAATGGATGATAGTTTATATATCGAAAATATTCCCCAAGATAAACAACCAGGCATGTATGTTAGAAGAGTAAACGGAAAACGTTTAACAGATGAAGAAATGCTTACTTATTATACCAACTTAGCCCATGAATATGGAATAAACGGCAAATTAACTTGTCGTTGGGTCTATGGAATTGCTACTATCAATAACAAAATAGAATCTACCTACACATTTAGTAAAGATGATTTTTATATAGTAGATAAACCATCTACCAAAATAGAAAAGGGCTATCCATTAAATACCATATCTGTTCATAAAAAATTAAACAAATACTTTACAGATATAACCAAAGAAGAATGGAAAAATCAACACGAAAATGAAGAAGATGTGATACAATTTTTATATGATCGTTTGTCATAAGAAATTATGAAAGAAGATGTTAAACAATAACTAGAAAAGATCTCAAATGATCTTTTTTCTATAACTTTTAAGGTAAAGACATGTATTACATTTCTTAACATAAGATAAAAAGAGGAGTAAATAAATGCAAAAAAATAATAATTTATTGAAAGATAGAGCATTTCTTGAAATTAATCTAAATAATTTAGAACACAATATCAATCAAATTAAACAAATACTATCTTCTAAAACGAAAATAATGGCCGTTATTAAGGCTAATGCTTATGGTCATGATAGTATTCTTGTTGCAAAAAAATTATCAGAACTTGGTATTGATGATTTTGCAGTAGCAACACTAGAAGAAGGAATCATCCTTCGAAAAAATCATATCAAAGGTAATATTTTAATACTTGGATATACTGATTTTGAAAACTTACAATACGTTATAAAATACGATCTAATACAAACTATCATTGATGTTGATTATTCAGAAAAAATTAAAACACTTCCTTTAAAGAACAAACTAAAATGCCATGTAAAAATAAATACTGGAATGAATCGTATTGGTGAAGATTGTCATAATTTATCAAGTCTTATTACTATCTTTGAAAATCCAAAACTTACTATTTTAGGAACATTCAGTCACTTATGTGTAGCAGATTCTAAAAAGAAAGAAGATATAAACTTTACTAAAAATCAAATTCAAAATTTTACTATGTGTATAAAGTCCTTACAAGAGCATGGCTTTCATCCGGGTAAATTACATATTCAAAACAGTTATGGCGTGATAAATTATAATGAAGAAATATATGACTATGTTCGAGTTGGTATTTTAATGTATGGTGTAAATAATGAAGAAAAATCTTATCAAAAAATAAAATTAGACTTAAAACCAGTTTTATCTTTAAAAGCCAAAATAGTGAGCATAAAAGAAATAAATAAAAATGAAAGTGTTGGTTATGGTAGAACTTATGTTGCTTCATCGAAAAGAAAAATTGCTACCATTGCTATTGGGTATGCTGATGGTTTGCCACGAAATCTTTCAAATAAAAATGTATCTGTTAAAATAAATCATGCCTATGCTAAAATCATCGGTAGAATTTGTATGGATCAATGTATGATAGATATTACCAATATAAAAAACGCAAAAGTAGGAGATATTGCTACTATTATTGATAGTGAAGACAATCACGTATCTTTAGAAAAATTAGCAACCAAAGCAGATACTATCACCGATGAATTAGCAAGTAGATTAGGAAACCGTTTAAAAAGAATTGCCATAGAATAAAAGATTAGGATAACTAGTCTTTTTATTGTTTTATATATTAAAAATATAGAAATAAATGCTAAAAATTAGTATAATACTATTGGAATGAGATAAGATAGGGAGGAAAAAATGATAAAACAAACAGTAGGAAAAGAAGCCTTAGAAGAATTTACTCCTAAATTTGCACATTATAATGATGATATTTTATTTGGTGAAAACTGGAATGATGAAGCAATCGATCTAAAAACAAGATAAGATGTATCATAACCGTTGTAGCATTAATGTCTAGTGGGATAACTGATAATTCTTTAAAATATCATTTAGAAAACGCGAAGAAAGTTGGAGTAATCAAAGAAGAAATGGCTGGTATTATAACACACACTGCCTTTTACGTTGGATAGCCAAAAGGATGGACAGTATTTAATTTAGCTAAGGTGGTATAAAGATGAATAAAGAAGAGTTTACAACAGAAAATATATTTGGTTTAGGACAAGAAAATGTGAATTTTGCTAAATATTTTATTGGTAAGAGTTATTTAAATCCATTGACAGATCCAAAGGATACTATCTTTTTAGCAAACGTTACATTTGAACCAGGCTGTAGAAATAATTGGCACATTCATCATGCAACAAAAAATGGCGGACAAATTTTAATATGTACTGCTGGTGAAGGTTGGTATCAAGAAGCAGGAAAAGATCCCGTTAGCTTGGAACCAGGTATGGTAATAACAATTCCAGCAAATGTTAAACATTGGCATGGGGCTAAAAAAGATTCTTGGTTTAGTCATATCGCGATAGAAGTTCCTGGAGAAAATACATCAAACGAATGGTGTGAACCAGTAACTGATGAAGAATATAATAAATTACTTAGAAAGCTAAATAAAATATAAGATTATGAATTTTTATAAAGATTTAAATGACTATGATGAAATAATTCTAGGAGCGTCCATTTGGTAAGGCAACTTGATATGAAAATTTATAAATACTTAATAGCAATGAATATAAGGAGAAACAAATAATATGAAAGAAGAAGTGCTAGATTTATATGATAATAAATTTCACAAACTTGACAAAACAATAGTTAGAAGAAAAGATGAAATACCAGAAGGCGCTAACATAATGCAATCATATATTTTAATAAAAAATAATAATAAATATTTATTGGAACAATCAAATGTTCAAAACAGCTATCATTGGGCAATTCCTGGCGGTCATTTAATGACTGGTGAAACACCGGAAAACGCTTTGAGTCGAGAACTTAAAGAAGAATTAAATATAGAAAATATTAGTTATAAAAAAATAGATACAATAAAATTTCCTTACAATCAATTTATTTTTAATGTTTTTTATTCAGAAGATACTATAAATATGAATGATTTAAAATTTCAACAAGAGGAAGTTATTTCAGTTAAATGGTATACAAAAGATGAAATATTAAAACTAATTGAAGAAGGAAAAATACCAAAAGGATATGCTTTCATTTTAAAAAAATATATGTAGTAAAATAATTAATAATATAAAAAAGATAATTAAAAACAGAACAATTATTTCATTAGAATGATGCACTACTATTTTTAGTAGAAATTACATAAAGAAAGGATGAATAAAATGAATAAAAAACTAATTGTATACTTTTCTTATATCAACCATACAAAAATGATAGCAGAAAAAATAAAAGAAACATTAAATTGTGATATTGTCCAATTGCAACCGGTAATTCCTTATTCAAAGAACTATCAACAAGATAAATAGTTTATAAAAAAATAAGAAATGAAGTACAAACCACGATAAATATCTATAAAAACTATATTATAAAATCATTTTTCTTTAAAACTAAGATACATACCAAAAATATATATGATAACGAAAAGTAAAAGGAGATACTAAAAAGTGATTAGATTATTTTTCCTAAAAAACAAATTACAAAATAAAACATTGATAAATAATCATGATGAAAAAATACTAGAAAAGTATAAAAATATTGCTCAACAAGAAAATCAAAAAATAATACAAGAATTTCAAACGAATATTGAAAAAGGCTTAACAAATAAAGAAGTGGAGCAAAGATTAAAAAAAGATGGAGAAAATATTGTTATAAAAGATGACAAACACTCTTGGTTTTATTTTTTTATCAACTCCTTTAAAGATAAATTTATTTTGATTTTAGTTATTTTAGCAATCATAAATAAATTCATTGGTGATGATACCTTAGGTACAATTATCATTTTGGCAATTGGATTTGTAAGTGCTATGATAAAATTTATTCAAAATTATTCAACCTATAAATTCAATCAAAAACTAAAAAACGAAATGTTTTCAACTGCTATCGTCGTAAGGAACAATAAAGAACAAACCATAAGAACTGAAAAAGTTGTTAAGGGCGACATTGTTCATTTGAATACAGGATCTATTATTCCAGCGGATATCATCATTTTGGAAAATAAAGATTTATTTTTAAACCAATCTGTCTTCACCGGAGAAAGTGCACCAATTGAAAAAAATGCTCAATTTAATAATTCCAATGAAATATTTTCTCTTTCTAACATCTGTTTAATGGGAACGAGTGTAATAAGTGGAAAAGCAACTGCTATGGTAATTAACACAGGTTTTTCTACTTATCTAGGAAGTATGGGAAAACAAATTGATAATAAAAGAGAAATCACCAATTTTGAAAAAGGCATGAATAATATTACAAAATTATTAATAAAATATATGAGTGTAGTTTCAATTGCTGTATTTATTATCTACGCATTGATACGAAAAGATATATTAGAAGCTGTGTTATTTGCTTTATCAGTAGCAGTTGGAATTACACCAACGATGTTACCCATGATAGTAAATGTCAACTTAACTAAAGGAACTAAAACACTAGCCAAGAAAAAAACATTAGTAAAAAATATGCAAGCCATTCAAAATTTAGGCGCAATAGATGTTTTATGTACAGATAAAACAGGAACGCTGACCTTAGATAAAATAGTATTACAAAAATATATCAACGTTGAAGGAAAAGAAGACTTATCTATACTAGAATATGCATTCTTAAATAGTTATTATAGTACAGGAATGAAAAATTTAGTAGATAAAGCCGTTATAACTTATGGTATAGAACATAAAATAAAAGAACAGGTTATAGATTATGAAAAAATTGACGAAATACCCTTTGATTACACGAGAAAAAAAGTAAGCGTTGTTGTAAAACATGATGATCATTATAGAATCATTACAAAAGGAGCTCTAGAAGAAGTATTAAAAAGCTGCAATCAAGTAAAAATCAATGGAGAACATAAAAAAATAACTCCGGAAATGATTCAAAATATTAATAAAAATGTTGAAGATTTTGCCAAACAAGGAATGCAAGTCATTGCACTAGCATCAAAAAAAGAGTATAGAGGAAAAGATATTTTTAATAGTAATGATGAAAACAATATGACATTCATAGGATTTGTAGCATTTTTAGATCCACCAAAAAAAGAAGTAAAAAGTACCATCAAAGAACTAAAGAAATATGGAGTAACAACAAAAATTTTAACTGGAGATAATCAATATACTACCGAAAATATTTGCCACTTAGTAGGAATGGAGGATTCAAACATATTACTAGGTACAGATATAGATAAAATGTCTGATGAAAAACTTGCTGCAGCAGTAGAAAAAGTAAATGTTTTTGCTAGGATGAATCCATTACAAAAAGAAAGGATTATCAAAACACTTCGAAAAAATGGTCATATAGTTGGATATATGGGAGATGGCGTCAATGATGCACCATCACTTCATCATGCCGATGTTGGTATTTGTGTCAATACAGCGACAGATATTGCCAAAGAAGCAAGTGATATTATCTTATTAGAAAAAAGTTTAAAAGTAATATTAAATGGGGTAATAGAAGGAAGAAAAGTATATGGAAATATTATAAAATACATAAAGATGGCTTTAAGTTCTGATTTTGGAGATATATTTAGCATATTGATTGCAAGTATTTTCTTACCATTCTTACCACTGCTGCCAATTCAAATGTTGATTCAAGATTTTTTATATGATTTTTCTCAAATAGGAATACCCTATGATAATGTTGATGAAGAATTTTTAATAAAACCAAGAAAGTGGGATACCAAAGGCTTAGGAACATTTATGAATGTTATGGGACCATTAAGTTCCATAATAGATGTTTTAGCATTTTTAGCATTTTGGTTTATACTAGGATATAATGGATCCATAAGTGAAAGTTATTTTCAAACCGCATGGTTCGTGGAATGTTTAATAAGTGAAACATTGATAATTCATTTTGTTCGTACAGCTAAAGTACCTTTCATCCAATCAAAAGCAAACAAAACATTAACTTGCTTAACCATGATTACAATAATAGGAACAATCATCACGCCAATAGCATTACATAATATCAAATCATTTCATTTCGAAATCATGCCACCATTATATTATTTCATCGTAATAGCATTAACAATTCTATACGTAATTTTAGTTCAACTTATAAAGAAAGTATATATAAAGAAAGTTGGAAATTGGTTATAGAAAAGTAATAAAGCTCTAATAAACAAAGCAATAAGAAACAATGAAAATTATAGAAATATTATTATTAGGAATAAGTCTTTCAATGGATGCTTTTGCAGTTTCTATTTGTAAAGGTTTAGCAATGAAGAAAATCAATTGGAAAAAAGCACTAATAATAGGGCTGTATTTTGGAATATTTCAAGCCCTAATGCCAGCAATAGGTTATTTTTTAGGAAGCACTTTTGAAAACTTAGTGACCAATATAGATCATTGGATCGCCTTTATATTATTAGCTTTCATTGGTGGTAACATGATAAAAGAAGCATTAGCTAAAGAAGAAAATAATAACTGTAATGATAATGTAGATTTTAAAACAATGTTAATTTTAGCAATTGCAACAAGTATAGATGCTTTAGCAATAGGAATTACCTTTGCCTTTCTTAATGTTAATTTACTACTTGCCATTACTATAATAGGAATCACAACGTTTATTATTTCCTTAATTGGAGTGAAACTAGGAAACAAATTTGGTAGAAAATATGAAAGTAAAGCAGGAATCATGGGAGGAATTATTTTAATACTAATAGGGCTAAAGATATTATTAGAACATTTAAAAATAATAACTTTTTAACCAATATGATCATCAAAAGCTAGATAAATATCTATTTGCAACACATTCCTGCAGATAGATATTTTTGTCTAATGTTACAAAATTGTAATGTTTTGTAATATTAAAATAGCAACAAATAAATCTAAACATGCTAACATAATAGTAAATGGTTTTTTAAAAAGTGATATAATAGACCAATAAAAAAGCACTACAATGCCCAAGGAAGAAGAAAAGATGAAAAAAATATTAATCGTAGAAGATGAAGAAATTATTAGAAATGAATTAAAAACCCTATTAGAAAACTCTAATTATGAAGTTCAAGTCTTAGAAAAATTTAATAATATGATAGAAGATATCAAAAATATTCAGTCAGATTTAATTTTAATGGATATCAATTTACCCAATATAAATGGAGAAATATTATTAAAAGAAATCAGGAAAAAATCAAATGTTCCTATTATCATGGTTACAAGTAGAATAGGAGAAGTAGACGAAGTTTTATCAATGTCTTATGGAGCAGATGATTATATTACAAAACCATATAACCCAACCATTTTATTATTAAGAATTCAAAATATATTGAAACGAACAGAAAGTAATAAAGACGATCTGTTTTATGATGGAATAACTGTCAATCCTCAAAAAGGAAACTTAGAACAAAATGGTAAAATATTAGAACTAACAAAAAATGAAATGATTATTTTTACCTATCTTTTAAGTCATCGTGGTAGAATAGTAACTCGTGATGATTTAATGACAGACTTATGGAATAATAACGAATTTATCAACGATAACGCTTTAACTGTAAATATCAGTAGGTTAAGAAATAAATTACAAGCGTTTGGACTTGAAAATAAAATTGAAACCAAAAAAGGGCAGGGGTACAAATTATTATGAGTTTTAAAAGATATTTAGTAGATAAAGTCCCAGAACTAATAACATCAACTGTTGGCTTCATCATCGCTATTCTTATGTTAAACGTCTTCAAAGTAGAAAAAGATCTAAAAATAGCATTGACAGTTTTGTTTTTACTTGTTATTTTCTTAAACGTCACTTTTGATTATGTTAAAAAATACAAATTTTATAAAAAATTATTGAATACACTAGATACCTTAGATAAAAAATATTTAATTTTAGAAATGATAAACAAACCAACCTTTTATGATGGCGAAATCTTTTATCAAGCACTTTATGATATCAATAAATCAATGATCGAAAAAGTAAAAGAATATCATTTAAACATCAGTGACTTTAAAGAATATGTAGAAATGTGGATACACGAAGTGAAAATTCCAATCGCAAGTCTAACTTTATTAATTCATAACAACCAAAATAAAATCGATAAAAGATATGAAGAGCAAATTAGAAAATTAGATAATTATATAGATCAAATTTTATATTTTGTTCGAAGTGAAAACGTAGAAAAAGATTATATAATTAAAGAAAAATACTTACAAGAAGTAATAAAAAATGTTGCACTAAGAAATAAAGATGATGTATTAGAAAATAAGATTAGTTTGGAAGTTACTGTTCATAATGAAAAAGTTTTAACAGATTCCAAATGGTTAGAGTTTATCTTAAATCAGATAATAAACAACAGTATTAAATATAAAAAAAACACCACTGAATCATATATAAAAATAACAGCCAAAGAAACACAAAAAAAGGTATATTTAACAATTTATGATAATGGAATAGGAATACCGAAAAGTGATTTAAAAAGAGTGTTTGATAAATCATTTACTGGAGAAAATGGTAGAAAAATGGCAAAATCGACAGGAATGGGACTCTATATTGTAAAAAAATTATGTGATAAATTAGGACACAAAATAACCATTGAATCCGAAGTACAACAATATACAAAAGTTACTATTATCTTTTCTCAAAACGATTTTTATAAAATAGATGATTAGTTTTATTAATGAACATTAAGTATATTACAAAATTGTAATGTTTTGTAATATTAGAATAACGACAAATCTTAATGTTTATATTACGATGGAACACGAAAGGAGAAAGATGATGGAAAATATTTTACAAATTGATAAAATTGAAAAATATTATGGGAACAAATCTAGTCTTACAAAAGCACTTGATAATTTATCATTTGAGGTTGAAAAAGGCGAATTTGTTGCAATAATGGGAGCCAGTGGCTCTGGCAAAACAACACTTTTAAATTGTATTTCTACAATAGATAAAGTAACATCTGGACATATTTATGTTGCAGATAATGATATTACTAAGTTAAAAGGAAATGATTTAACTAAGTTTAGAAGAGAAGAACTTGGTTTTATATTTCAAGATTTTAATTTACTCGATACCTTAACTGCCTATGAAAATATTGCACTTGCTCTTTCTATTCAAAATGTTTCTGCAAAAGAAATTGCTGAAAAGATAAAAAAAGTAGCACATGAATTAGATATTAACAATGTACTAAGTAAATATCCATACCAAATGAGTGGTGGACAAAAACAAAGAGTTGCAAGTGCAAGAGCAATCATTACCAATCCAAAACTAATCTTAGCAGATGAACCAACTGGAGCACTTGATTCGAAGTCTGCTAAAATGTTACTTGAAAAATTTAATTATTTAAATAAAGAAAATAAAGCAACAATTCTAATGGTGACACATGATGCTTTTACAGCAAGTTATTCTTCTAGAGTTATATTTATCAAAGATGGCAAGATTTTTAATGAGATTAGAAGAGGTAATGATTCAAGAAAAGAATTCTTTGATAAGATAATTGATGTTGTGACAATGCTTGGTGGTGATTTAAGTGATGCTCTTTAAATTATCCTTAAAAAACATTAAGAAAAGTATTAAAGATTATGCAATTTACTTTTTTACTTTAATTCTTGGTGTCGCAATATTCTATGTATTTAATGCCATTGATGATCAAACGGTTATGATGAATGTTTCAAAGTCAACGTATGAAATAATAAAATTATTAACGAATATACTGTCTGGAGTTAGTGTTTTTGTCTCCTGCATACTAGCCTTTTTAATCATTTATGCCAGCAGATTTTTAATAAAAAGAAGAAATAAAGAATTTGGAATATATTTAACACTTGGAATGAGTAAAAGAAAAATATCTTTAATACTATTTTTTGAAACGTTAATTATTGGTATTTTTTCATTAGCCATTGGATTAGGTGCCGGATTTTTATTATCCCAATTAATGAGTATTTTAGTTGCAAATATGTTTGAAGCAAATTTAACTAAATTTAGATTTATATTTTCAACTGGTGCATTTGTTAAGACACTAATATATTTTGGTATTATGTACTTGATTGTGATGGTATTTAACGCAATAAATATTAGTAAGTGTAAATTAATTGATTTAATACACTCAAGTAAAAAATCAGAAAAAATAAAACTTAAGAACCCAGTTATTTGCACAATGATTTTTATTATAGCTTGTAGTATGTTAGGTTATGCATACTACCTAGTCATTGGAGATACTTCTACTTTAAGTGATTATAAGTTATATACTTCTATTGTCCTTGGAGCAATATCTACATTTTTAATATTTTGGTCATTATCCGGCTTGCTTTTACGAATTTTTATGAGTATGAAAAAAGTATATTATAAAGGTTTAAATAGCTTTACCCTAAGACAATTTTCTAGTAAAGTAAATACAACTGTCTTTTCTACGACTATTATTTGTCTAATGCTTTTTATAACTATTTGTGTTTTATCATCAGCTTTATCAATGAAAAACTCTTTAAATAAGAACCTAACTAGCTTTTCACCTCGTGATGTTGAATTAACCCAAATTGTTCGTGATTCTAATAGCCAAGAACTTAGTGATGTTCAAAAGGAAAATGCCAAGTTAAACTTAGAAGAAATATTTAATAAGAATGGATTTAATATTCAAAAAGAATTTAAAAATGCTGCTTATTTTTCACTTTATTATGATGATGGTATTACATTAAGAACAACTTTAGGTTCATATTATGATAAAGCTAAAAAGTTATATCCTTATTTAAAATATGACGATTATATTATTTTAATGAAAAATAGTGATTACAACAAAGTCGCAGAAAACCTTAATTTAGAGAAAGTTAATTTAAAAAATAATGAATATGTTATTGTGGGCAACTATAAAGAAATGATTCATATAAAAAATGAAGCTTTGAAGGAAAATGCTAAAGTTACCATTAATAATAAGAATTATTTTCCTAAATATAAAAAAGCTATATATGGTTTTTATGAAATGGGTAGTCAAGAAAGTGAAATAGGATTTATCGTTTTACCAGATGAGGCTTTTAATGATAAAGAAGCAAGTTTTAATAAATTGATTGCTGATTATAATGGTGATTCTACTAACATTGAGAATGAACTTGACTCTATAATGAAAAGTGATAATTTTTTATCAGATTATTTTGTAACATATAATACTAAAGAAGATATACGTGAAGCTAGCGTAGGATTAGGGGCTTTAGTTACATTTTTAGGACTATATCTTGGAATTATCTTTTTGATATCATGTGCTGCAATACTTGCTTTAAAAGAATTATCTGAATCAAGTGATAATGCTTTAAAATTTAATATGTTAAGAAGACTTGGTGTTGATGAAAAAATGATTAACAAAACTTTATTTACTCAAATTGGAATATTTTTTATGTTTCCGTTAATACTTGCCATGATACATTCTGTGTTTGGTATTATCTTTTGTAATATTATTTTAAAAACGATGGGTATAAGTTTTAATTTGATGGCTGTCATTTTAACTGCAGTTTTAATTGTTATTATTTATGGAGGATATTTCTTAGTAACTTATTTTTGTAGTAAAAATATTATTAGGGGAAAATAAGGCTTTAATTGAGGGATTAGTTTATGGCTAGTCCTTTAATTTTGTTTTTTTGTAAAAGAAAAAAAGATGATATCATATTATAATAATTTTAGTATAATGATTTTGAGTTATTTATAAATCACATTACAAATGTAAGGTAACTGTTAGAAAATAATATTTTGGAGTTAGAGGTTTAAATATGAAATATAAGAGGGAAATAGTAATTATATCAATAATAACTATATTGATATTATTTTTAAAATTGATCAATGTGTTTCAAATTGAAAATGGTTTAGGCTATCCTGTTGCTATTGTTTTAATGATAATTTGTTTTAGTCCTGTTACTATATTCATTCAAAAAAATATAGATAAAAATTATAGAATAAATAAATTAAATTATCAAAACTTAAACATTTTAAAATATATATCTTCAATTTTAATTATCATATTACACTTGCGTCCATTTCTTAACTCTTCAAACGAGTTAGATTTAGCATTTAATAATATAGTTACAAGAATATGTGTTCCTATATTTTTTATAATAACTGGCTATTTTGTTGCTAAAAAGGAGAAAGAAAATAAAAATTATATAAAAGAATACATAAGAAAAACAATACCATTATATTTTGTGTGGAGTTTGTTGTACATACCAGTAATAATAATCACAATAATTCAGTATTTACCAACTATAAATGAGTATATATCAAAAATCAATATTACTTTACCTTTACTAATTATTCTACTGATAATATTATTACCTATTATAGTGTTGGTTGCTTTATGCTATACAGGAGTTTATTATCATCTATGGTATTTTCCTGCAATAATATTTTCTTTGCTTGTTTTAAAAAAATGGAAACAAAAATTCCATATAAAATATTTATTAATAATTTCCTTTATATTATTATTGTTTGGGGCAACAGAAACTTATTATGGAGTATTACCATTATCAATAAAAAGAACAATATCTTATTATTATAATATTTTCTTTACCACTAGAAACTTCTTATTCTTTGGATTATTTTATGTAGTGTTAGGTTATCATGTAGGTACAAAGAAAAAAGCATATTCAAAATATTGTTTTCTTAAATTAATTGTTTCATTTTTCCTATTAACTTTTGAAGCGATATTATTACATGATACCAATAGACTTAATAGTAATATTTTATTATCTTGTATACCATTAACTTACTACTTATTTATTTCATCGATTTATATTACTAATAACTTGAAATTAAAATTCCAATTTAACACTTATTCTAAATATTATTATTTAATACATCCTATGATAATTTTTATTATATCTTTGTTGTATAAAAATATAAATTATTATCCATATCTAAACATTTTGATAGTGCTATTGATTACACATATTGCTTCAGCTTTAAGAATTAAATTAAAGGAGAAAAACAAAAAGTTAATTATTTAATAAATTTAAAATACAAAAATAATACGTAGATTTCATGCTATCCAAGACATTATAGAGTATGATATAATAAGCGTGATTTGAAAGCAATTGAATTTAAATTACTTTTAGAATTCAAACTGGATTCAAAATTATAACAATATAAAATTAAAGTTGAGGTGTTCATAATATGGGAATTATATCTAGTGCAAGTGGTGCATCTTGTTGGAAAGGTTTAGATTATTATAAAAGTAAGAAAATAAAAAATATTAAGAAATTGAATGATATGGAATATACTAGTATAGTTTCAGGAACTGAAAAATATAATGTATATTTGAATTTAAAAAATCCTAGAAAATCAACTTGTAATTGTCCTTTGGCAAACGGGAAAAGAATCATTTGTAAGCATATTGTTGCTACCTATTTTAGTGTTGTTCCTGATAGTGCCAAAGAATTCGAAGATGAACAAACTAGATTACAAGAAGAGTATGAAGAATATCAAAAAAATGAATATAAAAATGCAATTAAGTTTATAAACAAAATGTCCAAAAAAGAATTAATCGAAGAACTTGTATATATTTTTAATTATGCTCCTGAATGGGTGTACGATGACTTTATAAAAAGAAATGATATTAAAGGCTAAACTAATAGGAATAGTGATACATTAAATTAGCTAAAAATTACTATAATTAAAAAAGATGTAGATGAAATAGATGCTGTAAATGTATAGAAAACATTAAAATAATTTAAAGAAATGGAGGTAAAGATGAAACAAATTGATAAGTATACTAATAGTATTTTTGAAAGTATAAAACACACAGATGAATATGACAACGAATTCTGGTATGCACGTGAATTACAAAAAGTATTAGAATATAAAGACTAGAGAAACTTCTTAAAGGTTTTAAGCAAAGCAAAAGATGCATGTAAAAATTCGGAATTTAATGTTAATGAACAACTTGTTGACCTCAACAAGTTGTCAAAGCGAAATAACAATGCTCAAATAAATATACAGGACTTTAAATTATCAAGATATATATGTTATTTGATAGTACAAAATGCTGATCCAAATAAAGAAGTTATTGCTTTAGGACAAACATATTTTGCAATTCAAACCAGGAAACAAGAAATAACTGAACAAGAATATGATTCATTATCTGATGATGAAAAAAGATTTTATCAAAGAAAATTAACAAAACAAGGTAACTATACTCTTCAAAAAGTTGCAGCTTCTGCCGGTGTTAAAAATATGGCTGAGTTTCATAATGCGGGATATAAAGGATTATATAATGGAGAAACAGCTGATGATATTTTTAAAAGAAAAAAATTAAGATATAGAGAAGATATTTTAGATAATATGAATGAAGATGAATTAGT
>CAKPFD010000003.1 GCA_934149515.1 uncultured Bacilli bacterium
AGTTTAGCAATGGGATCAACCTCTACAACTTTTAATAAGAAATATCGTTTAAGAATGTATGTAGATGAATCATATAATCCACAAGGAGATGGAGGAAACTTAGTCTTTTCTATTAAAGTAAATGCTTATGGTAAGGTAGGAGAAGTGATGCCTACTACAACTGGTCCAGTTTCAACAGTTTTATTATCAAGTGTGGGAGAAAATGGTGCAATAGATACCTCTGATTCAGAACAAACATTTATCACTGGAACTAATCCGAATAATTACATTTGGTATAGTGGTAAGTTGTGGAGAGCAGTATCGATTGATCCGAGTGATAATAGTGTAAAACTAATCACACAGTGGAATATATCAGCAATACCATATAATGAAGAAGGAAACACAGCCTTTGAAGGAAGTGATATGCAACAATGGTTAAATGATACAACGAGAGATGGCTTCTTAGGAAATTTAAGAGATTATGAAAAATTCATTAAAATTGATAGCATGTGGAATGCAACATTAACAACCGAAACTACAAAACCAGCAAAAACGACAATGGTAACAAGTGCAGTAGGATTATTAAATGTGTATGAACATACAATGAGTTATAATGGAACAACATATTCAAACGGTTATTTAAATAATGGTCTAAATTGGTGGGAATTAACACCATTTAATACGTATAACGTCTGGTTTGGGACCGCCAATGGCGTGGGCGACTATGGTGCTGCGTATTCGTACGGTGTCCGTCCCACGATTAATCTAAAATCTAGTGTAGAAATCGTATCAGGTTCTGGAACAGCAAGTGACCCATATCGTTTAAAAGGAGATAATGATACTCCAACATCAGGAACAAAACTAGCAACAAGATATAGTGGAGAATACATTCGCTTTGGAACAGGAGAAAATAATTTATATCAGATTGTCAGCCATGAAACAGAAGGGATGACGAAAATAGTAAGTGCTACTCCTTTAAAAGAAAGTGGAAGGTATAAAAAAATGGCTTTTGCAAGTTCAGGCTCCTCAAATTATTCGAGCAGTAATACAATAGGAGCCTTCTTGAATAGAGAATATCTAACAAGTGGAAATTATCTAACAACTGATCAAGTAAGTATGATCGAAGATAATACAACCTGGTATTTGGGAACAGTAGGATATGATACAAGCTATAAATTAGCAAAATATGCAAGTGCAACAAGTAGTAATTTAACTTCAAATACAACAACAGCAAAAGTTGGCTTATTAAGATTAGGAGAATTAAATTCTGGGCAATTTGATACAAAAGGAAATAATGTAGATTATTGGACATTAACACCCTATAATACGTCTAGAGTCAATTTTGTGAACTACTTTAGCTATGCGAGCATCTATGCTGCTACGAAATCGAGTGGTGGCCGCCGTCCTGCGATTAATCTAAAATCTAACGTTGTAATCACAAGTGGTGATGGCACGAAAGAAAATCCATTTGAAGTGAAGTTAGCAGGATAATGTTTTTTCGGTGCAGATGTTCCTGGGCCGAAAAAACATAAAAATTTAAATTTTAACTATAATTATAAATGTTAATAGATTATAGTAGGGAATGATCAAAAAGAAAGCGTCCGTTATGTGAACAACAATGGCAATGCGAATAACAACGATGCTATGGATTCGTTTTGGTGTTGCCCCATTTCCCTTTAAATCTAGCTGTTTACGAAAGATGTAAATAAAATAGCTAAAGGGAACAGATTATTTCCTTGTACTTGGTACAAAATCTTAAGATGGATAGTCAAATCTTAATAGAGTAAGAAATGACTTCTACACCATCTAAAAAGATAATAAAAATGGAAAAGTAGATTTCCTTTTTTAACGTCAAAATAATCTTGACGTTTTTTTGGTGGACAACGCATGTGTTAAAACTAGAGTATGAAAGTAGCCTGTGGGCTTGGTGGTAGGAACCACTAACCAATAGCAAGGGTGTCTATCGTGAGGTAGAATCGGAAGGAAGCTGGAGGCAAAATCTTGGCTTAACAAACAGAAATCACATATTAAGGCTATACAAACTGGATGAGGTTACTAGACAAACTGAAATCCAATACTACACGAGGTTTGTATAGTAAATGTGTCGAGTAGATGAGATGAAAGTGTTGGCACTTACCGTGTGAGTTCTTGTCATAGTAGTTATGAAGTATAGGAAACTATATGGAGTAAAGGATAAGATGTTAATGATAATCTGTCATTGAAACATGTAAAATACAATTAAAAGCTAGACAATTCAAAAGAAACATACTCTCACTTACGAGAGTATGTTGGAAACAGATGGTAGTAAGTAGCAGGTGATTTGTATTTTAGCGTAAAGTAAGGGCATAGGGTTAGATTTAACGAACCGCTGAATACGGAACCATACGTTCGGTGGTGTGAGGACGGTAGCTAGTCACTGCCTCCTACTCGATTGCAAATGTTAATATAGAAAGTCATAAATATGTCAAAGTTAAAAAGTTATAATTTTGTACTGTTTATGGCTCTTTTTGGCATTTTTACAGGAAAGTAAGTGTTAATAAAGTAAAAAGAACAGTGTTTGATAAGTTTATGAATTCACTGTTTTTTTGTTATTTGATGTAGCCTAGGTCTTTTAAGTGCCCTGTGACGATTTTGTTAGATACTGCTCCTACGATTTTGTGAGCGGTTTGGTCTTGTCCTTTTTGGAAAAATACAACGGTTGGTGTTCCCTTGATGGTGGTAATGTCGTTTAGTTCTTTTCTTTCATCATCACTCAAGTTTTTCAAATTAATAGAAAAAGCGGTTAGATGGTTGTCATTTAAAATACTTTTTAATCTTGGAGAAAATTCTTCACAATGTGAACATCCGGTTTGAATGACTTCTAAGATGAATGTTTCTTTGTTATTAATTTTTTCTTTTAACTGCTTGTACTCTATTTCTTTGATAGGACTTAGATTTTCTAAACTACAACCACTTACTGTTAATCCAATTATCACAATAAATAATATTTTCAATAAATTTCTTTTCATTTTTTTACACCTCATCATCTATTATAACATATCTTTTCTCTTTTAAAATCTATGAAAGTACGATATAATCAACTTAAATAATAAGATAGGTGATTGTTATGATTTTAAGAAAGCCTTATGCTTTGTTGATTAAATATTTTCAAAAGATTCATTTGGTACTTTTACTTTTTGCTGCGTATTTGTTTTATAAAACGATGATGTTGCGTGATTTTGTAAAAGAATTTGTGTTAAGTCAGAGTTATAATCGCTACTTGGAACCGATTAGTCAGTATATTTCTTTTCCAGTATTTTTATCTCTTTTCCTGATCATCCTCATTACAATCATTTTGATGATATTATTGCATCATAAGAAAAAGCCTTGGCGTAGTTATTTGTTTGTTTTAACGACTTATTTGTTTTTAGGAATCGTTTTATTATATATTCGAAATTACTTTGTCAACTATGATGAATATTCAACACTTATTTCCATTATGGCTGGAAGAGATTTATTGCTTTTGGCATATATTCCACAGTATATTGTCTTTGTTATTTTAGGTATTCGTTTTTTAGGAATTGATTTGAAAAAGTTCGGCTTTTATCAAGATGAAGAATATTTGGAAATCAAAGAAGCAGATCGAGAAGAGTTTGAAGTTAATATTGAATTTGATAAAGATAAATGGAAACGGGGTTTGAAAAAACGTCTTCGTCATTTACATTATCTTTATATTGAACATAAATTTTTATGTCAAGTATCTTTTTGCCTTATCCTTTTAGCAGTCGTTGGTGGTAGTTATTATTACTTTGGTGTTGAAAATAAAATGTATCAAGAAGGCGATAGGATAGAAGCGAATGGGTATCAAATAAAAGTATTAGAAAGTTATATTACTAATAAAGATACAAGAGGAGATGATCTTTCTGATTGGTATGTGGTAGCAAAAGTTCAGGTGAAAAATTTAGGGAATGCTAGAGTGATGAATCTTGATAGATTTCGATTGATGTATAAGAATCAGGAAAGTAAAAATACGAAACAAGATAGTGATTATTTTTTAGATATTGGAAATCCTTATGATGAACGTAAAATTGGACATTTAAAAGATACAACTTTTACATTGACGTTTCCAGTAAAAAAAGCTTTGAAGGATTCGACATTTGTACTATATTATCAGGTGGTTGATGATAATTTATCGATTAAGAAGCTGGTATTGCAACCGATAAAAAGTGCTGTTGTGACGGAAAAGATAGTGAATGAACAAGAAGAATTAGTATTTCCTAGTGATGATACGTTAACCATTATGTCGCATTCTATTGGAAATACCATTAACTATTCTTCTTATAAATGTTATACGACATGTTCTATTTACAGTACCAATATGACTACTACCTTGCCAACCTTAACATTATCTTTTATAAGTGATAGTTTTGATGGAAGTAGTTTTATTGACTTTCTTAATAGATATGCTAAAATAAATTATAAGAATCAAGAAGGTAATTTAGAGAGTATGAGTGCTACTAATGTTTTAAAAGAAGCGTATCTTGGAAATGTTGTTTATTTAAAATTAAATAGTGATATTAATGTTAATGATAAGATAGATTTAGTATTTACTTTTCGAAATAAACGTTATATTTATCATATTCAGTAAGGGAGAATAGAACAAATGAAAAAAAGAAAATTAATCATTTATATCCTTGTTTTTCTTATTTTGATGTTTCTTTTTTGCCTTTTCTTTTTTGGGATGATTTATCCGAATATGGTGTTTTCTAAAAATGAAAAGACAATGTTAGCAGGTGCAAAACGCTATTTTGAGGTTAATAAAGTTGTTCCTAGTGATGGTAAAATTGTTGAAGTTTCTCTGAAGACGCTTATTGATCAGAAATATCTTGAAATATTGAAAATGCCTTATCAAGATATTTCTTGTGATGTTAAAGCATCTAGTGTTAAGATGAAAAGAAATAAAGATGGTATTTCTTATTATCCTTATTTGGTTTGTGGTAGTTATACTTCTAATATAGATCACGCTGGACCAGTTATTTCTTTAAATGGAAAAGATAGTATTGAAATTAGTCTTGGTAGTGAATATCAAGATGCTGGTGTTAAGCGTGTGTATGATGCTAGCGATGGAGAAATGTCGATTGATGAAGTAGAGGTTACTAATCATGTGGATACTTCTAAAGTTGGGGTTTATGAAGTGGTTTATGAAGCAAAAGATTCTTTAGATAATAAAAGTGTTGTTTCACGACAGGTGAAAGTTGTTGAAAGATTATCTTCTAGAGTGTATGCTACTAGTTCTACTGGAGTTTATCAAGGTATGGTAGATAATAATTATGTTTTGTTGAATCATTTGTTATTTCGAATTGTTAAAGTACAAGAAAATGGAACGATTTTGTTAATATCAAATGATTCGCTTGCTAATGTGAATGCTTCTAGTGTCAGTAGTTTTGCTGGTAGTAATTTAGATACTTGGTTGAATCAATATTTTTATTCATTACTAGAAAAAGACTATCAATCTTTACTTGTGAAGTCTAGTTGGTGTGATGATGCTTTAGTAGAAGGGCAGATAAGTCAAGCAACGTGTGAAACTAAGAGTAAAAAACGTTATGTTGGTTTGTTATCTATTCAGAATTATAATGCTTCATTGCAAGGGGAAGATAGTTACTTAAATACTCGTTATACTTACTTTTTATCTAATCATACACCAGAAAAACAGCAATGGAGTGTTTGTGGTCGCTATTCGTATGCAAATCGTTTTATGGCAAGTGATCCTTCCTATTTATTAAATGTTCGTCCTAGTGTGGTATTAAAAAAAGATGTCAATATCATTCAAGGGGATGGAACGCATGATAATCCATTTGTACTTATAAAAGAAGAAGCTGGTCATAAAGGGGATAAGATTGCAACTCGTCATGTTGGAGAGTACCTTACTTATTCTGGGTATACTTTTAAAATTATGGGAAAAGAAGAAAATGGAATGATACCTGTTTTGATGAATGAAGTCTTGCAAGAAAATGGGCAAGCCATAGAAGTTGGTTATCAAGATGAAGGTAATGTGAAGATTTATAATCCAAAAGTAAAAAATAATCTTGGTTACTTTGTTAGTTCAGTGATGAGTCGTTATATTCAAACGAATTTGTTTGCAAAACATGATATTCAAGTACCAATTTATGAAAAAGAGATTTTGTATCAGAAAGCAGTTGAACAAAAGACATATTCAGTAAAAGTTAGTATTCCTTCTACATTTGAGATATTTAGTGCGATGGGAGAAGATAGTGATTCTAGTGGGTATTTTTTACTAGATTCTTCGAAAACTCCTAATATAAAAGTCGTTGTTAATGCGAATGGAAATACATATTATGATTATCTTGATACGGATGATTATTTAAAACGTGGTATTCGTTTGAAGGCATATTTAATGAAAAATGTCGTGATTAAGGGTGGTAGTGGGACGAAAGAAGATCCTTATACGATAGCAGGATAGGTGAGGTAGATTGAAGCATTATCGTTATATCATTATTACATGTTTGCTAGTATTGGTTTGTTTGATTGGTGTTTCTTTGTTGAAACGACCGGTTAGTAGTTTTTCTATCAAAGATAAAAATACTCAAATAGAGCAAGCGAAAACTTATGGAGATAGTGTGGTTGGGTGGTTAGAAATAGAAGGAACCAACATTGATTTACCTTTGATTAGAGCAACATCAACAACAGATTTACTAAGTACAACCTATGATTTTGCTTGGACTAATTCTAATCCTGATGCCAAAAGTAATCGACCGGCTTTTATTTCTCATAACATATTAAATGTTTCTTCTAATCCACTGATTACTAATGAAGCACATCGTCGTTTTGAACAGTTAATGAGCTTTATTTATCCATCGTTTATCAAAAAACATCAATTTATTGCTTATACAAATGAACAAGGTAAGACATATCTTTATCGTATTTATGGTGTTTCCTTGGTGAAAGATAATCAAGAAGCAGCTTTTTTAGATACTTATACTTTAAAAGAACAAGAAGCTTATATTCAAAAAGTAGCCAAAGAAAGTATGTATCAAATCAAAACAGATGTTGCAAAAGAAGATAAGTTATTGACATTATTTACTTGTACAAGATTTTATGGTGCTGATACGTCTTATTCCTTTAGAGTGGATGCTAGGAGACTAAGAGATAACGAAGAAAAGACGTATGCAGTCGTAAAAACTAATAAGAATTATCAAAAAATTAAGAAACGGATGAAGGAGGGTGAAACAAATGAAAAAATATAAGTATGGTATTACTGGTATTCTTTTACTATTTTGTTATTTTTTCATGGCTCCAACGACAAAGGCGGAAAATAATTTGTGTAGTGCTTCTTATGTAGAATCTACTTATATGGATAAGATAACATATGAAAAAAATGGTAATATAGCCTCATTTAAGGGTGCTAAGGGTCTTTCTTATCAAACTAGTGCCGATGCTACTAGAAAGTATCCAGATGAAGCTGGTAATTTTGAAGTGGCAATTCCGGAAGGGGATCAGTTAGAGGTTTATTTTTACTTAGCTGCTAATGATGGTAAGTGTGAAGAAAATCATTTAATTGGTTCTAATACTGTTTTTGCGGATGCTTCTAGTAAAAATAATTTATATGATGGAATTTGTGCTAGTTATCGTAGTAAGTGGTCTAATAATGCAACGATGAAGGCTGCTGTTCCTTATTGTTTTTCAGAAGTTACTTCTTATCAATATGATGAACAAACAGTAAGAGGCTGGATTCAAACGGCTGAAGCTTTATATGAATCAACGATCAATAAACAATCAACCATTACTAAGGATTCTTCTAATGTCGATAATGTCAATGTTGGTGGGTTAGTTTGTGATTATTATTCTGATGGTAATAAAAAAACGTATTCCCATACGGAAGATGTAACGGATTCTACGTCTAGTTGTCGTCAAATTTGTAAGGAAACGGTTACTGTTGAATTTTCTTCTCCTGTTGCAACGCAGTCTGGTATGTGTTTTCAATATTTAGTGAAATTAGATTCTAAATTAGAATGTGAACATGTCTATACAGCACCACTTCCAACAAGACCTAGTGTTTGTGTGGCGAATGCTGCTTGTCAGACGGCTTATGGTATTAGTGAAAATGGTGGTCCAACAGAAGATTTTGATGCTTGTGTGTTAGAATGTGATAATGGTAAGTATAGTCAGGCTTGTATTAATCAATGTTATCAAAAAGTATATGGTACTAGTAATAATGCAAGGGATGATATCATTACCAATCGTGGTTTGTTCCAAAATGGTAATACCGTCTTTTCTAAAGCTAATTTTATGGCTAATGAGTCTTGTTTGACACCAGAGAGTGTTGATCCGAATAATGCAAATCAGATTCAAGCTCTATATTTACAACATCAACGTGATCCAGGTGGAAGATATGTGACTGATAGTAGTGGAAAAACACACTGGCAAAAGGCAAGCAGTGGTTGTGCTAGTACGCTTGGACAGTATTATTTTACAAGTGTTACCTCTACTCGTAATACGGTTTTAAAAGTTCATGGTATTTGGAATAATGGTCTTGGAACAGCAAGATATTGTAGTAATGATAATGATGGTTTTTTACGACTTTGTAGTTTAAATGGTAGATATTATTCTTGTACTGAAAATTGTTGGTGGCAAAATCAATGTGCTAGTGATTCTGTTAGTAGTGAAACAGTTGCTCAAGCAACGTATGAACAAGCGTTAAAAAATTACTATGCTGCTAAAGCAAATTGTGAAAATAAAGCACCAACTTGTTCAAATAAAACAGCAACTTATAAAATGTCCGTTGATAACGAAGGAAAAACAACTACTTATCAAGCAACACAAAGACAAAATAGTTCTAATACAAGTGGTGATGATTTAGTAAAATCTTCTAGTGGTTATTGTTTAGGAAGTGATACATCCTCTAGAAATAATGGCTCTTACTATTCATTACAGCTAAATTTCCCAAAACAATATATTCATAATAAAACAGGAGAAGTGACGACGAATGTTACCTCTAATAATCTTCCATTTTATACAGCAGTAGGTGATAAATTTTGTACGAAATTGACATCTAAAAACATTAACAGTAGTTGGTATGATTGGAAAGTGAATCAAAATAGTAAAAGTTTAACAGCTAGTGAAAAACAAGCGATTACAGATACAATTCAAAATAATATTACAACATCTGTTTCTGATTTTGGTTATTTTGGTTGGAACTTTGATATTTCTTGTTTTTATGCCTTAATTAAAAATCCAGGGAAAGATAATCCAAAAGATGGGGATAATCCTTCCAATGTTACGAATGATTTTATTTTTCGAACGATTTCTTTAAATGATGTTTTTCCTGCTAGTAAAAATGCTTTGAATGGTCGGGATCCTAGATTTAATTGGAGTTGTGCAGCGACGAATTTAACGAATAAAAATTATCCTGTTCAACCAATTGCTTTAACAAAAAAGATTGAAAACAGAGGGGAAAAGATTTATAATGAATCTAATAGTAGTGAGTATTTAGATTATGAAATTATTTTGACACCTTCTACTATTCAAAAGATCCGTAATGAGTATAATAGTCGTTATCAAAATTATTCTTATGTGAAGGAAGATCAAAATAATGATATAGCAGTTTCTACTTCTTCTAGAGTGGCTGGTGTAACGGTTTATAATAGTTCTTTCTTACATCGTTTCTTAGGTAGTGATGTGGTAAAAAAATCTGGTCTTATTGGTTGTAATAATCAATCTAGTGCAACAACTTGTGATAATGCTATCGATACGGATAATGCTTGTTATAATGAATATATGGCACAATCGGTAAAATAGGAGGTAGTAGCGTATGAATAAAGCAACTTTACTAGTTGGTGTGATTGTTTTATCACTTTTAACGTTTGGAATCATTAATATTACCCAAAATTATCAAACAGGAAATGAACTTGATTATTACTTGTTAAAAGAAACAACCGAAGCAGCTATGGGAGATGCTGTTGATATTGGATATTATCGCTTGTCTGGTTTATTACGGATTGATAAAGAAAAGTTTACAGAGAGCTTTGTTAGACGCTTTGCTCAAAATGTCAACAATGATCGAAGTTATCGGATTCGTATCTATGATATTAATGAAACACCACCAAAAGTCAGTGTGAAAATTGATTCTACAACTGCTGCTACTTTCAATAGTGAAACACTTGGTATTAGTAATCAAATTGATGCAATCTTAGAATCAAAATATCAAGAAAATCGTCTGATTACCGATATGATTCGATCTGGCAAACTAGATTATAGTGAACTTGAGTAAGTAAAGTTAGAATAAAAAGGAAAGAGGGAAGAAAAATGAATAATTTAGTTATTGGAATGAAGAAATTTTTTACAAATAAGAATACCGTAACGGTGGTTGGAGTGTTAGCTGCTGTTATTGTATTATATGTTGGTTATAATATGCGAATTAAACAAGCTATTAATCCAATTAGTGTGCCTTATGCTAAACAAACTATTAATCCTGGTGTTCAAATTACTGAGGATATGATAGGCACAATGGAAGTGCCACCTTCAATGTTAAAAGGAGATGTTATCCGTAATAAAGCGTCTGTTGTTGATAAGTATTCTTATTCTGATAGTGTTATCCCAGAAGGTAGTTTGTTTTATAAGAGAAGTGTTGTGGAAAAAGAACAATTACCAGCAAGTATTGTGTTAGATTATCCAAAAGGGTATGTTTTATATAACTTAGATGTTACGATGGCTAGTACTTATAGTAACTCTATTTATCCTGGTAATTATATTGATATTTATTTAAAAGTGATGAATCGTATTGATGAAAATTCAACATCAACAGTAACAGATAAAATCATGATTGGTAAGTTATTAGAAAATGTCAAAGTACTTGCCGTTTATGATAGTGAAGGAAATAATGTGTTTGCTAACTTAGATGAAAAGAAAACACCAGCTCAAATTATTTTTGCGGTACCAGAAGAGCATCATATCTTATTGCGTAAAGCGAGTTATTTAAGAGCATATGAATCTGAAATTATTCCAGTACCAACAGCTGAAAGTTATGAAGAAAAACCAGGAGATGTGAAGTTATCTAGTGAAGATTTGAAATCATTTATTAATAATGTAACAGCAATGACAGAAGCTGATTTAAAAGCACAACAATAAAAAAGGAAGAAGGGGTTAGTTATGAATGAAGCGATTTTTGATAAACTGGATTTTGGGCCGTTTCGTCCTTTGATCGATGATGATGATATTACCGATATTTCTTATTGTAATCATGGACAAGTTTGGATTCGCTCCCTTACATATGGTTCTAAACGAGTAGAAGTACCTGGCCTTGATGATGCTTTTGTAGAAAAATTAGCATTCCAATGTTCTAATGTGATGGGTACTACGTTTAACAATGCAAAACCATTTTTAGATGCTGAAAGTAGTGAACTTCGTTTGAACTTCGTCCATGAATCTATTGCAACGAATGGAATTGCTACTGTTATTCGTAAAACGCCAGCAAAGATTCGTCTTTCTAAAGAAAAATTATTGGCAGAAGATTATTTTACAGCTAATATTCATGATATTTTGTTAAAGTGTGTGGAAGGTCATTGCAATATCATTGTCAGTGGAGAGACTGGTAGTGGTAAAACAGAGTTTGTTAAATATTTGGCTAGTCATACGAAAGAGAATGAAAAGATTATTACGATTGAAGATACCCTTGAATTACATTTGGACAAGATTTTTCCACATCGTGATATTGTAGCGATGAAGACCAATAATGTGGCAAGTTATACCGATGTGTTGGTTACTTGTATGCGTCAGAATCCCAAATGGATTTTATTATCAGAAGTTCGTAGTGCGGAAGCTGTTACAGCTGTTCGTAACTCGATATCTTCAGGACATAATATCTTATCGACAATCCATGCGGATAAAGCCAGTGCCATTCCTTATCGTATGTATTCCTTACTAGAAACAGATATTGATGTTTCACAGTTTTTAACAACTATCTATCGTTATATTCAATTAGGAGTTCATATTAAGGCGTATTATAGTAAAGAATATGGTAAGTTTCATCGTGAAGTTGATGAAGTTGTTGAATTTTATGTGGATGAAAATAATCAACCACAAACCCATATTTTATATCAGAAAACATTTGGTAAGAACCCTGTTCAAAACATGCCAAGTGCTCATTTAAGAGAATATCTTGAAAATCAAAATATTTCTATTGATTCCCTTATTACTAATCAAGATTCTATGGGAAGTATAGCAAAGGAACTTGATTCTACGGTGGCAGATCAATTTTCTGGCGAAATTTTATAATAGGAGTGGTGCTATGGTATTTTTTATCTTATTGCTCATTGCAATTTTAGTTCTTTTATATCGAAATTATAAAGGACAAAATGTCTATAAATATATTAGTGAACAAGCAAGTGCTATTTACCAACGCTTTGCTCCTTATTCGTTTAAAGTAGTACGTGAAAAGACTAAGGAATTAGGACAAGAATATACACCAAGACAATATATGATGCAAGTGCTTTTGATGGGAGGATTTGCAGGTGTTGTTTCGTATTTATACTTTTATAATTTGGTAATTTCTTTAGTGTATGTTCTTATAGCAGTTGCTACGATTCCATATTTAGCTTTTTTACGATGTAAGCGAGTTTATAGTGAGTATATCTTCGAACAGGTTCAAGTGTATACCACCAATACCATTATGGAATTTGCGACAACGCAGAGTTTCGTAAAGGCTTTAGAAGGAGTAAAGGATTCTGGTGTTTTGGAAGATCCAGTGTTAAGTGATGTTCAGACGATGATCGATATGGCGTATGAAGATGGCTCTATTGATGCAGCGATTGAATACATGAATGGGAAATATCCTTATTACATCGTTAAAAATATGCATCAATTATTCTTACAAATTACCAAAGAAGGTGCTAGGGATACAGGAGAAAGTTTGGAAAACATGCAACTTGATATCGATACACTAGTGGAAAGTGTTTATCGTGATCGAATGGATAGAGCAAACTTTCATAAAAAGTTTTTACAATATGGTGTTATGCTTTATTTAATGGTAATGTTAGTGCAATATATGTTAGGTAGAGATAATTATATTGCACTACTTAGTGAAGGATATGTCAAAGTATTATTGCATGGTATTATTATCTTTAATAGTTATTTCCTATTGAAAGGTGAGAAATACTATAATGAGAATGTGGGGGTTGAGTAAAAATGGAAATTGTAATTGTTGCTGTTATCCTCTTTTTTGTTTTAATTTATAATAAAACAATTGATGAGCGACGTTTTATTCAAGATAACCGTCATTATTTTGAAATTTTACGAGAAGATGATTATAACTTTTTAGTATATGCAAAATATGGAGAAGATGCAAAACCAGATGTTTTGTTCCAAAAACGCATTTCTTATGGAATTGTCATTATGTTTGTTTTCATGTTTTTATTTCTAGATTCCCTTAATCTTTTGAATATCGTCTTAGCGTTTTTAATTGGTTTTTTGGTATTTAAAATGCCTTATCAAACGTTAAAAAAATACTATAAACAACATTTGCATGAAATTGATATTATGCTACCATACTATTTAAAGAGTTTAGAAATATTGATTCAGCATTATACAGTACCAGTTGCCATTGGTAAAAGTATTGAAGATGCACCAGATATTTTTAAACCTGGGTTAAGAGAATTGATTGAAAAAGTTAATTCAGGTGATAGTAGTATTACACCATATATGGATTTTGCTAATCAATATCCCGTAAGAGATTCTATGCGAATGATGCGTTTATTGTATCGTTTAGGAATTGGCGGTCAAGAAAAGAAACAAGAAAGATTGTTGATGTTTTCTAAAACAGTTTCTAATTTGCAAGCGAAAGCTCGTGAAACAAAATACAAAGAGCGTCTTTCTAAGATGGAATCACAAACACTTATCATGCTTGTTGTCACTGGTATTTGTGTCATGGTTATTATCTTGACATCTATGTTTACAATGCTTGGTTGACATTAAATGTGAATTCGTTGGTTACAAATGATTATTTATCTGTTATAATAAAGTTAGAAAATAGGAAGGAGAATAAATAGAATATGAAAGAAGCGACTGGAGAGTTAAATATGACAGTTATTACCATTTTATTGATAGGAGCAGTTTTAACTTTTGCTTGGATATTATGGGATAAGGTAAAAGCCAAAATTGAAAATCAATGGGATAATGTCGATAAAGTTAACAGCGAACAAAAAGGTCAGTGGGGTAAAACTGGTTATCATTATACAGATGATCATTCTATTGAATATGCTGGTTATATAATGAATTGGTAGTAAAGGGAGTGGAATAGATGAGAGATGCTTTTGGTAGTTTAATATCGATACAAGTTATATTGGCGTTTGTTTTGCTAATCAATGGCTATTTAGCGTACTCTGTTAATTATACAAGAGCATTTCGCGTCAAAAATGGAATTATCAATATTATTGAACAATATGAGGGACATACAGAAGCAGCAAAAGATAAAATTTCCACTTATACCGATGATATGAAGTATCATGTTCCTGCTGAAATGATGAATACAGAATCATTAAGAGATTATGAATGCATTCAAACAGAAGGTTATTGTATTAAAAAAACAGCAGTAGCAGCTACCGATCCAACAAGTGATGGTTATCGTGGAGCATATTATAGTGTGGTAACATTTGTTAATATTGATATACCTGTATTGAATAAATTTATTCGACTTGGTAGTTTCTTACAAGTAAAAGGAGAAACAAAAACAATTTATAGTACTGGTACAGATAGTGAATTAGAATAAAAATAAGGGGATGAGAAATAAATGAATGTCATTATTGCAAATGAAGCAAAAGATATGTTAGCACAACTTGATATTGATGTTATCAAAAGTATTACTGGTGTGCATAGTGCAGATGAAATTGTTAATATGTTTAAAAACTTCTTTTATGCAAGAATGATTTTGGATGTAACAGCAATTGAAGATTATGATAATATTACAAATATTCAAAAAATATCTATTGGCTTAGATGCGGATAAAATTATTTTAGTATTACCAAATAATGAAATGTCAACATCTAGTGGTTATTTATCTAAATTGATATCTATGGGTATTTATAACTTTACGACAAATCTTGAAGGTGTAAAGTATTGTCTTTCGCATCCGAATACTTATAAAGATGTTGCACATATTCAACAATTAAATGATCTATCTAGTACTATTAATGAAAAAGCAGTTGGTGGTTCTAGAATTATTGGTATTAAAAACATTACTGATCATGCAGGTAGTACAACACTTATTTATATGCTAAAAAAAGAATTAGAACAGACTTATGGAATGAGTGTTGTTGCCATTGAAATTAATCGTCATGACTTTATGTATTTTAATGATAAAAATATGATTTCTGTTACGAATGAAGAATTGATGGCTGAAATTGTAAAACATAAAGATGCTAGTATTATTTTGATTGATTTGAATGATTCAGATAATGATGGTGTATGTTCTGATGTTTTATATTTATTAGAACCATCTAGTCTTAAATTGAATAAATTAATGCGAAGAAACCGGAAGGTTTTTGAAGAATTGAAAGGGAAAAAGATCGTGTTAAATCAAAGTTTATTGACAAGTCATGATGTCATGGATTTTGAATATGAAGGAAAGACAAAAGTATTTTATAATTTACCACCTTTAAATGATCGAGTAAAAAATCCTAGTTTAAGTGATTTTTTAGTTAAACTTGGCCTTTTGAATAAGACTGAAGAAAAAGAAGAAGGAAAGATTTTTGGTTTGTTTAAACGTTAAAATATTGACAAATTGGAAAAATTTTTATATGATGTTAGTAGTGAAGGAGAGTATGTGATATGAAACTTTTAAATTTTATGCAGTTAGCAGAAGAAACGGTTGATATTGATCCAAATTGTCAGGGGTTAGGCTTCATTGTTAAAATTGTTAAGCATGGGATTTTTCCGATTTTGCAAATTGGTATTCCTATTATATTAATTGTATTAGGCACGCTTGATTTAGGTAAAGCAGTTATTTCCTCAGATGAAAAAGAAGTAAAAGCAGCACAAAGTAGATTGATGAAAAGATGTATTTATGCAGTAGCCGTTTTCTTTATTGTTACTATTGTTCAGTTAGTGTTTAATTTAATTAATAATGTGGCTGCAAGCAATGCTGGTGATTTGACTGGTTGGTGGACATGCTGGTCAAATATTTAGTTAGTAAATATTAAAGGTAATCGTTAGGGAGACTTATAAGAGTCTTCTTTTATTATGTCCTGGATAGGAATATAATAAAAATTATCGCTGGTGCGGGTGAGAGTTGAAAAAACGATGGTGAAAGTTCTTTATCTCATACACGATGGAATTGCCAATATCACATAATCTTTACTCTAAAATATTGAAGGAAAGTAATATATAAAAAATTACGCCGTGATATTGGAATATATTTAAGAAGACTATGTGATTATAAGAAAGTTGAGATAATAGAAGTACAAGCATGTTCAGACTCTATATACACGTGTTAGAGTAAAATAGGTGTATCATCATTTATGGGATATTTAAAAAAATTTGTTGATGATTTTCGAACGTTAATGAATAATCTTTCTTGTTTTTTATTATGATATTTGGTATGATATGTTCTAAGGTGGAAGAAGGTGAAATGTTATGGAAGATATTATAAATGTTTCTTTAATAATAAATCAAATTAGTCACCATAATGAATCAACGCTTGTTAACATAAAGCTAACAGGTGGGTATTTATTTAACATAACAAAAATGTATCTATAAAATGAGCAGGATAAAACTATCTTGTATTTTTTGGTTATATAAAATTAAGTAAAGGAGAAACGAAATGGGAATTCAATCTAGTATAGCTGCTGGTATGAAAATTGGTTTAGAAGCAACAAGAGATAGTGGAAATTTATCAAATATTCAAGTTGATGCTGTCAATAAAGCAATTTCTGATTTGGAAAGTGCTAATTTTTCTAATCAAAATGATTCACAAAGTGTAAATGTTGAAGAACTTGATTTGAATTTAAACAATTCTGTTCAAGAATTTAAAACTGAAAAACAAACATTATCAAACGAACAGTACGATCAAGTTATTTCATCATATACCACTCAATATGATGAAACACTTGAACAACTCGATATTGTATTAAAAGCAAGACAAGAAGAATTAGATGATTTACAAAAACTAGCAATTGATACAGATACAGTAGAAGCAGAAAGAACAGTAACAGAAGAAAATAATGATGCTGATGCTCAAGTTATTAACATGATTGTTAGTGATATGGATGCATGTCCTGAAGAACGTCTGAAACAATTAGGAATTACACAAGATGAATTTCAGAATTATGATTTAGAACAATTAAAAGAACTTTATAAAAAGAAAATTCCATCTGTGCAGGAATTATATGGAATTGCAGGTAAAGATGTTAATGAAAAGTTAAGGGAAAATTCGGAATTTGTAAATTATGAAGAATATAAAGTAGCAAAAGAAGAAGCAGAAAATGATGTTGCTGCAATAAAAGAAGCAATTAAGAGATTAAAGATTCAAAAAGAGCAATTACAATATGATTTATTACCATCATTAGATGATTATCAAAATTTTGAAGTAACAACTGTAGAAATAAAAGAAGAAAATGTTTTTGATTGTTTGGATACGGATTCTGGTAGTCCATATATTGATTATGATAAGTATTGTGCAAAGTATGGTGCTATCGATGAATTAACTTTTTTAAGCGAAATGAAAGAGAAATATCCTCAATATGAAGTACGAGGATTAAAGCATCAAGAGATATTAGAGAATATGCTTAAAGTTAGTGATGAAGATGAAAATTTACTTAAAATTTACCAATATTTGTATGCAAAAGAAGGAAAAGAAGCAGCATATCAATATGTAGAAGATATAGAAGATCATACCAATCAATTATTAGGGAAGAAAAAAGCTGAAGAATTTTTAAGTACATTAGATGAGAATGATGCTGATTTAGAGGCTAAAATATTTAATCATTTAAAGACGAGTGGAAAAGGATTGATGGATGGGGTTGAGAGTTTTGGTGAAGGAATAAAGAATATATTTACCTCATCTGATGTTTATAGTGCAAATGAATATGAAGCGATGTTTATAGCAGAAGCCTTACAAGAAAAGGGATATGGTTTAGATTTTAACTATAATGTAAGTAAAGAAATTGGTAGAGTTACTCCTAGTATTGCGCTTAGTACGATATGTTCTCCATTAGGAGCATCTACTGCTAGTACTATTTCTTCTGTTAGTTTAGGTTTATCTTCAACAGGAAATAGTTATCATAATGCTTTAATTGAAGGATATGAGCCATGGAGAGCAGCACTTTATGGTATTGCTTCTGGTACTAGTAGTGCTTGTTTATCAAAACTTGGAAGTTTACCTGGAATTTCAATGACAGATGAATCTGCTTCTTTACTTGTAAAAATGGTTAAAGAAGGTGGACAGTCTGCGGCTCAAAGAGTTTTAACAAATGGTTTTTATAATTCTATTATTTTAGGAAAGACGATTGATTTAACAGGACTTTCCGAACAAGCTATTCAATCATTTATTGTAGCATCACTTGCTTCTGGTGCTATCAATAAAATTAATGATATTGATGTTAGTATTGATGGAGAAATTGTTCATCTTAGTCTTTCTGCTATTAAAAGAGTTATAAAGGCTTCTTCTGGTGTTGCTAGTAAATCATCTAGTTTCTTGACAGAGTTACTTTCTACTTCAAGGAGTGGTGGCCATGTCGATTATGGTAGAAATAGATAGTAATGATAAAAATAAAGGTTGATGGTAAAATTTTAGTAGTTTTATAAGACTGTATTATGGTTGTTAATAATTAAAAAACGTATTGTTTTGTTACTATAATGCAATTGGAAAATTATTGATTGCTAATTCTTTCTTAACTTTTAATTAGTATTCTATTTAATTTGTACTAGCTTTCGTGTAGCAAATACGTTATAATGATACTAGATAGAAAATTGTGCTTAAAACGTATTAAAAGGAGATTGTTAGGTATGAAACGAAAAATTAAAAATTTACTTTTTCTTATAGGATTGTTTTTCTTAGGATTCATGCCGAACAATGTGGAAGCATTACAATGTAAATATGATGTACATATGTATAATCAGGATGATGGTTTTTCTAATATAGTTATTTTCAAAATTAATACTAATGCTTCGACGGTTGAATTACCTGAAATAGATAGAAAACAATTAAATGGTTATGGCTATTTTTGGTCGTTGCAGGATAGTTATGCTGATTTTTATTTGAAACAAGCAAAAAAAAATGGTAAGTTTCATTGCCCTAATATTGTGCTTCAAAATGTACCACCAAATCTAGCATTCGTAAAAGAGGATGATTCTATTAATGCAGCTGGATATTTCGTTGTTTCACCAGAAACAATTATTGAAGATGCTGATACTGAAAACGAAATAGAAAAAGTTTCTGATTCTTGTTCTGCACCTGTTGTGGTAGTAGATGCTGATGGGGTAGATACTATAGATGAATCTTATACTGTTTCCTTTAAAATTAGTACTGGACGTACAAAACAATGGTCTATTGATGATAGTATTGAGTATACAATTGCTGGGTATTCCAAGGGTGATTGGCAACTACCATATGATGATAAAAAAACTTTTTATTTAACTAAAGAGCTTTTGAATTCAGTGTATAAAAATAGTAGTTTGGATGTAAGTTGTCCTGAAAAAGTATATGCCTGTAAAACAGGTGGGGATTCGATAAGCCCGACAGCACGCTATGAACTTTATTTGTCGCCTAGTTGTAGTGAAGCAAAAAAAGATTATTTGAATAACGTTAGCTTGGATGGGATGAATCAATCTATTAGTTGTAGCGGATTGTTTGCCGATCAGAATGAAGGATCTGTTTATTGGTTATTGCAAAAGATATTAAATTATATGAAGTTGTTAGGGCCAATTTTAGTTGTACTTTTGAGTTCTGTTGATTTTATTAAGGCGGTAATGTCATCTGATGAAAATGCAATGAAAGTAGCACAAAAAAAATTAATGGTGCGTTTAGTAGCAGCAATTGCCTTGTTTTTGCTACCTTCCCTTATTCAATTAATTATAAGTCTTTTAGGTGGAATAATTGATTCAAATTGTTTATTACAGTAAGAGCGTAAAGCTCTTTTTTCTTTCTATAAAATATTTGAAATTAAGTTAATTCTATGATACTATTAAAGTGATATATTTATCCTATAGTTTTTGATAGGAGGAGTGATGGTATGGGATCTACTACAAAAGCCGCTTGGTATTGGGATATTATTAGAGAGCTGTTAGCTCACATTGATAATGTTGGTTATGCTATTTTGGGTACAGTTTATAAAATTTTTTATGCTATAGCAACAGCTACAATCATTTCTGGTGATGTGATTCGTAATTTTTATAGTCGTATACAGTTAATTCTTGGCATTTTGATGATGTTCAAGCTTGCTATGTCTATTTTAAATATTATTATTAATCCAGATTTAGTAACTGATTCAAAACAAGGTGGTACAAAAATTATTACTCGAGTAGTAACTGCCTTATTTATGCTTTTGCTTGTTATACCGATTAATCTTCCTCTTGAAGAAGCTGATAGAACGAATAGTGGAAAGGCCTTGTCATTAAATTCCTATATTTATGATCATGGTATTTTGTTTGGCTTTTTATATAAATTTCAAGATAGTATGATGCGTGAAAATATTATGGGACGTTTAATTTTAGGAACAACTGGTGGTGGAACCAGTTCTAGTGAAAATAATGATAGTAATGATTTAGATCGTGATTTTAATGACATTGATGCCAATAATTTGAGTGAAGTTGGTCGTAATATAGCTGCACAGGTTGCTAAAACTTTTATTCGTCCTAATGTTAAAAATGAATCTGAACCGTATTGTTATACAGATGCCAGTCAGGTAAGTGCTGATTCTGATTTTAATTCTTCTTATGATCCGGATACTAATCCGTGTCCTAATGTGAGATGTCCAGCAGAAGTTTATCGTTCTGGCTATACGGATGAAGCTCTTGCTGCCTCTAGTGTTGTTAGAGTTATCAATACAAAATGTAAAGATTCTGAGTTAAATAAAAAGGTATATGCATTTAATTATATGCCACTTGTTGGTTTGCTTTCTAGTGCTTTTATGTCTGTTATTATAATAGGATTTACAGTTGATATTGCAGTTCGTGCAATAAAACTTGCTGTATTGAGATTGATTGCTCCAATTCCAATATTGAGTTATGTTGATCCTAAGAGTCAAAAGGATGGTGCTTTTGGCAATTGGACGAAATCATTAATTAGCACTTATATTGATTTGTTCATACGACTTGCTATTATTTATTTTGGTGCTTTTTTGATTCAATCTTTATTTAGCTCTGGAACATTTGCAGGTATTAATTCAGGAAATGCTTTTATTGATATGTTATCTACTGTTGTTATTATTATTGGTATTTTAATTTTTATGAAACAAGCTCCTGCCTTTTTAAAAAGTGCTCTAGGAATTAAGGGCGAACCAATGAGTAATATTGGACTTGCTGGCTTATTTGGTGGTGCTGCTATGGCTATTGGTGGCGGAGGTGCTGCTGGCTTTGCACTTGGTATGATGCAGGGAGTGAGTGGAGCTGAAGAAGCAATAAAACAAGGAAAGGGTTTTTCTCCATTTGCTTCGTGGAAGACAAATCGTGATCAGATGGCTAAAATTAGAACCGGTGACAAAGATGCGCGTGGTGGTGTAATGGGTGGTATGATGGATCGTGCATTATATCGTACACGTGAAAGACGTTTGGGTAAAATGGGATTGACATATGAAGCTATGGAAACTGCTAAAGCGAGAGCTCATGCTCAACAGGAAGCTGTTCAAAGAGCACAACTTAATCGTGATCTTGCTTATGAGCAATTAAAAAATGCAAAAATTTTCTCTAATCCAAAATCATTACCACCAATTGGAGAAGCACCAAATAAGGATGATTTTATGAAAACAGTTCAAGTACCTACCGGAATTGCGAATATAGATCCTTACAATCCAAAGAAGCAACACTTTAAAGAAGAACAGGTTTTGGATGATGATGCTTATAATGCAGCAATGAAAGAATACAATCAACGAGTATCAGAACGACAAAATCAACAGTCTTTATGGGATACATATATTAGAGCAGAGCAAAAATTATCAACTGCACAAGAATTGTCTACTAAACTTGATAAGAATTACAAAAGTATTAGTGAGGTTAGAGGTACTTATGGTACTAATTCAACTACTGGTGGAGAATTTGGTGGAGATACAAGCCGAGTTCGTAGACGTGAAGGAGATAAGAGAACACAATTTGATGTAAATTCTAATGGAGAAGTTTCTCGTCTTGATGATGTTGGTGTTGATGCTATTATATCTGAAACTGGTAGTAGCCCTCGTTCTGGTGGCCGTGGCCATAGGCCATAATGAAAAGGAGTGTGATATAAGTGAACTATTTAATTCCGGCAAATACAAAAAGAGGGACATTAATTTTTGGTATATTTCGACCGGCTGATGCTATTATCTTTGGTGTTGGTGTATTAGTAACAATTGTTTTGTTAGCCATTATGCCGGTTGGAACTACTTTGCAATTACTTTTAGTGCTTTTACCAGCAGCAATTTGTACTTTTTTAGTTATTCCTGTTCCTAATTATCATAATATGTTAACAATTATTATTGAGTTATATACATTTCTTACTACACGTCAGAAATATATTTGGAAAGGTTGGTGTGTGAAGGATGTCGAAGACGTCAAGAAAGATCGGTAGTCCTTATACCGAAGATTGGTTACCAGTTGAATCTATTCAAAATGGTATGATTGTTTGCTCTAACAAACAAAAAGTTACTGGAGTAAAAATTGCTCCTAGAAATATCTTTATCTTAGATGCTCAAGCACAAGATAATGTATTAATCAGTTTAAAAAACTTTTATAATATGATTGATTTTGAATTCTGGTTAGTTGTAGCAGATCGCCCAGTTGATATATCAATTTATATGTCACAATTACAACTTTTGTATAATGATACAACTTCTCCAGCAATTCGTAAAATCATTATGCAAGATATTGATAAGGGTAATACCTTTGTTAACAATAATATTGTTGATACGGAATATTATATTTTATTTAAAGATAGAGATGTTAATAAATTACAGAAACAAATTCGTTTATTAATCAACGGCTTGGCAGGATGTGGATTGAATGCTAGCCAGGTTAGTAATGATGATTTGCGAATTATTTTAGAGAACTTCTTAAATGGAGGAAAATCAACAGAGTTTGGGACGGTGATGCCGGTATGAGTATAAGTTTAAAAAGTCAAATTGCTCCAAAAGGTTTGCAATTTAATGCAAGCGATTTCTTTATTAGTGATAAGTATGCCACAATTTTAACGGTGGTATCTTATCCTAAATATATTAATCCTGGTTATTTATCTATGCTGACTTCTATGAGTGGTATTAAAATTGTTATTAAGCATATACCAGTTCCTTTTTCTACTATGTCTAAAATGATTAACCGTCAAATTGCAGATTTAAGAGAAAAGTATCGTCAAGAAAAGGATCAAACAGCTAAAGAAAAAATACGACAAGATGCAGAAAGTTTGGAATATTTTGTATCTATGCTTGCTTCTAGCCAAGCACGTATCTTTGATTTCCAAATGCACATTATGATTAATGCTGATACTAGAGAAGAATTAGAATTAAAGAAAGTCAATGTTAAGAATTATTTGGATGCCATGGAATTAAGAGCAATTTCTTTACGTTTTGAGCAAGAAAAAGTTTTAAAAAGTATTTTACCAGTTTTCCCAAGTCAAGATGTTGAAGAAAGAATTGGTACGCCGATTCCATCTCCTACGATAGCAGCAATGTATCCATTTATTTTTGATAGTATTAAAGATCCTGGCTTATCTGTATTGCTTGGTGTTGATTTCTCTGGTGGTGTTATTTTATTCAATCAATTCTTATATCAAATTCGAAAAGAGAGTAATCGGAATAATGCTAATATGATTATGCTTGGTACTTCTGGTAGTGGTAAAAGTACAGCTGCTAAGTTGATTTTACGTAGTCATATACGAAATGGTTGCCAGATTGTTGCTATCGATCCTGAAAATGAATTAGAAGAAATCACACGTACTTTTGGTGGTGATACTATTGATATTGGTAAAGGTGGAGAATTTGGTTTAATTAATCCATTAGAAGTTATTATCGATGCTGATGAAGAAGAGATTGCTCAAGGTTTAGGATATACAGTTTTAACTAGAACATTACAATCTTTAAAAGCATTTATGCGTTATTATGATCCTTCTATTGAAGAAGATGTTTTAACGATGTTTAGTGAAGTTGTCCAAGATACTTACAAACGTTTTGGAATTGATTTTAATACAGATTTTTCTAAATTTACTTCTCAAGATTATCCAACTTTTACCGATGTTTATGCTACTATCAAAGGACGTTTGATGTCAATGACAGAGCAGACACATGAACGTGATATTATGCAGCGTTTGGAACTTAAAATTAGACCATTGACGAAAGAGTTAAAATTTTATTTTGATGGTAAGACGACGGTTAGTGCTAATAGTGATTTTATGGTATTTAATATTAAGGAATTGATGAATTCAGATACAAATGTCCGTAATGCTTTATTCTTTAATGTTTTAAAATATGCTTGGGGCTTATGTTTGGATGTCAATGTTAATACTATTTTAATGGTTGACGAAGCCCATGTTTTACTTGGTTCTAATAACGTTTTGGGAGCTGATTTCTTAGCACAAGTTCAAAGACGTGCTCGTAAATATAATACTGGTACAATTATTATTACTCAACAACCAAGTGATTTTTCTGATCCTGCTGTTATTACACAAGGGAAAGCTATTTTTGATAACTCAGCTTATTATTTAGTGATGGGTCTTAAGAAACAAGCAGTAGATGATTTATCAAGATTGATTGATTTAAATGATAATGAAAAAGATAGTATTAAACGTTATTCGCAAGGAGAAGCATTGTTTGTTTGTGGTAATCGACGAATGCGTATTAATGTTGTAGTGACAAATGAAGAGTTAGAATCCTTTGGCTCTGGTGGTGGATTTTAAAAAATAGTAGGGTGGTGAGTTACGATGGAAAACCTCCAAAATCAAAATCAAAAAGAAAATAAACAACAAAAAAAACCTCAAAATGGAGAAAAACGTGAGGTTTTTCCGCATGTTCTTAATGCCTTAAAAGGGAGTGGTAATACTTCTAATAAGCGTCAGAAACATTCTACTTTTGGAGCACTTGATCCTAAGCAGGCAATAGCAAGGCGAGCAAATCAAGCAAGAAATGGAAATAATATTATTGCAAATGCTTTAGGGCGTGCTTTGCAAAATCGCCGAAATCAGGTGTTGGAAAATAAAAGAAATAGAGAGAAAACAGATCCGGATAATAAAAAAACAAAAGAAGAAAAAGAAGAAGAGAAAGTCAAAAAAGAAAATGGCGAATCTGATAATAAAGAAGATAAAGATAATAAAAAAGAAGGCGAAGGAAAAAAGAAACGAAGCAAACCAAATCTGCTGAATCGTGATGATGAAGAAGAGGATGATGAAGAATCTAGTGGATTTTCTTTCTTTAAGCGTAAAAAATATAAAAATCCAGTTACAGCAGCAATAAAAGGATTTATTAGAACACAAGTTATTCCGCTTTTCTTGGGGGTACTTGTTTCTATATTGTTTTTAATTCTTTTGATATTAATTCCAGTTGTTGCAATTTCAAGTGTTGTTAATGCCTTTTCTTTTGATAAGGAAGTATCTGATGCTAAAGCAGATAGTGATATTTCTGATACTGATCCTAGCGATAGTGAAGAAAGTGATGATGTAGATGATACGAATAAAGAGTTAATTTCTTTAATTGATTCAAAATATAGTAGTGAAGATAAAACACAATTAGGTAGAATTGTTCATGCTGTGGAATTTGTTTTGCTTTCTTATCAAGGTGATAAAGTATATGAGGATTTAACTGAGGATGAGTTGGATGAAGTTGCAAGTATTGTTGTTGCTTCTAAAGATGGTAGTGGAACTTATAACTTAGAAACCCTAAAAACAAAATTAGCACAAGAATTTTTTCCATCAAAATTACCAAATTATACTACTGATGATTATGAAGAAATGGCTCAAGGAGTACTTGATTATTTAGATGAATACCAAGAGATTATTGGTGAAGATACAACTAGTGATGATACTACCAGTAGTGGTGGCATGTGTACATATAATTTGACACGTGTACACTATGAAGGAAATAAAATGATTACTGCAAATATTAATCCAAGTAATATTAAAGTTCGTTTGATGCAATCGACTACTTGTGGTGGATCGTATCGACAACCTTTAGCAGGAGAAGAATTAGTTGATTTTGAAAAATATATTTTAGGTGTTGCTTATGCTGAAATGGGTGATGGACATGAAGAGGCTGCTTTTAAGGCACAATTGATAGTTGCTAGAAACTTTGCCTTCATTGATTCTTTAGCAAAAGAAAGAAATTCTCTAAAACAGGAAAATGGTCAGTGGATTATGGAAATTACGAACTGTAATGCTGATCAATATTATTGTGATCCTGATAAAGGATGTTATCTTGAAGATGAAAATAGAAAAGATACTCATTTTCTTACTGGTACTCTAGCTGGACATAAGACATTCCATTCGGCTCTTCCCCAAAATGCTTCTGAAAGAAAATGGGCAAATGAAGTGGTTGGTAAAGTTTATGTTGATAGTGAAAATCAATTAGTATGGACGAATTTTGCTGATACAGAAACTAAAAAAATGTCTTCTTTAGCAAATCAAGGATTAGATTACACTAGTATTTTGTTACAAATGTATCCTTCTGGAACCAAGATAATCAATTCTACTTGTACTGCCTCAGCTGATTATATGAATTGGAAACAAAAAGATCCTGCCTGGAGTAATGTTATTTTAGGTGGTGGAACAAATAGTGCAAATTCTATTGGTAATATTGGCTGCTTAGTTACTAGTATTGCGATGTTGATTGAAAAAAGTGGGGTACTTAATATGTCTCCGTTACCAACAATGGTATCTGCTGCCACATTTAATCCGGGAACATTTGCTCAAGCACTTAATACTATCAATACATTTACTAGTGAGGGTAAATTGTCTAATTATTCTAAAGTTACACAAGTTGTACCAAAATTTGTGCATCAATCTATTATTTATTTAAATGGATTGAGTCAGACTGATAAATTAAATAAGATTTCTTCTACACTTGATCAGGGATTATATTGTACAGCACAAGTTGGTGGTCGAAGTGGTCCACACTTTGTTGCTATTGATACTGTGGAAGGTAATACAATAAAAATATTTGATCCTGATAGTAATGCAACTGATATGTGGCAAGCTTATGATTATGAAGAAACAGATAAAATAGTATGTTTTAAGGTGGAATAAAATGAAAAAAAAGAAAAAAAGTTATTATATTGTTTTTATCCTTCTCTTTCTTTACTTGCTTTTTATGTTTTATTTCTTTGTGATTCCATCTTCTCATAAGTCTTCAAGAAAGATGTATATCATGGTAGATAATACTGCAAAGTGGAAATTTGAAGGTAAAAAATGGGAAGATATTAAAAGTGATGAGAGCAATTTGTATGATTGGCAGGAGTTTTCTATTTATAAACGTGGTAGTTATTTAGGGAAATATTACCTATTATACAATGACCAATTTTTATGGTATGATAAAAAGCGTCATCCAATTCAGAAAAATGGTAGTACAATGCTTGCAGTTCGTTCTAATCAAGATTTTAAAGTAGCAGAATATTCAACAACTACTATTTCTTTAGAAGATATGTCTTATGTTGACGAAATTTTACAACAGTATAATATTTCTACAAGAGAAATTATATTTCAAGAAGCGTTTTCTTATGACTTAGATAGTGATGGGAATCAAGAGAAAATTTTCACTGTTTCTAATCTATTTGAACCAAATTATGCACCAGATAAAATATTTTCCTTTATTTTTGTAGTAAAGAATGATAGAATAACGGTAGTTTCTTCCATGGTGGATACTTTAGATAAGGAAAATGAACATTGCCGTAGTTATGTCCATTCTTTAGTAGATACCAATCAAGATGGAAATTATGAATTTATTACTGGTTGTGGTTACTATAATAGTACTAAAAATTGTGTTGAAATGTTTGAATATCAGAAGAATCAATATAAGAAAATAAAGTCTTGTCAAGAATAAGAGAAAGAAGGATGAACTATGAAACTAAAATTTAGGGCTGATAAAGATGATTTAGTAATATTTGGTATATTTGCCATCTTCTTGTTGTATATTGTGTGTATTGGTGTTGTCAATTTACACAGCTTTGCTACAGAAGGTTATTTTAGTACATTCAATCCTTTTCCAGCTTTTTCTCCTGATTTAATAGGAGTCACATTAGTTGTCTATATTTGTGCTCTTATCGGTATGTTAGTTAGTGTAAAATCTTACTTTTTTGAAATGGAAAAAGGCGTTGGTTTTACCACAGAGAAAAAAGATAAGGGGTATTCTAGATGGGCAAAAGATAAAGAATTAAAAGCAGAACTTGCCATGGTTAGACCGCAAGATGAAACGTCTAAGGCAGCTGGTGTTCCTCTTATTTTAAAAGATACGGAAGCATGGGTAGATAATGGTGAATATCATACACTAGTTATTGGTGCCACTGGTAGTGGTAAAACACAAACTGTTATTAAACCGACTGTTAAGTTTTTAGCAAAAGCTGGCGAATCTATGATCATTACCGATCCTAAAGGTGAAATCTATGAAAGTACAGCAGAAATGTTACGTGACAAAGGGTATGATGTCCAAGTATTAAACTTTCGTGAACCACAAAATGGTACTTGTTGGAATCCACTTTCCTTACCTTATAGAATGTATAAAAATGGGAATCAAGATAAAGCCATTGAGCTATTAGATGACTTAGCATTAAATATTTTGTATGATGAATCTAGTAGTAATGCTGATCCTTTCTGGGAAAAGACATCTGCTGATTATTTTTCTGGTGTTGCTTTAGGTCTTTTTGAAGATGCAGAAGAAGAAGAGATCAACATTAATAGCATTAATTTAATGACAACTGTTGGAGAAGAAAAGTGTGGTGGTACTACTTATATTAAAGAATATTTTAGTGAAAAAGATCCGACTAGTGCTGCTAGTATCAATGCTTCTGGTACCATTATGGCACCTTCTGAAACAAAAGCATCTATTCTTTCTGTATTTAAACAAAAAATTAAATTATTTGCTTCAAGAGAAAATCTTTCTGAAATGTTAAGCCGTAGTGATATTGAACTTGCTGATATTGGTCGAAAGAAAACAGCATTGTTCATTGTTATTCAAGATGAAAAGAAAACGTATCACTCTTTGGTTACTATTTTGTTAAAACAATGTTATGAAACTTTAATTGATGTAGCACAGGAAAATGGTGGAGAACTTCCTGTTCGTACCAATTTCTTGTTGGATGAGTTTGCTAATATGCCACCATTAAAGGATGTTACAACCATGATTACTGCAGCTCGTTCTCGTCATGTTCGTTTTACGATGATCATTCAGAACTATGCACAGTTAAATCAAGTTTATGGAAAAGAAAATGCTGAAACCATTCGTGGTAACTGTGGTAATATTATTTATTTGATTTCAACAGAATTAGCAGCATTGGAAGAAATTTCTAAAATGTGTGGTGAGGTAAAGAGTAAAAAAGATGATAAAACAGCATCTACACCACTTGTTACAGTTTCTGATTTGCAGCGTATGAAGCAGTTTGAAGTTATTGTTTTACGTTTACGTAAACAACCATTTAAGACAAAGATGACACCTGATTTTAAAATAGATTGGGGCAAAAAATATCCAAAAGCAAAATTTGTTACAAGAGAAAAATTACCAGTTAAAACATTTGATATTCGTACGTTTGTCAAAGAAGAAAAAAAACGCAAATTGATTGAAATGGTGAATGCTGCTAATGTAGATGCTCAAAGTGGTGGTGCACCATTTATGCCGCCTAACTTATTAGATAGACAACAAGTTTCTCAAAATGAATCACCGGTTCCTGTTTTAAATCCTGGTCTACAACAAAAACCAGTAGCAAAACCTGATCTTTCTCCAGCATTTATAGATGAAATGGTGAAGAAAATCGATGCAAGAATTGCTGAACTTGAAAAAGAAGAAGCACAGAATCAAAAGGAACAAGAAATGGAAAAGACACTTCCACCAGTTGAAGAAAAGCAATCATTACCTGTTTCAGAACCAGTTAAAAATGAAAAAGATGTTCCTTTTGAAATTCCAGAGGACGATGATGATGATTTCTTCGATGATTTCTTTGATGAATAATACAATTCTTAGGGATTGTATTTTTTTGGTTGTTCATAGTATAATATTTTTAGAATAAGAGGGTATAAATATGTTAGGAACAATTAAAGAAATTATTCACAATCAAGTCATCGTAGAACTTTCTATTGATATGAGTAAGCAAGCAAATTTTATTAATCTACATCTTGTATTTGAAGATGATAAGATTAAGATTGTAGGGGAAATTGTCAGTTCTACCATGACCAGTGCAACAGTTAATATAGTAGGAGAAATTAAAGATGGGATCTTTTTGCCTGGGGTTAGTAGTAAACCATCTTTTCGTTCACAAGTTCGTATGATAACGCTTGAAGAACTTGCTATGATGTTAGGTCCACAAACAGAAACAGAGAATACATTTCCTTTAGGCTATTCTACAATTTATCAAAATTATCCCATTCATGTTAATATTAATGCTTTTTTTAGTAATCATTTTGCTATTTTAGGAAATAGTGGTAGTGGTAAATCTTTTTCAGTTAGTCGTATGTTACAAAATATCTTTTTTGATATGCAGAAAGCTCCACTTGGTGCTAGTGTGTTCTTATTTGATGCGTATGGTGAATATACAAATGCGTTTTCTAATTTAGCAGTTACAAATCCTAATCTTCGTTATAAAACATATACAACGAATGCTACTTTTGGTGATAGTGATATCTTGAAAATACCATTATGGCTATTAGATGTTGATGATTTAGCATTATTATTAGATGCTACTACGCCTAACCAATTACCACTATTAAAGAAAACTTTGCAACTTGTTCCAATTTTAACCGGTGAAGAAAAAGATGTAATTGTAGCGAAAAATGATATTATAGCAAGAGCGGTTTTAGATATTTTATTAAGTGGTCATCAATCTAGTAAGATACGTGATCAAGTAATTGCTGTTTTAACAAAATTTCATACTAGTGACTTAAGCTTAGATAGTCAGATTGTTCAGCCAGGTTATACAAGAAGCTTGAAGCAATGTCTTTATATTGATAAAATGGGAAAATTACAGGAAATGGAATTGGTTGTTAACTTTGTTAAAAGTTTCATTCAAGAAGAGCAACAAGAAGTAGCAGCTTTTTCTAAGATGATTGCTTATACCTTAAAAGATTTAGAAACAGCCCTAGATTTTGCTCTTATTAGTGAGGGAATCTTGAAAAGTGATAAAGTGTATGATTATGCAAATGTCTTAAGCGTTCGTTTGCACTCTTTAGTCAATAGTCCCAATCATGTTTTCTTTGATCGCAAAACGTATTTGTCAAGAGAGTCCTTTATTCGCGAATTATTGACATCGTTTGATCATAAAAAGTGTCAAATTGTGAACTTTAATATCAGTTATATTGATGATAGATTGGCAAAAGTAATTACAAAAATTTTATCCAAACTATTATTTCAAGCAGCTGTAGAAAATCCAAAAAGAGGAAGTGTTTCTTACCACATTATCATCGAAGAAGCACATCGTTATGTTCAAAAAGATACAGATACAGAAATACTTGGATATAATATTTTTGATCGAATTACCAAAGAAGGAAGAAAGTATGGTGTCTTGTTAGGTTTGATTACCCAACGTCCTAGTGAATTATCTGATACCGCTATTTCGCAATGTTCTAATTTTCTTATTCTTCGAACCCTTCACCCTAAAGATTTAGCTTATATTAAAGAAATGGTACCAAATATTTCTATCGAGGTGGTTGATATGCTGAAAAACTTAAAACCTGGGAATTGTATTGCTTTTGGTAGTGCCTTTTTAGTGCCAGTTCATCTATATTTCTTAAAGCCAAATCCAGAGCCATTGTCAAATAATGTTAATATTTGTCAAATTTGGTATCATAGTGTCTAAATTTACAGAATGTTTTCATCATTTTCTTGCAAAATGATTGGTAATTTGCCATTTTTTATGTTAGAATGAAGTATAATAGGTAAAGTGGAAATAGGAGGATTGATAATAATGGGTTTTGATAAATTAAAAAAACTAATTGGACAAGAACCAGATGAAGTAGAAGAAGTAAAAGATGAGGAGTATTATAAAGTGAGTAGAGAAGATTATAGTTATGAAAATGGAATCGCTGGAAGTAAGATGATGTTGCTTGAACCAAGAGCTTATTCTGAATCACAACAAATTGCAGATTACTTAAAAGATAGAAATGCAGTTGTGGTTAATTTAAAACGAGTAACACCAGATCAAGCGAAAAGAATTGTTGATTTCTTAAGTGGTACTTTATATGCAATTGGTGGAGATTTACAAAAATTAGGTGGAGGAATATTTTTGTGTACACCAAATAATGTAAACGTAGAAGGCAAAATCAGTGAAGATAATGTACCATCTAAACCAACGAAAGCAACCAAAGCAAAAGCACAAGATGATGACGATGAATTTGATTGGTAAATAGATCCTTCAAAAGGGATGTGATAGAATGGACAAATTTAATTATGAAGCGAATGGCTATAATCGTGCTGAAGTAAATAAGTTTGTAGATGACGTAATAAAAGAAACAGAAGGGATTATCCAACAATGTCGAAAGCAAAAAGATACAATTGCTTTATTATCTGATAAATTAGCACATTATGAACAATTAGAAGATGCTTTGAAGCAATCTTTTATTCAAGCACAAAAAACAACAGATAACATGAAACAATTAGCTCAAGAGGAAGCAGATAGTCTCATTCATAATGCTAAAAATAATGCTTCAAGAATTGTCAATGAAGCTTTGCTAAAAGCAGAAAAAATTGAAAATGCAGCCGATCTGTTAGAAAAAAATATGAAAATATTTAAACGAAAACTAAGAATTATTGTAGAACAACAGATGGCCGTTGTAGAAGAAATTGAGACGCTAGATTTAAATGAACATTAATCTGGTGTCTTTTGTTCATAGAAAGGAGCTTTGTAGTGAAAGAAAAAAATACAAGCTTAGAAATTTTATTAATGGAATATTCTGCAGCTTTACAATCATTAGAAACACAACTTGATATTTTATTAAAAGATTTTACTTATAAAAATCATTATAATCCGGTGGAACATGTTAAAAGTAGAATTAAAAGTTATGATAGTATTGTTAAAAAACTAACCAGTAGAGGGTATGATGTTACAACTAGAAATATAAAAGAGCATGTTCATGATATGGTAGGAATTAGAATTGTTTGCTCTTTTTTACCTGATGTTTATAAAATTGTTGAAATGATTGAACAATGTGATCAAATTACTATTCACAATCGTAAAGATTATATTGCAAATCCTAAAGAAACTGGATATTCTAGTTATCATCTATTAGTATATGTACCAGTTTATTTGATGGATGGTGTTACACTAGTAGAAGCAGAAATCCAAATACGAACAATGGCAATGGATTTTTGGGCTAGTCTTGATCATAAAATTGGGTATAAATTTCAAGGACAAATACCAAAAGAAATAAGTGATAATCTTTATAAGTGTGCACTTGATATTAATGATCTTGATCATAAAATGCTAATATTGAATGATAAAATGAAAAGTATTAAAGAAGATAAAGAAATACTTTAAGATAATGGTGGTGGAAAAATGAAGAATGATAAGGGTTTTACTTTAATTGAACTACTTGCGTCTATTACGATTATGGCAATTATTTTGTTATTAGTGATACCATCTGTTAGTAAATTAAAAAATGATAATCAGTATAAGACATTTGATTATTATGCTGATACTTTGGTTGCCGCTGCTAAGGTATATGTTGCAAGGGAAGATGAAGATTTAACGGATCTTGGAACAACTTATTTTTTAGGGTGTGTTGATATTTCTTATCAAGATTTATTAAATAGTGATTTAATTAAACCTTATACTGATAGCCGTTATGATTGTAGTGATGCTGTTGTGCGTTATACTAAAGAAAAAGGAAAAACAACATATCAATATAATTTAGTGTGTATAGATACAAAAGAAAATAAAGAAGTATATGAGCATCATGTTTTTCAAGCGGGTGGATGTGAAGTGGCTGTAGATAAAGATGCTTTATTAAGTAATGATGCTTTAGTAAGTAAATTAAAAAAAGCAAATAAAAGTAATTTAGATACTTCTAATTCAGAACAAACTTTTATTACAGGAGAAGATCCAAATAACTATGTTTGGTATAGTGGTAAGTTATGGAGAGCAGTATCGATTGATCCAAGTGATAATAGTGTCAAACTAATCACACAGTGGAATATATCATCTATTCCATATAATGCATCAGATAATACAGCCTTTGAAGGAAGTTATATGCAGCAGTGGTTAAATGATACAACGACTGATGGTTTCTTAGGAAATTTAAGAAATTATCAAGACTTTATTAAAACTGATAGTGTATGGAATGCAACACAAACAACTATAACGACAAAACCAGCAAAAACAACGATGGTAACAAGTGTTGTAGGATTATTAAATATATATGAACAGGCAATAAGTTATAGGAATGCAAAAAAATCTACTGGTTATTTAAATAATGGACGATATTGGTGGACATTAACACCGAAAAATACTTCTAGTGTGCATTATATAGATTCTTTTGGGCGCTTATTTGATAGTTTTGCTGATACTTCACTTTCTATCCGTCCTGCAATTAACTTAAAATCAAGTGTAGAAGTTGTATCAGGAAGCGGAACAGAAACTGATCCTTATCGTTTGAAAGGAGATAAGGATACACCAGCAACAGGGACCAAACTAGCAACAAGATATAGTGGTGAGTACATTCGTTTTGGAACAGGGGAGAATAATTTATATCAGATTGTTAGTCATGAAATACTAGGAACTACTAAAATAGTAAGTGCTACTCCTTTAAAAGAAAGTGGAAGTTATAAAAAAATGGCTTTTGCAAGTTCAGAAGTTAATTATTCAAGTAATAATACAATAGGATCCTTCTTAAATGGAGAATACTTAACAAGTGGTAGTTATTTAACAACTGATCAAGTCAATATGATAGAAGATAGTACAACCTGGTATTTAGGAACAGTAGGAAGTGAGACAAATTATAATTATAAACTAACAAAATATGCTAATGCATCAGGTACTGCATTAGTATCAAATACAACAGTTGCTAAAGTAGGTCTATTAAGGTTGGGAGAATTAAATACGGGAATTCTTGATAAATATGAGAATGGTACAATTTATTGGTTGTTAACACCATGGAGTTCTAGCAATATTTATTGTATGAACACTATTGGTAGTGTTATTAGTGCCCAAGTTACAACTTCCTATGGAATTAGACCTAGCATGAATTTAAAATCTCAAGTTATTATTACTGGGGGAGAAGGAACAAAAGAAAATCCGTTTACACTTGCATTATCTTCTTAATTAAGAGATAATATAAAATAATTTTAGGTGGTGGTTTGTTTGGAATTATTGGTACCAGCAGGGAATATGGCATCTTTTATTGCAGCGGTTAATCATGGCGCAGATGCTATTTATTTATCTGGAAAAAGTTTTGGAGCAAGAAGTTTTGCTCCTAATTTTACGATGGAAGAATTAGAACAAGTGTTACATCTTGGTAAGATTTATGGTGTTAAAGTATATGTGACGATGAATACCTTAATTAAAGATGGCGAAGTAGAAGAATTTTTGCAGCAAGTAGAATTTTTATATCATCATGGTGTTGATGCTATTATTATGCAAGATTTTGGGATGATTAGTCTTTGTTTAGAAAAATACCCAAATTTAGTGATTCATGCTTCTACACAGATGAATAGTAGTACTATCAAAACAATAGAATTACTTTATCAAATGGGAGTAAAAAGAGTTGTTTTACCACGAGAATTAACTAAAGAAGAAATAGAAAAAATAACTGCACCAATTGAAATCGAAGTTTTTATTCATGGTGCTTTGTGTGTTAGTTATTCTGGTTGTTGTTTATTTAGTCAGCGTCTAGGTGGAAGAAGTGGCAATCGTGGGGAATGTGCTGGTAGTTGTCGGCAGCGATATCAGTTATATTTAAAAGATCAAAAAATAAAAGATGGTTATTTACTTTCGATGAAAGAATTAAAAGTTGGTCAAGCTATTTCTTTGTTACCTAGCAATGTTACTAGCTTAAAAATAGAAGGAAGAATGAAAAGTGCTAGTTATGTGGCGTTTATTACTTCTTATTATCGTCAAATTTTAGATGGACAACTACCTAGTCCAAAACAAGAAGAAGATTTACAAAGTTTATTTTATCGTGGATTTACAAGAGGACATCTATTTGAAGAAAAGGAACTGATTAATCCTTTATCACCTAATCACATTGGGTTGAAAATTGGAAAAGTAATTAGGGTAAGTGATGATAAAGTTACAATTTTATTACAACATGCTTTATATCAAAATGATGGTATTCGCTTTGCAAATAGTAAAAAAGGAATGATCGTAAACTTTTTATATAATCAAAGGGATCAATTGATTCATCATGCTGATAAAGGACAAACTATTATGGTTGATAATAAAGTTGGTTTAAAGATATTAGATGATGTTTGTTTGACTAGCAACTCTTTATTAGATGTTAAAGAAGATAGTATTACTAAGAAAATACCTATTGAAATTCAAGTGATTGCCAAAGCACATCAACCTTTGCAAATTACTTTCAAGGATTCTTCTTCTCATGTAGTTTCTTATAAAGGAGAAGTTGTAGAAGTATCTAAAAATCAACCAGTAACAAGAGATCGAATTGAAAAACAAATTGCAAAATTAGGGAATACACCATTTGTTGCAACACATATTACTATAGAAAGTGATGATGCTATCTTTGTCCGCATGGGTGATATTAATGTGGCAAGAAGAATTCTTAGCGAACGATTAATTGGAGTTTTATTAAATGATTATCCAGAACCAATTATCAATGAAGTTACTTATTCAAAGGTGACAAGAAAAGAATTTGGAAATTTGCAACAGTATCAAATTATACCAAGAAATGAATTTTCTTTTTCTGATATTAAAGATTTTAGTGCTTTATCAAATGTTATGGATGTTCATGGTAGGAAAGTGATTGGTACTTATCATTTAAATGTTTATAATGCGTATACTGCTTATTATTTGTATCGACTTGGTTATTTGGCATTGACAGTATCTATTGAATTATCAGAAAAAGAAATTATGATACTTTCTGAAAACGTAAAGACTTTATTTGGAGATATTCCATTGCTTGTTAAGACAAGTGGTAGAGTAGAAGTTATGTTGATTAAGGGTAATATTATGGATCTAGAAAAAGGTAAGACTTATGATTTGGTGGATCTTCATTATCGTCATTTTCCAGTTTTTTATGATGGTACGTGTACACATGTTTTATCCAATGATGAAGTCCATTTAGAAAAGGAAAAATTACCATCTAATTGTTTTGTTTACAATCAATTATAGATAAGAATATTAGTTGTTCTTGTCTTTTTTTATTTTATCATTTCCATCAAAATTCCAGATATTTAAATGACCCTTAGCGGGTATTTTAGAAATTGGTTTTATATTTTCTAATATCCAAGCGTATCTTCCTATTTTGTATTCTCTAAGATAATATTCTTTTTTGTTTTTCTTTATCCTTTTTATGAATTCTTCATCCATATAAACACAATCTACTAAAAGACATTTACAAATAATATTTCCATTTTGCATGTCGATGGTTTTTGCTAGTTTTTTTACTGTATCATTTGTCATATATTTTTTTGCTACAGTTTTGCTAGCATGAATAAATAATTCTCCACGATAATTTGTTTTCCAACTTCTTGTTTCTATTTTTTTCATACCGTTTGCTAAAAAGGAAGCATATGGTTCTTTGATACTGATTACTTTCATTTCTTCATCTTTCCTATAATTTATTATTATAAATGTTTTTCTTTATCTTTTCATAAAAAACTTTGCTCTTATTTTATTTTGTGTTAAAATAAAGCAGTAGAAAGGAAGAATTTGCATGGATGATAGATTGACAAAAGAAGAAGTGTTACATGTTGCACATCTTGCTCGTATTGGTTTAAATGAAGAAGAAATTGAAAAGTTTCAAGTGCAATTAAAGATTTTGTTAGATGATGTAGAAAAAATAAATGATGTAACAGGATACGATGATGAATTGATGTTTACTCCTGTTATGGAAAGTGCTAGATTAAGAGATGATACAGTAGGAGAAATGTTAGATAGTCATCTTGCTTTAGCAAATGTACCAAGTCGAAATGGAAATTTTATAGAAGTGCCGGTGATGATTCATGAAGAATAGATATTTAGATTTAACGTTAGAAGAAATTCATAATTTATTAGTAGAAAAGAAAATTACACCAGTTGATTTAGCAACGGAAGCTTTAGAACGTATTAAAGAAAATGAAGAATTGAATGCTTTTATTACTATCAATGAAAACGTAATAGAAGAAGCGAAAGCGATGAATGACGTAGAGAAAGACAATCTTTTTTATGGAATTCCTATTGCTATCAAAGATAATATTATGACAAAGGACTTAAGGACGACTTGTGCTTCTAAAATGTTAGAGAATTTTATTCCTATTTATGATGCAACGGTGGTAGAAAAATTAAAAGCTAACCATTTATTAATCGTTGGTAAAACTAATATGGATGAGTTTGCCATGGGTTCTACTAGTCGTACTAGTTATTTTGGAGCACCTTTAAATCCGCGCGATAAAACAAAGATTGCAGGAGGTTCTAGTGGTGGATCGGCTGCTTGCGTTGCTGCTGGTATTGTGCCTTTTTCCTTAGGTAGTGATACAGGAGGTAGTATTCGTCAACCTGCTAGTTATACAGGTATTGTTGGGATGAAGCCAACTTATGGTAGAGTTTCTCGTTATGGTTTAGTTGCTTTTGCTTCTAGTTTAGATCAAATTGGTCCGATGAGCAGAACTGTTAAAGAAAATGCGATGCTTTTAAATATTTTAGTTGGAGAAGATGAAAAAGATTTAACTTCTGCTAAGAAAGACAAGGAAGACTTTACAAGAAAAATAGGGCACCCGATTACTTCTTTGAAAATTGCTGTACCTAGTTATTTTATGAGTGATGTTGTTTCTACTGAAATAAGAGAAAAAATCGAAACAGTCGTTGCTTTTTTGCAAGAACAAGGTGCAAGAGTTGATGTTGTTTCTATGAAATATTTAGAACATGCAGTTAGTTTATATCAAATTATTGCGATGGGAGAAGCTAGTAGTAATTTAGCACGTTTTGATGGCGTTCGTTATGGTTATCGCTGTGAAAATCCAGTAAATATTGAAGACATGTATTGTCGTAGTAGGCAAGAAGGCTTTGGAGATGAAGTAAAACGAAGAATTATGGTTGGTTCTTATTTACTTAGTGGAAAGAATGCAACAGAATATTATAATAAAGCTTTATCGATTCGTGATGATATGAAAAAAGAATTTGATAAAGTATTTGCTGATTATGATTTGATAATTGGACCAACTACTACTACTGTTGCTTATGGAATTGATGAATCTTTAGATGATCCAAAAAAATCATTTATGGATGATGTATTGGTTATTCCTGTTAATATGGCTGGATTACCTGGTATTTCTGTTCCTTTAAAAACAGATACTTTACCAATTGGTTTACATATTATTGGAAAAGCCTTTGATGAAGCGACAATGTATCAATTGGCAAGTTTTATTGAGGAGGGATATCATGGAGTATAAAGCAACTATAGGAATTGAAGTCCATGTAGAATTAAAAACAAACAGTAAGATTTTTTCAAATAGTGCTAATTGTTATGGTATGCCTACTAATACTTGTGTTAATGCTGTTGATTTAGGATATCCTGGTACACTTCCTACTATCAATCAACAAGTTTTGGCACTTGGAGTTAAAGCTTGTCATATTTTACATTGTACTATTCAAAAAGAAATGCACTTTGATCGTAAAAACTATTTTTATCCTGATAATCCTAAAAATTATCAAATTACTCAAAATAGAACACCGATTGGAACGAATGGTTATTTAGAAATTGAAGTCGATGGTGTTACGAAAAAAATAGAAATAGAAGAGATGCATATTGAAGAAGATACTTGTAAAAGTGCACACCGTGGTAGTGTTAGCTTACTTGATTTTAATCGTGCTGGTGTTCCTTTAATTGAAATTGTTACAAAACCTTGTATTTCTTCTAGTGCAGAAGCAATGGCTTATCTTGAAAAATTAAAAGAAACCTTGTTTTATGCTGATATTTCTGATTGTAAAATGGAAGAAGGAAGTATGCGTTGTGATGCCAATGTTTCTATTTCTAAAACTGATGTCTTAGGAACAAAATGCGAAATTAAAAATATTGGTTCTATTCATAATGTTGGACTTAGTATTACTAAAGAAATCGAACGACAAAAAGAATGCTATGAAAAAAATGAAATGATTAAAGAGCAAACAAGACGATTTGATGATAAATTACAAACTACTGTCTTAATGCGTTATAAAGAAACAGGTAATGATTATCGCTATTTTCCAGAACCAGATATTCCTTTTGTACATCTTGATGATACCTTTATTGAAAATGCTTTAAAAGATTTACCATTATTACCAGATGAATTAAGAGAAAAATATCAACAACTTGGCTTAAATACTATTCAAATTCAAAAATTGATTGCAAATCGCAGCTTAAACCAATTCTTTTTACAAGTATTAGAATTTCCATGTGATTATAAAATAGCTTGTAATTTATTACTTGGTGACATATCATCTTACTTAAATAGAAAATCTGTTTCTATTTTTGAAACAAAACTTTGTGCCAAAAAGCTAGTAGATGTTATTGCTTTATTAGAAAAAGGCGAAATTTCTACTAAGAACATTAAAGAAATGATCGATGATTTAATGAAATCTGATAAAAGTATAGAAGAAATATTAAAAGATAAAAACATTCAAAATATTTGTGATGACACTCTTATTTTAGACATTATTCAAAAAGTACTTATTGCTAATCCTAGTAGTGTTTCTGATTATCAACAAGGAAAAGATCGAGCATTAAAATTCTTAATGGGACAAGTTATGAAAGAAACAAAGGGTAGTGTCAATCCAAAAAAAGCTAATGATCTATTGATAGAACAACTAAAAAAAATGTAAAGATGGTAAAATTTACTGTCTTTTTTTGATTTTTGCTTGCTTAATTTAAAATATTTGTTATACTTAGGATAATAGAAGGAGAGGAAAAATGAAAAAGAAATTATTTGGGTCTTTAGCATTTTTATCAGTTCTTGCGATGCCTTTTGCTGTAGATGCTAAAACCATCAACTCTGATTTTACATTAAGTGAAGACATTACAGATGGTATTGTTTTAACTTCTGGTAGTAAAGCAACGCTTGATTTAGCAGGTCATAATATTACCAATAGTGGTGAACATACTATCATTGTAGAAAAAGGCGCAACCTTAACTATTAAAGGTAAAGGACAAGTTACTGCTGATACAAAGGGTAAAGCAGTATTACAAAACAATGGTACTTTAATTGTAAAAGATGGTACTTATAGTCGTGTTGAAACACCAACCAATGGTTATTATGTATTTGAAAACCATGGTAGTGCAACTATTGATGGTGGAACATTTAAAATTTCTTCACCAACAATCACGGATAATGGAGCTTCATCTTTAATCGATAATGGATGGCAATTTCCTGAAAAAAATACCGATAAAACAAGATCAACATTAGTTATTAATGATGGTAATTTTGAAATAACAGATAATAATAAATATATTAAAAATGATGATTTTGGTGATATGACAGTTAATGGTGGTACCTTTACAACTGATAAAAATTCATCAGCAGTTTTAGCTAATATTGGTGCAGATGCTAACTTAACAGTTAATGGTGGAACTTATAATCATAATGGTATTGGAAAAAGTGGTAATCCAACAGAACCAATTTGGAATTATGCAGGTGAAACAACTATTACTGGTGGTATTTATCATTTAGTAAGTGATAAAGTAAACATTACTGATGGTGGAACATTAAAAGTTGACTTCAATCAATATACAGATACAGAAACAGGAGAAACTTATACACTTCGTGAAGAGGATTTAGATGATTTTCTTAGTATTGATGAAGTAAAAGAAGATGATCTTGATGAAGATGTAGCAAAACTAATTAAAGAAGCAGCAAGTAAATATACAATTGCAGGATTTTATAATATTGACTTATTTACTGGATTAAATGAAAATACTTTATTTGAACAAGTATTAGAAACAGAAGATAAAGTAACTGTTACCTTAGCAATTCCTGAAGGATTAAAAGAAGTAGCAGATGGATATAAACGTATTTATTATGTTATCCGTGTTCATGATGGCAAAACAGAAGTCTTAAATACAACAGTAAATGAAGATGGAACACTTTCATTTGATACAGATAAATTCTCAACTTATTCATTAGTTTATACAGATGAAAAAGTACAAACAAATGAAGTCGTAGAAAATCCAAATACAGCTGATCCAATTGCTTTCTATGGAATGATTGGAGCAATTAGTTTAGCTGGTGTTGCTGGAGCTAGTGTTTATTTCAAAAAACATCAAAACTAATTTTTAATAATATTTTTTAGAACTAACTAGATAATGTATCTAGTTTTTTCTTTTGTAACTATCTATTGAAAGAATTCCTATCCTTGTGCTATAATGTTATCATTAGGATGGTGTTAGAAATAGATGAAAGATTTTAAAAAATTATTAAAAAATAACAAAAGAGCAGTTATCGTATTTATTTGTTGTATGATTTTAACCATTGGTGTTTTTACGGTTAAACTTGTCTTTTTCCCTAATAATGGAAAAGCAATTTATGGTGATCGTTTGGACGGAATTGAAAAGGTACGTATTAGAGATAGTAAACTAGAACAAATTAAATCTACCTTAGAAGAAAAAGAAGAAGTAGATAGTGTATCTACTAATGTATCTGGTAGAATCTTAAATGTCATGATTACTGTCAAAAAAGATACAAGTGTTGATACAGCAAAAACTTTTACAGATAAAATTGATGAAGCATTAGATGAAGATCAGAAAGATTATTTTGATGTTCAAATATTTATTACTAAAAATGAAGAAGACGAGAAATTCCCTATTATAGGTTATCGCCATCAAAATAATGATCATTATTCATGGACGAAGGATAGATAGGAGCAATCATGAAAAAGAAAACAATTATTATATTACCGATTATTGTCGTGGTAGCGGTATTTTTAGGTGTTTATTTCTATTATAATAAACAAGATGCTAAGAATACATTGACTGTAACAGAAAAAAAATGGGTAGAAAATAATAAAACAAATGTTGTTGATTTTGAAGTTATTAATGATTATCCTTTGTATGGTATGAATGGAACAGGTGTCTTTTTTGATTTTTTAGCAGATTTTCAAAAAAATGTTGGACTTGAATTTAACCAAATTCCTTATAATAAAACAGAATCTTGTACTAAAAATTATTTTTGCTTTCGAGTATTAGAAGCAGATGAAAAACTAACAGATAAAGACCTATTATTATTTACGGATGGTTATATAGCTTTAGGAAAAGATTATGTGCGTTTAAACCATGTTTCTGATATGCATGATTTGACGTTTGGTGTTTTCCAAAATGATGCCGCATTAATTAGTTATTACTTAAAATCTGGTTCTAATTTAGTTTATAAAACTTATCAAACGATTGATGAGATGTTTCAAGCTTTAGATCAAGATGAAGTTGATATGGTTATTATTCCAAATATTATGTATTTAGATAAGACGATTGGAAAAAGTAATTATTCTATTAACTATTATTTTACAGAATTAAATCGTCAAGTTGTGTTGACACTTAGTGATAATAATACGCAATTAAATGCCATTGTTCAAAAATATTTTAATAAATGGAAAAATAAGCGTTATGTTTCAGAATATAACCAAGCGTATTTAAATTATTATGTTGAAAAAAATAATTTATCTGCCAAAACAAAAGCTGATTTAATATCTAAAAATTACGTTTATGGTTATGTTGAAAATACACCGTATGAAATAGAAGTCGATGGAAAAGTAGCTGGTATTGCTGGTGAATATATTAATCGTATTAGTCGTTTGACAGATATTAGTTTCACTTATAAAAAATATGCAACAAGACAAGCTTTGAAACAAGCTATTGATAAAGGTGATGTTGATATTTATTTTGATTATTATGATGATGGAGCTAGTCGTAGTAATTATTTAGCAACACTTTCGACTTTTGTTGAAGATTATGTTGTTCTTGGTAGACAAAAAGATCATCATATTATCAATTCTTTTGAAAGCTTAAAAGATCAAGAAATTGCAATGCTTCCTGATAATGCTTTGTATCGCTATTTTGAAAATAGTAGTCGTAGTCAAATTACAACATATGAAAATTTAGAAGAACTATCTCAAAAAGCAAAAGACAAATTGTTAGTAGTTGATCGAGAAGTTTATAACCATTATAAAAATATTTACTTTAAAAAATATGATGCTTTATATACCAATACAATGCTTAATGATTATAAATTTATGGTAAAACAAGATAATGAAGCTTTTTACAATTTATTTAATTATATTATCAATACTAATTCTTATTATAATTACCGTAATAGTGGACTTGATGATATTAACCGTTCTACGATGGAAAGAAAGTCATTTTCACAATTGTTCTTTATCATCTTAGCACTTGTTTCCTTACCTTTAATTGTACTTTTTGTTCTATTTATTTTCTTTAAACAAAAACATAAAATCAAAAAAGTTAGAAAAGAAGATAGACATAAATATACTGACTTGCTGACATCGTTGAAAAACCGTAATTATCTGAATAAAAAGACACCAGAATGGGAAGCTAGTAAAGTTTATCCACAAGCCATTGTGATGATTGATTTAAATAATGTTAAATATGTCAATGATAACTATGGTCATGAAGAAGGCGATAAGCTAATTGTAAAAGCTGCTTCTATATTGGTAAATACACAGCTTGAAAATAGTGAAATTATTCGAACTGATGGTAATGAATTTTTGATTTATCTTGTTGGTTATAGTGAACAGCAAGTATCTACTTATGCGCAAAAGCTTTCTAAAGAATTAAAAGATTTACCACATGAATTTGGAGCTGGTGTTGGTTATAGTATGATATTAGATGATATTAAAAGTTTAGATGATGCTATTAATGAAGCAACCCTTGAAATGATGACTAAAAAACAAGGCTTAAAGTAAGATAGGAGTAGAAAATGGAGCGAGCAAGGGAATTTTTTAAAAAAGTTATTTTTATTATAAAAAGACCCGAGATGAGGATTTTACCTGGTCAGCTCGCTTTTTTTATTGTTGTATCTCTTATTCCTTTAGTTGCTTTAGTTGGTTCTATTGGAACAAAATTTGGACTATCATCAGCAACTGTTAAAGAATTATTAGAAAGTAATGTACCAGAAGCAGTTGTTTCTATGTTAATTCCTAATACAACTACACAAGGTTTAAATTTTAATATTATTGTTTTCTTTATCGCTGCTTTTCTTTTGGCAAGTAATGGTCCTTATTCTATGATTAATACTTCTAATGAAATTTATAAGATTAAGGGGATGAATGAATTAAAAAGAAGAGCAAAAGCGATTTTAATGACAATTATCTTAGTAAGTTTGTTTATTTTCTTGTTGTTAGTTCCTGCTTTTGGGGATACATTACTTACTACTTTAAGTGTGCGATTGCAAAATGATAAATTGTATCATCTCATTGAAGTTAGTTATCATCTTTGTAAATATCCATTTTCGTTAGTATTGATTTATTTTAATATTAAACTTTTGTATACCCTAGCACCTGATATTCCAATTCGCAGTCAAAGTACAGTACCTGGAGCTTTATTTACAACAGTGATGTGGTTGATTAGTTCTAAAATTTATGCATTTTACATCAAGTTTTTTTCTCACTATGATATTTTTTATGGTAGTATGTCTAATATTTTGGTATTGTTATTCTGGGTTTATATTTTGGCTTATATATTCACGCTTGGAATGAGTTTTAATGCGACTGGTATTATGGAAGATGTAAAAAATCAAAACAAAGATGAAATTTAATGAGTAGTAAAAATATTGTAGAATAAAATAAGTAAAGTTTGAATTTAATTTTACTTATTTTTTGATAAATTAATTTTGTTTTTTTCTTTTTTATGTTATTCTTATAATAGATGGAGGAAGAAACGATGGAAGAAGAAAAGAAGAAAAATAATGTCGTTTTAATTGTTTTGGTAGTATTATTAGGTTTAGCTTGCTTAGGTATGGGTGCTTATATTTTTATGGATAAAAATCAAGATAAAACTACTAAATCATCAATAACAGATACAAAGGTTAAAGAAGAGCAAAATAATGATACTTCAGATGATAGTGCAACTAAAGATAATTCAACCAAAGATAATGCAAAGAATAACGTAAATACACAGAATACACAAAATACAGTTTTATTTGATAGTTCTAAATCACTAAATACTACAGGAAATACCTATAGTTTACATTGTTCAGGTCCCGCTGGAATATTTGTTAGTGTCAATGCTGATCCAAAGGAGATGACATTTAACTTTACACCATCAAGAGTAGTTGAATATTATCCTTTGAATTGGTCTAGTTCTAGTACGGATGTTAGCAGTAGCGTTATTCGTTTTGATAAAAAGATTGTTGATTTGTTTTTTGGTGGAATGGGACAAGATGTTACATCTGATACATTATTTATTCTATTAGAAGATGGAACAGTGGAATATATTCCTCTTGTTCATATGTTTCAACATGCACAAGATGCACCAGTGTCTTATGGAAAGGTACCTGGTGTAAGTGGTGTTACGAAGTTTATTATGTCAAATGTTACTAGTGGTTATACTGGATGGGTTACTACTTTAGCAATTCGAAGTGATGGAAGTTTCTATGATATGAGAGAAGCTTTGAAGAATACAGGAAACTATTAATTATGATAAAGAATTGGGTGAATCATTTTGGAAAAAGAAAAGATAGAAAATAATCAATCTCAAAAGAAAAAACATTCAACAAGAAATATTATTTTAGCAATACTTGCTATTTTACTTGTTTGTGTTGTTGGTGGAGTGGGAGCTTATGTTTTTTATCAACCAAAGAGTACACCAACGAAAAAAGATGATGATCAAAAAGTATCTATTTATCGATTTAAAGGAAATGATATCGAAGACTTTGATATGTCATTTTTAAAACTTGAAAATAATGATAAAAATAAAATTTATAGTCCATTATCTATTAAATATGCTTTAGCTATGTTACAAGCTGGTACTAAAGGAAGTTCAAAGGCTCAAATTGATAGCTTATTTGATGAATATAAATTTAAAAAATATACAACAAGTGATCATTTGTCTTTTGCTAATGCTTTATTTGTTTCTAATGCTTTTAAGAAAAATGTAAAATCTACTTATATTGAAAAATTAAAAAAAGATTACTATGCAGATGTTATTTTTGATTCCTTTGATAATGCAGCTGCTGTAAATCAATGGATTGATAATAAAACATTTCATCTTATTCCTAATTTAATTGATGATAGTACTGTTTCAAGCCTTGATTTTCTATTGGTGAATGCTCTTGCAATCGATATGGAATGGAATAAATTTATTCAAGCGACAACTTCTTCTGCTCGTGAAGATCATTATAGTGTTCATTATGATCATGAAGATTATTATACCTATGTTCCAATTATTAGTGGAAGTTATGGTACACTTTTATTTAATCAAAAAGATGAAGTGGAGGCTTTGGAATTTGGGGCTTCTATCAATAAATATGATATTGTTAATACATTAGGTAGGGATAATATTAAACAATTAATTTCATCTGAGTATCAAAAATGGTTGCAAGAAGATGAATATAATTATCAATATGCACAAGAAGAAAATGAATTAGATGTTGATGCTTATACAGAAAAATTTATTCAAGAGCTTGATGCTAACTATAAAAAATTAGATACTTCTACTGATTTTTATTTTTACAATGATGATTCTTACAAAGTGTTTGGTAAAGATTTGAAAACGTATGATAATACAACATTAGAATATGTTGCTATTATGCCGAAAACAGAAGAGTTAAGTCAATTTATTCAAAATACAACGGCTAAAAAAATAAGTGAATTAGTTGGAAATTTGAAACCAATTGCTCTTGATCAATTTGAAGATGGAGCCGTTACTAAAATAACTGGAAAAGTACCATTATTTCAATTTAGTTATGATTTGGATTTGGAAAATGATTTGAAAAAACTTGGTATAAAAGATGTATTTGATGAAAAGAAAGCAGACTTATCTAATCTTGCTTCTGATGCCCATATTGAAGAAGTACTTCATAAAGCGACGATTGATTTTTCTAATGAAGGAATTAAAGCAGCAGCAGCAACGATAGAAGCTGGTATGGGTTCTACAAGCTTTGGTTTTGAACACTTATTTAAAATTCCTGTGATTGAAATAGATATAACTTTTGATAAACCTTACTTATTCTTAATACGTGATAAAGATAGTGGAGAAGTTTGGTTTGTTGGTAGTGTTTATCAACCTAACGTTCATTAATGTAAAACAATAGACACATTTTACCTAAAAAATGTGTCTTTTTCTTTGGTTTTATCTTTTTCTATGATATACTGACTTAGATATTATAGCATATCTACTCGTTTAGGAAGAGATTTTGCTTTTTTCGCAGTTGTTTCTTCTAACAATGCTTTTGGTAATATTTGAAGAGCTTGTGCAATTTGATCAATTGTTGACGAATAAATATTATATTTTCCAGTTTCAATAACACTAATATATGCTGTTTTAAAACCAGCTATTTCTCCAAATTGTTCTTGTGTTAGATGTTTTTGATATCGGTACCATTTTGTATTTAGACCGACTAATTCACTTGTAGTCATAATGATCGCCCTTTCTGATAGTATTATTTACTATTTCATTATTTATATACTAATTATAAAGTTATTACTTAATATTTTTTATCCCCAACTTTATTATTAATTAAATAATTAACAAGGGCACTATTAGAAAGGATAGTAAAGTATGAATAAAATTATAGAAAGAAAGCGCAAACAATTACGTTTATTAGAAGGTAAATATGCATTATTATTAGAAAAAAAGCCTTGTCGAATTTTCTATTATCGCTATAAAAAATGGAAAAAGGAAGTTTCGTTATTGGAACAACAATTGTTCTTTTTTTATGAATCGTTTGAAAAGATGGAATAGCAAAAAGAGATCCTTTCGATCTCTTATGATTTTGTTCCAGCACTAATATTTTTTATAGTATTCCAAAAGAGTGTTGGAAAAGATAATGCTTTAGCGTTTTGACCTGCTACTAAATCTTCTTCTTTAACGGTATCTTTTTGATTTTTTATGATTAATTTTCCTAGAACATCGCCTTTTTTAATTGGTAATTTTATTTTGTTTATTGTTACATCATAGGTGTATTTTTTTTCTTCTTCTCCTTTTTTGGACACAATTCCAACATCTAAGGATGGGCTTAGATCAATTGTTTTGGTGGTGGCTTTATCGATAGTGATTGTTTTAATAATATCACTTTTTTTCTTGATTAGTTGTATTTGATAATTGTTAAAACCATAATCTAATATATTCATTGTTTCTTGGTTTCTTACTTTGGCGACATCTTCTTGTAAAACAATTGCGATAAGACGCATGTCATTTCTTTTGGCAGTTGCTGCTAGACAGTACTTGGCAGCATCAGTATGTCCTGTTTTTAAGCCGTCTGCGCCATCATAAAATCTTACTAGTTTATTAGTATTTACTAGCCAGAATTTGTTGTTGGTATCTTGTCTTAAATAATCTTCATATAAAGATGAGAAGTCTAGTATTTTTTCATGTTTTAATAATTCTCTTGCAATGATTGCCATGTCGTAAGCGGAAGAATAATGATTTTCTTCATCTAATCCTGTACAATTTTGAAAGTTGGTATTTTTTAATCCTAGTTGTTTTACTTTTTGATTCATCTTTTTGACAAATTCAATTTCTGTCCCTGCTAAATATTCAGCCATTGCAACTGTTGCATCATTGGCACTAGCCATTGATATTCCTTTCATCATTTCTTCTACAGTTAAAACTTCACCTTTTGCTAAAAAAATTTGACTACCACCCATGTTAGCAGCGTTGGCACTAGCGGTAACTTTGTCATCCCAAGAAATTTTTCCTGTTTCAATAGCTTCTAAAATTAGAATTTGGGCGACCATTTTTGTCATAGAAGCAACTGGTAATTGTTCATCTTTATTTTTTTCAAATAAGATTTTTCCAGTCGATGCTTCCATTAAAATACCGGCTTTGGCATTTGGAATCAGGCTAGTATCTTGATCTTCTGCTTGTACCAAGATTGGAAATAGCAATACTAATATAGAGAAAAATATCCATTTTTTCAATCTATCAACTCCTAATACCACATTATGTTGTTTAAGTTTTAATTATGTATCATAAGATATAGTGGGTGAAAAAATGAAACGAATAATTATTCCTTTTCTTATTGTTGTGATGATTTGCTGTTTGGGTGTTTCTTTTCAGTTTCTGAAAGTAGAAAAAAAAGATCCTATTCTTAAGAAGTTTTCTACTATTTCTTATTTTATTCCTAGTTATCAAAAACGTTATGAAGCTTATCGTACTTTGCATCCTTCGATGTCACTAGAAGAGGTTGTTACAAAGGTTAATATTGGGTTAGACAAAGAATTTTATCAAAGCACAAAACCAACACCTTATTTAAATCAAACTACCATTTTAATTAATAAGTATTATTATGTGTTAGAAAATTATGTTCCTGATAATCTTGTTTTGTTAGATTCTAGTTATTCTAAAAGTGGTATTTATTTAGTAAAAGAAGCAAAAGAACAGTTAGAAAAAATGATAACAGCAGCAGCACAAGAAGGTCATGTGCTTCGAGTTATTTCGGCGTATCGCAGTTATTCTTATCAAGTGAAATTATATCAAAATTATGTTGCACAAGATGGAATTGCTGCTGCTGATACTTATTCGGCTCGTCCTGGTTATTCTGAACATCAAAGTGGTCTTGTTGTAGATATAGATAATGGTAAGGTGCCTTATACTTCCTTTGAAACAACAAAAGAATATACTTGGATGGTAGATCATGCATATCAATTTGGCTTTATTTTACGGTATCCAAAGGGAACGGATGCAATTACAGGTTATCAATTTGAAGCCTGGCATTATCGTTATGTAGGAAAAGAACTTGCTCTAAAAATAAAAAATACTCACCTTACTTTTGATGAGTACTATGCAAGATATTTAGATAGTGAGCTTTAATTTAACTTTGATAAAGCAATTATTTTGTCCATATCATCATCTGTTGCCATTTTATTTTTATGTATCATTTTACAGCTTTTACAACGATAAATAATTTTAAATGTATCTTTAAATTTTTCTATTCCAATTGGTTCTAGTAGTCCGTGACAGGTATTTTTTCTATCTCCTGGCATGATATCGACATGTTTTGAATAAAGACAGAAAGGACAATGATCTCTTGCACTATAATGAAGTGGTGTTACTTCCTTTTGGCAATTTTCACAAATAAAGGCTTCATCCTTCATAACAAAACGTTTCATTTTACTTCCTCCAAGTAGTATTATAACAAGCTTTTATTTGAAAAAAAAGGATAAAACTGTTATAATTTATCAAGAGGATAGAAATGATGATAGAATTTAAATTAGATGATTTTGAAGGGCCACTTGATTTATTATTACATTTGATTAAAGAAAATAAGATGGACATTTTTGATATTCCCATTGAAGAAATTACGAAACAGTATTTGGCTTATATTCAAAATGTGAAAAATAGAAATTTAGAGGTTGCTTCTGCTTATTTGGTAATGGCTAGTGAATTAATTGAATTGAAAGCCAAAATGTTATTGCCAAGACAACAAGAAGATGATCAAGAACCAGAAGAAGATCCAAGGGAAGAATTGGTTGGTCGGCTATTAGAATATCAAGCTTATAAAGAAATTAGTAAAGATTTAAAACAAAAAGAATTAAAACGGCAAGAAATCTATACCAAATTACCGGAAGATGTCCGTCAATATCAAGAAAATACAACTTTAGCACAAGATGGCTCTATTGATGATTTAGTAGATGCTTTAAAAAAGTTTTTAGCTAGAAAGCAAGAAGAAGTACCACTTCAAACAAAAGTGACGATGAAAGAAATTACTGTTTCCTCAAGAAAGATAGAAATTCGTCAAAAATTAAATAAAGAAAAGAAAATGCGTTTTTTTGATTTGTTTCCAGTGGCTTCAAAAGAATATTTGGTAGCAACATTTCTTGCAGTATTAGAAATGGCTAAAAGTAAGGAATTATTGATTTTTCAGGATACATTATTTGCAGATATTATTTGTGAGGTGGTAGAGCATGCATAAAGAAGCAGTATTAGAGGGATTGTTGTTTGTTGTTGGTGATGAAGGATTAACATTAGAACAAATTGAAACTATATTGGAAGTTACAAAAGAAGAAGCAAAAGACTTAATTCAACAGTTACAACTTCAATATGAAGAACCATCAAGAGGGATTCGAATTGATTTTTTAGGGAATCGTTTAAAGCTAACGACCAAAAAAGAACATCATGCATATTATCAGAAATTACTAGAAACCGATCAAGCTAATATTCTTAGTCAAGCAGCTTTAGAAACGCTTGCTATTGTTGCTTACAATCAGCCATTAACAAGAATTCAAATTGATCATTTAAGGGGCATTTCTAGTAGTCAAATGGTAAGAAAGTTGGTAGCAAAAGGTTTTATTAAAGAAACTGGTAGAAGTGATTTACCTGGACGACCAATTATTTATGAAACAACTAGTGCTTTTTTAGATTATTTTGGTCTTGCTAGTATTGAAGATTTACCAGATATGCGGCAGTTTTTAGAAGATGAAAATAACAATAATGAAGATAATAGGGAAGAAGTAGATTTATATGATTCAAAATATAAAGAAGAATAAAGTTTATCAAAGAATAATATTTAGTTTATTATTTTGTTTGGTAGTAGCACTTGGATGTTATATGACGAAAAGAAATTTTTCGCATTATCGTCCTAACGATCCTGTTTATGATAATAGCAAAGAAGATAGTGCTGTTGCTATTTTAGATGCTTTTTTTGAAAAGGGAAAAGAAGAAGAGGTTATTCCATCACTTGATAATATTAGGTTACAAGAAGTTTTATATGGGGAAGAAGATGGTGATGTGATTGTTTGTTCTACTTATCAATTATTAGAATCTAACTCTGATTCCTATCCTTTTTATTCTATTTGTTTAGGAAGTGATGATGGAAAAACGTTATCAATAGTTTATGATGATATGTCTTATGTACAGATTATGGAATATGGTATTATGGCATATCAAGTGTTAGAAAATAGTAATTTTCTAAGTCCATTAGATACTACTTACATTCAAAAGGCACTTTCTATTAATATATCTCCTTCACAAGATTTTCCATCTGTTGTCTAGTTCCTATGTCAAGTTTATCTTTTTTACATGCGCTGCTTTCTTTTTTTTACTTTTTTTATTATAATGAATTTAAGATGATAAGGAGTGTTTAAAAATGAAAAAAAGTAATGTTGTTTTAATTGTTTTATTGATATTAGCATTTGTTGTTATTCTTTTCTTATCTTCGTTTATTTTATTTCACGTGTATGATAAGAAGGTAACAACATCAACCCAAGTAAAAGAAGAAGTTACTAAAGAAGATGATACAACGGATGCAAAGTGTCCTGAAGTGGAAGTAGCTAAACCTAAATGTGTTGGTACATATTATGGTGAATTTCAACAAACTAGTAGTAATGGACTTTCATATGATCTTAAATATACTTATATCTTGAAAGATGATTTTACCTTTACATTTTCTACTGGTTCATCTGGAACAAGGGGTACTTTTGCTATCAACGATAATACGATTTCTTTGACTGGTATGAGTGAACTTGGAGGTCCAAGAGATGAAGTTACTTATTATCATACGAATGATTATATTATTGCAGATGATTGTTCTTTTATCCTTTATAATGATGGTGGAGCGAGATTTAAGTTGGTTCGTCAATAACAATTTGCATTTTGGTAACTTTTGTGGTATTATCTTGCTATCGGCTGTGAGTAGGAGGAGTAATTTTGCTTCGTTTATAATAGAGAGTTATTGATTGGTGGAACAATAACATAGACGTAAAATGAAGACACCTAGGAGCTACTTACTTGAAATCTAGTAGAGTAAGTCGGATAAGAACCGTTATTTCAGTAAGTGATTATATATTTATATAATAAAATGGGTGGTACCGCGGATTTAACAGTTATTCGTCCCTTGTGGATAGATAACTGTTTTTTTTATGAGGAGGGATTAGATTGAAAACCATTTATTTTGATCACTTAAAAGATTATATAGGAAAGGAACTTACCATTGAAGGCTTTGTTGATTCTATTCGTGATTTAGCTTTTGTACAATTTGTAGTACTACGTGATACAACTTCTAAGATTCAAGTTACAATCTTAAAAGATGAACAGCATGCAGCATTAAATAAAATAATTTCAAATATTAAGATAGAATCTACACTTAAAGTAACAGGAAAGCTTGTTCAAAATGAAAAAGTTAAATTACATCAAATGGAGTTACTTCCTACAGATATTGTCGTAACTAGTTATTGTTTAGAAGATTTACCATTCAATTATAAAGATAGTCAGTCCACACTATTAGATACTCGTTTAAATAAGCGTTTTTTGGATCTTCGTAATGAAAAAAATTTATTATTGTTTCAGGTACAGACTTGTCTTGTACAAGCGATGAGAGAGTTTGTTCTTAATAATAAATTTATAGAGCTTCATACGCCTAAATTAATTGGTGCTGCTAGTGAATCAGGAGCAGAGGTATTTGAATTACAATATTTCAATAAAAAAGCTTATTTGGCACAGAGTCCACAGTTTTATAAACAAATGGCAATGTGTAGTGGCTTTGAAAAAGTGTTTGAAGTAGCACCAGTTTTTCGTGCAGAAAGATCAAATTCTTATCGACATGCAACAGAATTTACTTCCTTTGATGTGGAAATGAGTTATATTGAAAAATTAGAAGATTTGATGAAATTTGAAGAAGATTTGATAGTTTTTGCTTTTCAGAAGGTAAGAAACAATTATGGAGAGAAAATAAAGGAATTATTTGGAGTGGATGTTGTTGTACCAACTAAACCATTTCCTAGAATAAAGTTAGAAGATTTATATCAAAAATTAGAAGAAGTTTATCATTATCAGATGAATTTTGAAGATATTGGTGATATGAATGCTGAATCAGAGAAATTGGCAGCTGATTATATTCAAAAAACATTTGGACATCAATTTGTCTTTATTACAGATTTTAGTGCGAAAAAAAGAGCTTTTTATCATAAGAGAGAAAATGGTATACCACAAGGAGCAGATTTGATTTTTAAGGGATGTGAAATTACAACATTAGCATTACGAGAACACCGTTATGAAATTTTATGTCAACAAGCAAAAGAGAAGGGGCTAGGTAAGGATGTTTCATTTTATCTTGATTTCTTCCGATATGGTTGTCCACCACATGGTGGTTTTGCTATTGGTGTTGAACGTTTAACGATGTTATTACTTGGTCTTCCTTCTTTAAAAGAGACAATGTTTTTATTTAGAGGGCCAAACCATTTAGAACCATAATTACTTTACACTGTTAGGAGAAAAAAAGACAAATTTATTTGAGAACACTTGTTACTTTTTGTATAATCTTCTTAAGGAGTGAAGGGAAAATGAAAAAAATTTTGAAGGCTTTATTTTTAGTGGTGATCTTTGGTATTGTTTTTTCTATATCGGATGTTCATGCTGCTTATGCTTATTACTGGAATATTGGGGGTGAAACTATTTCAAGAGGAGAATCTACAGCAGCAGGAAATGTATCTTGGGTAGAAGATAGTCAATACCTTGGTGGCGTTTTAACATTGAATAATTATACTGGTGGTCCATTAAAATTAATTTGTGCCGGAACTGGTATGAACCAGGTTTTTGCCATTAAATTAGTGGGAAATAATAAAATCACTGCAAAAGATGCTATTGGTATTCTTGCTTCCAATAATATTGAATTTATTGGAGATGGTACTTTAACTATTGAAGCAGCTATTCCAATTTTTGATGATTATTCTATTATAGGTGATGCTGGTGCAGTGGTACCTGTTGAAGATCTTAAACTACAAGGTAATACTACTATAAAAATTGATTTGACAAACAGTCATAATGTTAGTAATAATTCTAGTAATTCTTCTAGTGCACAACCAAAAGAAGATACTACTAATTCTGGTGAAGCAACGAAAGATATTGATGAAGGTGTAACAACAACAGATGAAGATGATACTACAAAAGAAAAAGATGATAAAGTAACAGATAGCAAAAATGATAATGTTTCTTCTAATCAATCTTTGATAAATACTATTGCTTTAGTTTATGGTGTGATTAGTTTGATTGTTATTATTATATTAGTTGTTCAATTAAGAAAATCAAAATTAACGAAAATATAAAAAATAGGTCTGTTATGAATTACTTTGTTTTCATGATAGACCTTTGTTATTTTTAGTTTATATATGTTTTATATCAATTATTGTTTCGTTGTCAAATGTAAGTTCAAATGTTTCACAGTAATCAGAAAAGTTACCACAAAATATTTCATTATTATTAAAAATAATTTTGTAAGTTCCTTTATCTTGTATTATATTACACCAAGTCATTAATAAAAATAACATGGCAGTTGAATGAAATACGATTGCTATTTTTTTATCCTCTTTTTTTAACACTTCCATTAATGCAGCTAAAGTTCTTTCTCTTACTTCTTTTTGACTTTCGCCAGTTCCGATTTTATAATCCTCATTTAAAAATTGTTTTTCACTAAAATTAGCTGGTAGTTCGTCAAATGAATTAACTCCAAATTTTCTTTCTCCAAACTCATTTATGACATTAATTTCTATGTTATTGTTTTGTGCTATATATTTAGCTGTAGATATTGCTCTAACATAACTAGAAGTATATAATTTATCTATATCTTTTAATTTATCGATACTTAATTTTTCTTTTGCAATATTTTCTCCTTCAATAGATAAAATTTGTTTTTCATTTTGGAGCTGTAAACTATCACTATTGTTAGCATTGTTAATTTTTAAGGGCTTTGAATGCCTTATTAAATATACCTTTTTAATCATTATTATCTCATATAATCAATTTTATAGAAATTTGATTGATCCCTTTCTATTTATATTTTTTTACATTTATTTTGATCTGATTGATTGTTAGAGTTATAGTTGCTTTCACTATCATTATTATTTTCATTTATGTTTTCTACCATAACTGGTTCTTTAATAATTTCATTAGCTAAAACATTATTTTTATTTTCTTCAATACCATCATTATTAAATTTATTTCATTTATCATTATTATCTATTGGCTCATCAATTATTTTATTTTCGCCATAACTATCAATAGGATTAGTATTATCTATTTCATACTCTTCTTTATATCCCTTAGCAGAAATTATCTTATTATGGTAATTCATAAACTCTTTAAATTTATCTTGAATAGAATACATCAAGTTATGATTTGAACACTCTAATAATATATTAATACCATCTTCACTTTCTAAAGATATTTCACCATACTTGCAAACCGGAATTTGTCTATTATTATTAAATCTCTTATCTGGTCCACCACTTTTATTAACATATCTCCAAGTATATCTTACAATTTCAGCATCTCTAGGAACCATCTCGGTTTCAACAAAATTTGTTGTACTAAAACCTGCAACCATATCATTGTATCGTCTACATCCAACTCCACCCATATTTTTAAATATTAACATTCTATCTGGAGTAAAAAATATTTTTTCATTCTTTAAATTTAGACAATAAACATCAATATTATGTTTAATATACCATGGCATTTTTTTGGCCATAGAAATTCTTGTTCTTGAAACATTATTTCCAGCACCAGCATTATATTTTGTATTGTATACTTTAATAGATGAACCAATTTGCCATAATCTTTTATTGTTTCCTAACTCAACTAAGAATTCATTTAAAGCATCAAATTTCTTTTGATTTATATCATCCATTTCATAAGTTAAATCTAATTTCCATTTTTTTGCAATTAATATTTTTAATAATATTCCTATTGGAATTAACACTATAAGAAATAAACATACATTAGCTAATATATCTATAGTTCTTAATTTGTTAATTTGTTTTAATAATTCATCGCCTTTTCCCATTTTAGAAATATTATTGTTTTGATAATAAGTCGTATTTCCAGTAATCAACTTAGTATCCTGATTATAATTATAATTATTTCCAGAATTATTAGAATTATTTCTCCGATTACCTTGTGATTCTACATAAGAAATACCAGTACCTGGAATAGAATAAGTTTTTCGTTGAGTTCCATTTGGACTATATGTATGCCTATAACCTGGAAATCCCCAACTATAACCAATTCCGGATTTGCTTAAATTAATCCTAAATCCACCACCAAGGTTTATGCTTTTCCTGTATCTCCATCCCATTTAGTCACCAACTTTACTATTTATTTTTTCTATATATTTAACAATTTTTTTAATTTCTTGTAAAAAAATGTATCATAATTATCAATAAAATTATCTTCAATACCACTAATATTCGCCATATCATTTAATGATGTTGGCTTATATTTGACTAGCAATTTTAGTGCATCTATTATAATCATAAAACTTTTCTTGCAAATTATTTCTTAACATGCATAACTTATTATATAATTGATAATCTTCTTGATTCATAGCACTCAACTCCTTAAACTTCTACATAATAACTATAGCATAATTTTTACGATTTTTCTTCTTAATAAGATAAAAATAGTTTCACAATATGGAACTATCAAAACTCATTTATTGTATTTTATCTACTCTCTATTAAGTATTTATTATCTTCATTTACTTGTTGTTGTAATACTTCTAATTTCTTAACATTCTTATTATTTCTTAATGCTTCCATTTGATTTCTTGCTGATTCATTTAATTGAATAAGTCTATCAGATTGTTTTATATTCATTCTAATCAATTCTGCATTTGTGTTTTCTAAATTATTTAAAATTATTAAATGAAGTAAATCTGTATAATCCCTCATATTTCCATTTTTAGCAAGTTTTGGATTATCTTCACGCCACTCTTTAGCAGTCATACCAAACAATGCAACATTTAATACATCTGCCTCATTTGCATATACAAACTTAATTTGTTGTTCTGTTAAAGTAGGAACTATATATTTTTTAATTGCATCAGTATGAACAACATAATTTAATTTAGATAATAATCTATTTGCATGCCATTCAATTTTTTCTTGATATGTTTCATTTCTTTTTAATCTTTCAAATTCTTTAATTAAATATAATTTAAATTCAGGACTAATCCAACTAGCAAACTCGAAAGCAATATCACTTCTTGCAAAAGTTCCACCACCATATTTACCAGATTTAGAAATAATACCAATAGCATTTGTTTCCCTAATCCATTTTTGAGGGGACATAGTAAATGCATGTCTTCCTGCTTCATTTTTAAACTGGTCGAATTCGACCACTTTAAAATTTTCATTATTTAATTCTTCCCATACACCTAGAAAAGAAATCGTTTCTTTATTTCTTAACCAATTTTTAACAACATCTGCTGGTGCTTCATCATTTTGAGTTTTTGCTAAGTCAGTAAGTGATATATATTCATATCCATTAACTCTAACAACATTTATTTTACTACCTTTAACATCCATCTCTGATTGTATTATATTATTTTTCATAAGGGTCTTCTTTCTGAATTAGTCAATCGTGTCAACCAATCTATTAATTTTTTCATCTAATATAATTTTACCATAAAATTATCGCTCTAAATCATCATCAGCAATTATTTCTTCTTTATGTAATTCATCAATTAAATCATTATATTTATTTAAGAAAAGAATTTATCTTGTAAGAACTTGATAAATTTATTCCATAGTTCTTTGAAGCAATCTAACTTTTCTTGTAATTTAGATACTTTATCCTCTAACATATCCACAAAATCCTTAACAAACTCTAATTTTTTTTTACAATATTAATCATTTTAACATGTCCTTTCTTTAATTAACAAAAAAATACCAACTTCTTTTAGAACTTGATATTTTCTATATTAAATCCAAAACTATAAAACTTTGGACAGATTTCTCAATGGTGCCTGTGGTGGGACTCGAACCCACACGATATTGCTATCACTGGATTTTGAGTCCAGCGCGTCTACCAATTCCGCCACACAGGCAAATATTACATTTATTATAACATAAAATTTTTAGTTTGCTACATTATTTTGAAAAAAAATAGAAGGAAATATCATGAAGCGTGTTATAATGAGTGATGAGAAAGTAGGGAGAGTTATGTTAGTTGCTGATAAATGGAAAGATTATACATTGCTTGATGCTTCTTGTGGGGAAAAATTAGAGCAGTGGAAAAACATTACATTATTGCGACCAGATCCACAAATTATTTGGAACAATGGAAATTTAATAGATACATATGCTTCTAGTATTCATGCTTGGTATCATCGTAATACCAAAGGTGGTGGTTATTGGGAAAATCTAAAAAAAGTACCAAAGCAATGGACTGTCTGTTATCAGGATTTACGTTTTTGTATTAAACAAATGGGATTTAAACATACTGGTTTATTTCCAGAACAAGCGGTAAACTGGGATTTTATGATGTCTAAAATAAAAAATAGTAATCGTCCAATTAAAGTATTAAATCTATTTGGTTATACCGGTGCTGCTACTTGTGCTTGCTTGAAGGCTGGTGCTAGTGTTGTTCATGTTGATTCTTCACGTGGTATGGTAGATTGGTGTCGTGAAAATGTTAAAGAGAATCATTTGGAAGATAAAAGTATTCGTTATATAGTAGATGATGTTTTAAAATTTGTTAAAAGAGAAATTAGAAGGGGTAATCATTATGATGCCATTGTTATGGATCCACCTAGTTATGGTAGAGGTGCTAATGGCGAAGTTTGGAATATTGAGCAAAATTTATTAGAACTTGTTTCTTTGTGTACAGAATTGTTAAGTGATACGCCATTATTTTTCTTAATTAATTCTTATACTGCTGGTTTATCTTCTCAAGTATTAAAAAATTTATTATTGACGACGGTTGCATTGAAATATCAAGGTAAAGTTTCTTGTGATGAGGTGGGACTTCCTATTCAACATAGTGATTTAGTGCTACCTTGTGGTATTTATGGACGGTGGGAAGAGTAATGGTTCCGATTTTGTATGAAGATAATCATATTTTGGTTGCTGTGAAACCAATAGGAGTTTTGTCACAAGCAGATGGTAGTGATACACCTGATATGTTAACGATATTAAAGCAATATTTAAAAGAAACATATCATAAACCGTTTAATGTTTATTTGGGTCTTGTTCATCGACTTGATAAAGATGTTGGTGGTGTTATGGTATTTGCTAAAACTAGTAAAGCTGCTAGTCGTTTATCAGAACAAGTTCGACAGCATCAAATGCAAAAAATCTACTATGCAGTGGTAGAAGGTAAGATGAGTGGTAGTGGTGTTTTAGAAAATCATTTAGTAAGAGAGACTTATCGTAGTCGTGTTTGTGATGGTCCTTCTTCTAAACTTGCAAGATTATATTATCAAGTGTTGAAAAGTACTTCTTCATCTAGCTTGGTAAAAATTAAATTAGATACTGGTAGACATCATCAAATACGTGTTCAGTTTGCATTTATTTCTCATCCTTTGTTAGGGGATAAAAAATATGGTCATGGTGGTAAATACCCATTAGCACTTTATGCTGTTTCATTAGGATTTTATCATCCGACCAAAAAAGAGTGGTTGACATTTGTGCATTTCCCTGATAGAGAAGGGTATTGGAGAAATTTTACAATGTTTGATGAAAATGATTTGCAATTTTAGTCATTTTCTGATATGATTTTAATAGTATAGAATAAGGGAGATGGATGTTATGATATTAGCAGCACTAAATTTTGATTTGAGTTTTTTTACAAGTATTCCTGGTATGCTAATTACCGGTGGAGTGTTGTTATTAATAATTGCATTAATTATATTTATTGCGACAAGTGGAAAGAAAGATAAAAAGAAAGGAAAAGAGGATTCTATTGTGGCTTCGACGCCTAGTGTGGATGCGAATGTGACGACGTCAGAAGTAGCTCCACAGCCAGTTGTAGAGCCTAGTGTGTTTACGACACCTTTACCAACGAATGTGGAACCTAGTGTTTCACCTGTTCAACCAATGGCTGGTGTTTCTGAAGTTGGTGTTGTTCAACCACAACCTCAAGTACAAACACCTACGGTTCCAGTACAACCAGCACCTGTTGTGATGCCTAGTGTAGTACCTTCTACACCTGTTATGCCTGAAGTAAAAGTAGATACTCCTGCTGTTACACCAACGGTTAGTGAAGTAGAAAAGGCTACTCCAGTTGAAGTGGTTTCAGCACCTAGTGTACCTGTGGTAGAACCACTACCTGTAGAAAGTGCACCTAGTATAGAGGTAGTATCACAAGCTGCTGCACCTGTTCAACCAGTTGTGCCAGAGCCTGTGAAAGCACCTGAAGCACCACGTCCAATTTATGGTGGCACTACTCCAATTATACCTGATCTTCACGTTGGAAATGAACATCGTCCAATTTATGGTGGCGCTAATCCATTAGAAAATACGGGGGCTATCCCAAAAGTTGTTCCTCAATCAGCTGCATCAGCTGAACAACCTGTAGTTAATCCAATGCCACAAGTTGCTGTTCAACCAGAAGTTGTGGTACCAGTGCAACCTACGGTTAGTGTACCTGAATCTCAACAACCAGTTAGTGCACCTAGTACACCAGCTCAAGATGAAATTGAAAGTTTATTTTAGGCTTAAAAAGCCTTTTTTTGTTCTTCTTTTTCTTTTTGTGCATAAGATTATGGTAAATAAAGAAAGGAAGATCATATATGGAAACATTAAAAGTTTCATCAAAATCAAATCCAAATTCAGTAGCAGGAGCTTTAGCTAATGTTTTTCGCTCTGATGGTAGTGTAGAAATTCAGGCAGTGGGAGCGGGAGCATTAAATCAAGCAATAAAAGCGGTTGCCATTGCTAGAGGTTTTTTAGCTCCTTCTGGAAAAAATATTGTTTGTATTCCGGCTTTCACCGATATTGCTATCGATGGAGAAGAAAGAACAGCGATTAAATTAATTATTGAAACAAAATAGCTAACAAAAAAAGCGATACAAAAAGTATCACTTTTTTTATGGTTTTAAGATGGTTTTACCACCCATATATGGTTGTAAGGCTTTTGGAATTTTAATGCTACCATCTTTTTGATAGTTATTTTCTAATACAGCGATTAAGCCACGTGGAGTAGCTAATACTGTATTATTTAATGTATTGACAAGGTAGTTTCCATTTTCTCCTTTAGCTCTTATTTGTAATCTTCTAGCTTGAGCATCTCCTAAGGTAGAACATGATCCTACTTCAAAGTAAGTTTTTTGTCTTGGACTCCATGCTTCTACATCGCATGATTTTACTTTTAGATCTGCTAGATCTCCACTACAGCATTCTAATGTTCGAACTGGGACATCTAAACTTCTAAAGAATTCAACGGTATAACTCCACATTTTATTGTACCAATCCATAGCATCTTCTTGTTTGCAGATAACGATCATTTCTTGTTTTTCGAATTGATGAACGCGATATAATCCTCTTTCTTCTAAGCCGTGTGCTCCAACTTCTTTTCTAAAACATGGACTGTAAGAGGTTAGGGTAAGTGGTAGGCTTTCTTCTTTGATAATTTGATTTTTAAACTTTCCGATCATTGAATGTTCTGATGTACCGATAAGATATAGATCTTCCCCTTCAATTTTATACATCATAGCATCCATTTCGGCAAAAGACATTACACCATTGACAACATCGCTTCTTATCATAAATGGAGGTATACAATATGTAAATCCTTTATCAATCATAAAGTCTCTAGCATAAGATAACATAGCAGAATGTAATCTTGCAATATCACCCATTAAATAATAGAAACCATTACCAGATGTTCTTCCTGCTGCTTCCTTATCTAAACCATTTAAACTATCGCAAATATCAGCGTGATAAGGAATTTCATAATCTGGTACGATAGGTTCTCCAAATTTTTCAATTTCCACATTTTCATTATCATCTTTTCCGATTGGAACAGAAGGATCGATGATTTGAGGAATGATTAACATTTTTTCTCTTAAATCTATACTTAATTTTCTTTCTTCTTCTTCAATTTCTTTTAATTGTTCATTAATCTTTTGAACAGATTGCTTTTTCTCATTAGCAAGATCCGTTTTTTTCTCCTTAAATAAAAGACCAATTTCATCGCTTGCTTGATTCCGTTGCTGTCTTAAAATATCGCCTTCTTGTTTTAAATTTCTAATTTTTTCATCTAGTGCAATCACTTCATCAACAAGTGGTAATTTTTCATCTTGAAACTTTTTCTTAATATTTTCTTTTACAATTTCTTTATTTTCTCTTATAAATTTAATATCTAACATTTTGCTCTCCTTTATTTCCTTATTATATACTAAATTTCAGGTAAAACTCAAGGTCAATCGTGAAATTTGTCGGATTATTTCACCCTTAAATTACCCTTTCATTACATAGAAAATTCCATTTTGTAAACCCTATAAATAGTCATTCAATTTGACAAGAACAAGTGATTTTGGTATAATAAAGACCGTCACGTAAAAAAGAGGTGTATAAAATGTTTTACGATGAAATGCAAGCAATGAAAGCTTGTGAGGAAGAACCGTCCCTGATTTTTGAGTTAATCAAAGAAGGACACTTTACTATTGTAGATAAACTATTAAAGAAAAAACTTGTTAGTGTATCAGAACTTGATGAAGAAGGAAATACCGTTTTAATGAAATTATTAAAACTAAAACAATATGATCTTGTTTTGAAGTATATGACATGTAGTGATTTTGATGTTAACCATCAGAACAAAGATGGTAATACATTTGCTCATATTCTTGCTACAAAAGACTATGTTCATGTTGGTCCAATTATCAAAAAATTAAAGAAGAATAAAGAATTTTCTCCAAACTTAAAAAACAATGATGGTGATACTATTTTAGATATCTCTATTCGTGGAGGATATTTATGTACTACTTTGAAATTTTTAGAAGATAGTCGCTTTAATAACATTGATATTGTTTCCTTTGAAAATCTTTACAAAACATTTATTCGAACTAAAGCATTTGGTAAATATACTAAACTGACAAACTTAGAACTAGTTGTTTCTAACTTAGAGAAAAAACAAGAATTATTACCTAGAATGGAACGTTTAGTAGAATTAATTGTACAAGATTTTGAAATTATTAAAAGTGAAATTTTAAATAACCAACTAACAAGTCTTGATCATATTATGGACTCTGTCTTAGTAGAGAGCAATGCGTAAAGTCGTATTGCTTTTTACTTGCAATTTCGATTGTTTTTTTTTATACTAAAATGGTTAATGAGGTGAAAATATGCGGTTACCAGATTTTAAGGAAGCACGTACAAATACAAAAAAAGAATATCAAACAAAACAATTTCAACTAGATGCAAAATATTATCAACAATATAAAGGTAAAACTTGTTATTTAAAAACTTATGGTTGTCAGATGAATGAACATGATAGTGAAAATATTAAAGGAATCTTAGAAGAGATGGGCTTTTTGATGATCGATGATTATGAAGCGGCTGATTTAATTATTTTAAATACTTGTTCTATTCGTGAAAATGCTCATAATAAAGCGTTTGGTTTTTTGGGTAGAGTAAAACACTTAAAAGAAACGAAAAAAGATTTGATGGTAGGATTATGTGGTTGTATGGCACAAGAAGAAGTGGTTGCTACTACGATTTTAGAAAAATATCCATGGTTGAATTTTGTTGTTGGGACACATAATTTTTATGAACTTCCTACGATATTAGATAAATCTATTCAAGATAGAGCATTACAAGTAGAAGTATACTCAAGAGAACAAGATTTGGTAGAAGAAATGCCAGTAGAAAGAGATAATCCTTATAAAGCATATATTAATATTATCTATGGTTGCGATAAGTTTTGTACTTATTGTATCGTTCCTTATACAAGAGGTAGACAAAGAAGTAGAACGAAAGAAGCTATTTTAAAAGAAGTAAATGAATTAGTAGAAAATCATTATCAAGAAGTTACCTTATTAGGTCAAAATGTCAATGCTTATGGAAAAGATCTTTATGATGATTATTCTTTAGCAGAATTATTAGAAGATGTGGCAAAGACAAATATTCCACGTATTCGTTTTATGACAAGTCATCCTTGGGATTTTAATGATAAAATGATCGATGTGATTGCTCGTTATCCTAATATCATGCCAAGTATTCATTTACCAGTACAATCTGGTAGTAATAAAATCTTAAAATTAATGGGTAGACGATATACGAAAGAAGAATATTTAGATCTATTTCATCAAATGAAAGAAAAAATACCACGTTGTACAATTTCTACAGATATTATTGTTGGGTTCCCAGGAGAAAGTGAAGAAGACTTTGAAGAAACATTATCTTTAGCTAAAGAATGTCGTTATGATAATGCTTTTACTTTCATTTATTCTAAAAGGGTAGGAACACCAGCTGCTAAATTAAAAGATGATGTTACTCAAGAAGAAAAAGAACAACGTCTATATCGCTTAAACGAAATTGTCAATCAATACTTTCTGGAAAATAATCAAAAACTAGTTCATACCACAATACCAGTTTTAATCGAAGGAAAATCACCTAAAAAAGAAGATTGTTATTTTGGATATAGCGATACTAACAAATTAGTAAATGTCAAAGGTGATGTAGAAATTGGACAGATTGTTCCTGTGCATATATTAGAAGCTAAAACTTGGAGTTTAGATGGACAAGTATAATAACGATGCTATTTTTGAACAAGTAAAAAAATTAATTACTACTATTTTAGAAAGTGATATGTATCAACAATACCTTTTAGTAGAAGAAAAAATGAAAAAGAACTCTACTATTATGGAACAGATCCAACAAGTGAAACAACTAGAAAAAAAATATGTTCGTAGTGGATTTCAAGAAGAAGCACTTAAAGAACAAATTGATACTATCTATCAACAACTAAAAAATAACCCATTATATAGAAATTATGAGCAATCCTTTGATAAAGTTAATGAACTTTTTACCTTCTTAAAAGAAGACTTAAATGATTATTTTCAAAAAATAAGTCAATAAAAAAGTAAATTATTATCTTTTTGGTACAAAACGATTCCTTTTTGCATAGATTAGAGTGAGGAGGGATAGTTTTTGTCAAACTTTAAAGAAATTGTCACCAAAGCGGTGATTGGAAAGGGTAAAAAACAGTTTGTTGATACGCTTGTATTAAAAGCATCTTCTACACCAACAACCGTTTTAGGATGTTGGGTGATCAATCATCGTTTTAGTGGTACTAAAATAGGTGAAAAGATTCAAATAGTAGGAAGTTATGATATTAATGTTTGGTATTCATTTGATCATGATAGTCAAACAGAAGTATTGAAAGAAACGAAAAACTATCAAGAAACTGTCACCATCCAAGATCATCCAAACGATCTTGATAATGAGCAAATTATTGTCCGTAGTTTAAGTGGACCAAGTTGTTTGAAAGCTGAAATCGTCAATGACGAAATTCATTGTACAGTAGAAAAAACATTAGGAATAGAACTAGTAGGAGATACAAAAGTTAGAATTAGTGTTGATGATGAGACAGATGAAACATGGGATGAAATCTATGATAGTGACGATGTGATTGAGCAAAAGATAGATGAAGAAGTAAAAGAAGATTACTTAGAAGAACCAAAAGATAATTAATGTTAACAAAAAATGGTTGACAGCACTAGCTAAATATAGTATAGTAATAACATTGAAATGAAGGAGGATATTATGGCAGTAAAATTAAGACTAATGAGAATGGGAGCTAAAAAACGTCCATTCTATAGAATTGTAGCAATTGATTCTAGAACAAAAAGAGATGGAGAATATCTTGAATTAGTTGGAACTTATAATCCAATTGAAAAGCAACAAGAAGTTAAAATCAATGAAGAAGTAGCTTTAAAATGGTTACAACAAGGAGCTATTCCATCAGATACTGTTCGTAGTTTATTAAAAGATGCTGGTGTTATGAAAAAATTTGCTGATTCTAAAAATAAAAAGGAAGCAAAATAATGGATTACCGCAGCTTAACGGAAAGGATTGTCACTGGTTTAGTCATGAATACAGATGCAGTTCGTGTTCAAGAGTTTACAAGTGAAGACGATGATGCGATTGTACTTGAAGTGCTAGTAACAGAAGAAGATATTGGTCGTGTCATTGGTAAAGGTGGTAAAACTGCTAATGCGATTCGTACTTTGGTACAAGCTAGTAGTAGTTTACATGATCAAAAATATGTAAAAATTAATTTTGATAAGTTTTAGAAGTTACAAAAGTAATTTCTTTTTCTTTATTATTAAGCAAACATTATGTTATAATAAGTGCTAATTAAAAGATGTATTGAGGTTTGTGATGAATAGTAATTATTTAGAAAAAACATTATTAAATTTATATCAAATGGGTGAAGATGGCTTGTTTTATCAAAAGTATGGAAAAGTTTATATGCAATTGCTAAAGCAAGGAATAGATAAAAAGATTCAGTTTGGACCTTTATTACCTTTTTCAAAAGAAGAAACCCATCAACTAGTTTGTTCTTTTTTAGAAAAGTATGACTTTTTACAAGAACAAAATTTTACTTATCATTTACAAGATAATATTCAACTTTATACGAAAGAAGAATTGGATGCTTTTTTAAATTTAGAAAAAAATATACCTAATATGACATTTGGTGAGGCAAAATCTTTAGAAAAGGTTAGGGGTAACTTATTATACTTTAATGATGAATATTGGAATTTACATGTTTATCATACAGAAACTTTGTCTAGTGCTAATACGCTTGTTCATGAATGGATTCATAAGCTGGATGCACCTGATATTGATTTTTTTGATGATGGTTTTTATGATATGCTATCAGAAGTAAAAGCTTATTATGGTTCGTTTTTGTTCCTTGATGATTGTAAGCAACAAGGTTATTTATCGGACAGTACGATTGTAAGTGATCAGATACGATCTATACTTTCTAGACAAATTTTATCTTATCAACAATCTTTAGAATCTCTATCTTGCTTACAAGGCTATCAACAAGATCAAAAATTGGAACAATTGCAGCAAAATGAAAGTTTTGCCCTTGATGATTATCCACATATTTTAGGGTATTTACTAGCTAGTTATTATTATCAAAATCAAAAGGATCATAAAAAGGCTTCTTTTCTTGAAAAAAGTTTATATCAAGATGCTTTTTTAAAAACAAAAGTACATCATTTATTGAAATCTCATGGAAAAAATAAAATAAAACAATTGGTAAAATCGTTTTATACATAGTAGGAAAGGTGGTAATAGGGTATGAAAAAGAAGGCTTTTATTGGTTTGTTCATCATTGTTGCATTGACTTTTATAGGGGTCGGTTATTATTTTTATCCAAAGAGTGTAGAAGAAAAAGAACATTTACAAAAAACAACTGTTACAAAGCAGTATGAAGATGTCAGTAGTGTTGATAATGAAGAAAATATTGTTCAGTTATATCAAGAAAAATTTTCTAATCCTGATATTATCGGACAGCTTTCTATTCCTAATACAGATTTAGTTGTTCCAGTAGCACAAGCAAGTGATAATTCTTATTATTTAGATCATTTACTTGATAAAAGTCAAAATAGTTTAGGTAGTGTTTATCTTGATTATCGGAATCAAGTCACTGATAGAAAATTAATTATTTATGGTCATAATTCTTTAAAATATAAAACAGAATTTCATCTTTTAGAAAACTATTTAAATCAATCTTATTATGATCAACATAAAGACATTTATTTTCAAACTTTAAATGATAGTTATCATTATCAAATTTTTTCAGTTTATATTGCTACTAAAGATTATCAACACGTAAATTTGTTATTTGATAATACAACGTACCAAAAACATTTAGATTGGATGAAGCAACAATCTATTTATGATACAAAAATTAAAGTATCTTATCAAGATGATATTTTAGTATTACAAACTTGTGATATGAAGCAAGATAATGCCTACATTATAGTGGTTGCGAAAAAGGTAGCTTAGTGTTATGATATTGTCATAAAGATAAAAGGTAGGTGTTAGACATGAAAGTATTCTCTATAGTAAACCTAAAGTTAACCTGGGGGGGGGTACTTTAATCAAACACTTTATCTTTTACCATGTCAAAAACATCAGAATATAAATGTATTCTGGTTTTTTGGTGTTTTAAAATAGAAAAGGAGTAAGATATGAAAAAATTAAAAGAGAATAAGGAAAAAATCTTTATGGTGGTTTCAATTATCGTATTGTTTGTAGCAGTTATTGGTATCAGCTATGCAGCTTTTTCTTATACAAGAGTAGGAGAAAATCTAAATAGTATTACCACAGGGGTTATCTCTATGAGCTATGAAGAAAGTAGCAATATCATATCAATAGATAAAGCCTTACCAACAACAGATGCAACAGGTAAAGTTCGTCTAAAAGAAGGAGAGTATTTTGATTTCACTGTTTCAACAACCATTAAGGGAACAACATCCGTTAATTATGAAATCGCAGCAGAAGACTTTTCTAGTAATACTTTTGATGGAAAGAATATTCGTTTGTATTTAACAAAGCTAAATACCGATGGAAGTGAAACAGAAGTGATGGCACCAAAGAATTTCTTAAAAAGTCCAAGTGAGAATAAAGCAACAGGAAGACCAGCAAACATGATGAGCTTAGCAAGTGGGACAATCAGTGCAAGTGAAAGTAACAAATACCGTTTAAGAATGTATGTAGATGAAAGGTATAATCCACAAGGAGATGGAGGGAACAAAACATTTTCGATTCGTATAAATGTTTATGGAAAAGTCTATGAAGGACCAGTAGGAAGCAGACTGAAAGCTTATGAAAATGGAACATCAACTGATTTTCATACAGATGATTATAGAGCTAAAACAACTTCCATTGTAACAAAGAAAGATAATAGTGTACCAGAAACAGTAATAGAAAGTTGGGATGTATCCAAAGCTGGAGATGGATCCATTATGGCTTATTCTGAAAGTGATGGAAATGATGGATATAAGATCACTATAGGAGGGCAAGATGGAATTGTACCAGAATCATTAGAAAGATATTTTGAAAAATTTACAGTAGTAACTTCAATAGATTTATCAGCATTTGATACTTCAGAAACAACTAGTATGGAATACATTTTTAATTATTGTAGTAAATTGATAAATTTAAATATAAGCTCTTTTAATACTTCCAAAGTAACAAGTATGAGAACGATGTTCCAAAAGTGTGAAAGTTTAACAAAATTAGATTTGAGTCATTTTGATACTTCTAGAGTAACAGATATGGCAGGCATGTTTATGTATTGTACTAACTTGCAAAATCTAGATGTCAGTAATTTTGATACTACTAAAGTGATTAATATGTATGCAATGTTTTCTAATTGCAGTAATTTGTCAACTATGGGTGTAAGTAACTTTAACACATCAAATGTAACAAACATGTCTTATATGTTTAATCAGTGTAAAAATTTATTAAGTTTAGATGTTAGAAAATTTGATACTTCTAAGGTGACTGATATGTCCGGTATGTTTAACTATTGTGAAAACTTATCAAATTTAGATGTAAGTAATTTTAATACATCAAACGTAACAAACATGGTGGCAATGTTTCAAAGATGTTATAATTTAACAAGCTTAGATGTTAGCCACTTTGACACATCTAAAGTAACAAAGATGAATGGAATGTTTAATCATTGTGAAAATTTATCGAATTTAGATGTAAGTCATTTTGATACATCCAAGGTAACAAATATGAAAACGATGTTTCAATGTTGTTATAAACTAACGAGCTTGAATGTAACTAATTTTGATACTTCAAAAGTGACAGATATGGGGTGGATGTTTTTCGGATGTATAGGTTTAACTTCTTTAAATGTTAATAATTTTAATACCTCAAATGTAACGAGTATGGATAGTATGTTTGCTCAAAATGCTGGATTAACAAGTCTTGATCTAAGAAACTTTGATACTTCAAAAGTGACTGATTTTAAAGATATGTTTAATAATAGCTATAACTTAAAAGAGATTAAAGTAAGTAGTAAATGGGTGATATCTTCTTCTGCAACAATTACTGATATGTTTAAAAATTGTGGTGTATCAAGTGTTACCACTGTTTAGATAAGATAAGAAAGTTTGTTTTTACTTACTTTCTTTTTTTATTTTTTCTTTTCAAAAGCATAAAATTATATTATACTTAGGTAGTAGAAGAATAGGAGGATGTTATGAAAAAAAGGGTTTTCAGTGCAATTGTGATGATGGCTATATTTATTCCACTTTTGTTGCTTGGAGGCGTTTCTTTTGCTGTTTTTATGACTGGTTTGTCTGCAATGGCTTTGTATGAATTGATTCATATTCGTAAAAAAACTAAACCTTTTCCAACATTTGTTAAAGTATTAGGATATTTGTTAGTTATCTTTTTTACCATAATGCATTATGATCAAAATGTGTTTAGTTATACAATGGATTATCGTATGATGGCATTTATTATTTTTGCTTTTTTGTTACCAATTTTATGTGTACAAGAAAAAGATGCGTATAATATTAATGATGCACTTTATATGATTGGATCTATTTTGTTTGTTGGATTATCTTTTCATTTGTTGTTGCTTGTTCGTAATTATGATTTAAATTACCTTATCTACTTATTATTAATAACAACATTAACAGATACTTTTGCCTACCTTACAGGGCGATATATTGGTAAGACACCACTTGCTAGTGAGATTAGTCCGAATAAAACAGTCGAAGGTTTAGTAGGTGGCGTTGTCATGGGTTCTTTTGTTGCTACTGTCTTTTACTTTACAGTGATCAATCATCAAATTTCATTGGTATTTTTGATTTTTATGACAGTTTTATTATCTTTGATTGGACAGCTTGGTGACTTAGTATTTTCTAGTATTAAAAGAACTTATCAAGTGAAAGATTTTTCTAATTTAATACCTGGACATGGTGGTATTTTAGATCGCTTTGACAGTTTGATCTTTACAATATTAGCATTTGTATTATTACTTGGAATCTTATAAATGGAGGCTTTATGGTTACATTATTATTATTTATCATTATTTTAGGAACAATTATTTTTGTTCATGAAGGAGGACATTTCCTATTTGCAAAGTTAACTGGAATTTATGTTCATGAGTTTGCTATTGGAATGGGTCCTAAATTATTTCGTTTTCAAAAAGGCGAAACACTTTATTCCATCCGAATGATTCCAATTGGTGGTTTTTGTCAGTTGGCAGGGGAAGAAGGAGAAGAAGAAAATATTCCAAAAGATCGTACACTACAAGGAAAGAAAGCTTGGCAGAGATTTTTGGTCATGTTTTTTGGAGCAGGTTTTAACTTTATATCGGCTATGTTAGTGTTATTTTTTAGTGCTCTTATTTGGGGATCTGCAAGTCCTGAACCAGTGTTATCTTCTGTTGAAAATAATAGTGCTGCAGCGATTGCTGGCCTTGCAAAGGGGGATAGAATCTTAGAAATTAATCACCATAAGATCTCTACCATGGATGATGTTTCTTTGTACCTTGCTATTGATAAACATAAAAAAGCAACCTCATTTAAAGTACAAGAAGAAAACGGTCTTGTTAAGACAGTTTCTGTTATGCCTTCTAAGGTTGTCGATGGAGATAATGTTAGTTATCGTTATGGAATTGGTTTAGCAACGAAGAAGAAGACTGGTTTATTAAATGCTCTTTCTTATATGGTAACCAAGACTAAATCATTATTTAAACAAATGGCCGTTACTGTAATTAGTCTTTTTGATGGCAATATTTCAGTAAAACAATTAAGTGGTCCAGTTGGTATTTATGAAATTGTTGGAACACAAGCAAAAGGTGGTATCGCTAGTTTATTATACTTATTTGCTTTCTTATCTATCAATGTTGGTTTTATCAATTTATTGCCATTGCCAGCGTTTGATGGTGGACACATCTTATTTATTGTTATTGAAAAAATAAAGGGAAGTCCTGTTAAACCAGAAACAGAAGCAAAATTTCATACTGTTGGCTTATTCTTATTAATGCTTTTGATGGTCTACATTACATTTAATGATATTTTACGTCTATTTTAAAAGAAACTTGGTTTACAGTTTCTTTTTTTTCTTTTTATAAATATAACTAATTAACAATAATATTAGAAGACAATAAATGGGTAATTTTAATTTTTTCACGAATTGATTGGCAATGATCCAGTTGTTTCCTAGGGCATAACCAATATAGACAAAAGCAAATGTCCAAGGGATGGAACCAAGGGTCGTAAAAATTAAAAATGGTAAAAATGGGGTATGATAGATACCCATTGGAAGTGAAATTAATGTTCTGACAATGGGAAAATTTCTTCCAAGAAAAGCAGCAAGAGGACCATATTTTTCAAACCATTTATCACATTTTTTAATATCTTCTTCTTTCATAAAGAAAAACTTTCCATACTTTTTGACAAAAGTTCTACCACCAAAATATCCCATAGCATAAATAATAATGGCACAAAAGACACTCCCTAATAAACCGATGAAAAATGTTATCCAGAGATTGAATATTTTTTTACCAGCTAAGATTCCACCAGTTGCTAAGATAACTTCACTTGGTATGATAATAATAACTGCTTCTAAGATCATTCCAAGGAACATACCAAAATAGCCAAGATTTGTTAGAAGTGATGTTACATAATGTGTCAATAGTATCACCTTTAGAAGTATATGTTTTTTGTAAGCTTTTTAGAAGTTTTATAAGTTTTTTTAAATATTATTAAAACAGGATAGCTAAAATAGGATAAGATATTATATAATGTAATAAAGGAAAGTGATAAAATTGAAAAAGATAATGGATGGAAATGAAGCTTGTAGTTATGTTTCTTATCAGTTTACGGAAGTGGCTGGAATATATCCGATTACACCTGCTTCTCCGATGGCTGAATTTACTGATAAATGGGCAAATGAAGGAAAGAAAAATTACTTTGGTCAGCCAGTTCGTGTAGTGGAAATGGAAAGCGAAGCTGGAGCTAGTGGAATGATTCATGGTTCTTTGCAAGCTGGATGTTTAACGACAACGTATACAGCGAGTCAGGGACTTTTATTGATGCTTCCAAATATGTATAAAATGGCAGGAGAGTTGTTGCCTTGTGTCATTCATGTGGCAGCTAGAAGTTTAGCAACGCATGCGCTATCTATTTTTGGAGATCATCAAGATATTTATGCTGCAAGAAGTACTGGATTTGCCATTTTAGCAGAAAGTAGTCCACAACAAGTTATGGATTTAACGGCTGTTGCACATTTAGCAGCCTTGAAAGGGGAAGTACCGTTTATTAACTTTTTTGATGGTTTTCGTACTAGTCATGAGTTGCAAAAAGTAGATGTGATTGATTTAGATAAAGTAAAGGCACTTATTGATAAGAAAGCTTTGATGGATTTTAGAAATCATGCTATGAATCCTTCTCATCAAGTCATACGTGGTACTGCTCAAAATGATGATGTTTATTTTCAAGCAACGGAGGTTCGTAATCCTTATTATGATGCTATCCCAGACATTGTAAATGATTATATGCAAGAAATTAATCAGATGACTGGTAAAAATTATGCACCTTTTCAATATTATGGTAGCAAAACAGCAAAAAAAGTTATTGTGGCGATGGGTAGTGTTTGTCAAACAATTAAGGAAACCGTTGATGCTTTGCTTTTAGCAGGTGAAGAAGTTGGTTTGGTAGAAGTTCATTTGTATCGACCATTTTCTAGTAGTTATTTTTTAAAAAGCATTCCAAAGACAGTTACTTCTATTGCAGTTTTAGATAGAACGAAAGAGGCTGGATCTGTTGGAGAACCATTATATTTAGATGTTGCTTCTGTTATTTCTACGTTACAAAAGAATATTACAGTTGTTGGTGGACGTTATGGTTTGTCTAGTAAAAATACTACTCCTGCGATGATAAAAGGGGTTTATGATTTTCTATCTCATCCGAAACATCCTTTTACAGTAGGTATTGAAGATGATGTCACACATTTAAGTATTCCATATGATCCTGCGTTTGTTATTTCTAAGCCTTGGGAAACATCCTTTTTAGTTTATGGGTATGGTAGTGATGGGATGGTCAGTGCCTGTAAAGATTTGATGAAAATCACAGGAGATGCTACGGATGCTTATGTACAAGGTTATTTTCAGTATGATTCTAAAAAAAGTGGTGGAGTGACGATTAGTCATTTACGTTTTTCAAAACAAGAAATTTTATCTACTTATTACGTTCAAAAAGCAAAATTAGTTGTATGTACGCAAGATAGTTATTTACAAAAATTTGATGTTTTTGCTTCTTGTAATGAACATGGAACGTTTCTTTTGAATACATCTAAATCACAAGAGGAGATCCTTGCTTTGTTATCACCTGAAACAAAAGCAAAATTATTGCAAAAAGATATTAAAATTTATTTAGTTAATCTTGCAGCAATTGCAAAAGAAATGGATCTTGGCAATAAAATTAGTGCAATGATGGAAGGCTTGATCTTTAAATTTGGTCATATTATTCCTTTGGATTTTGCTGTTTCTACGATGAAAAAACATTTAGAAGAACGGTTTTCTTTAAAAGGGGAAGATTTAGTTTATAAGAATCAAAAAGCTTTAGATAAAGCACTTGATGCTGCTAGTTTTATGCCGATTACAGTAGATCAGAGTGAGTATGTTTCCGTTGATGATATTAAAAATACAGTTTTTCAAATGATAGAAAAACGACAAGGGGATAAATTACCTGTTAGTGCTTTTTCTAAACATCCTGATGGTAGCGTGGAAGGTAGAACAACGTATTTAGAAAAACGAGATATTAGTGAAGTTGTACCTTCATATGAAAAGGAAAACTGTATTACTTGTAATTTATGTTCACTTGTTTGTCCACATGCTGTTATCCGTCCATTTTTATTAGATAGTGAAGAAGTGAAGAAAGCACCTGATACTTTAAAAGAGACATTGATTCCAACGTCTTTGGGAAAAAATTATCAATATACGATAGCAGTTTCTTTGAAAGATTGTACTGGATGTGGATTATGTGCTAAGATTTGTCCTGGTAAAAAGGGTAAGAAAGCGTTACAAATGCGTCCAAAACAAGAAGTGATGACAACAGAAAAATTAGAAGAAGCAGATTATTTATTTCAAGAAGTAAAAGAAAAACATGTCATGAATAAAAATACTGTCAAAGGTAGTCAGTTTATGAAACCACATTTTGAGTTTAGTGGTGCCTGTGCTGGTTGTGGGCAAACACCTTATTTGAAGCTTTTAACTCAATTGTTTGGAGACCGTTTAATGATTGCTAATGCTACTGGATGTTCTTCCATCTATGGTGCTAGTTATCCTTCTATGCCATATTCTGTTGCTTGGGCTAATTCTTTATTTGAGGATAATGCTGAGTTTGGCTATGGTATGAAAATAGCTGATCAAGTGAAGAAAAATCAAATTCGTCAATTAATCTCAGAAAAATTTGATAGTATTGAAGAAAAAGAAAAACCAATTTATCAAGCCTATTTAGATGCTATTACTTCTAAGAGTGCTAGTGATTTATTGGAAATTGTCGATCACAGTAAAATAAAAGGTTTACGAGTTTTGAAAAATTATATTGCTCCTATTTCTATGTGGATAGTAGGAGGAGATGGTTGGGCTTATGATATTGGTTATAATGGAGTTGATCATGTTTTAGCAAGTGGTGAAAATGTTAATTTATTAGTCTTAGATACGGAAGTTTATTCAAATACTGGAGGACAAGCAAGTAAATCTAGTAAGTTAGGAGCTGTTTGTAAGTTTGCAAGTTCCGGTAAGAAAGTACCAAAAAAGGACTTAGCAAAAATTGCTTTAACTTATCCACATGTTTATGTTGGTTGTGTTTCTTTAGGAGCTAATCCAGCTGCTACAATTAAAGTTTTACTAGAAGCAGAAGCATATGATGGACCAAGTATTATTATTGCTTATGCACCATGTATTGCTCAAGGAATTTTTGGTGGAATGGGGAATTCTATTGAAGAAGAAAAGAAAGCAACAGCATGTGGTTATTTTCCGATTTTCCATTATCATCCAGAAACAAAAGAATTTAAAATGGATGCCAAAGCTGATTTTTCTTCTTATCAAGAATTTTTACATGGTGAAAATCGATATTCCAGTTTAGCTAAAATTAATCCATCTAATGCTGATACGTTGTTAGAAGAAAATGAAAAAAATGCTAAAGAAAGATATCAATACTATGAACAATTAAAAGATAAATAATATAAAAAAAGCTGTTAAAGACAATATCTTTCGCAGCTTTTTCTATACAACAAAAGAAGGTTACACCCCCTGGGGTAACCTTCAAAAAAAGAATAAAAAGGGGTTGGCTAGTGTGATACTAGCGACCAATTCGCCTAAATTTCGAATTGGTGATTTCTATCATAATCATTAAAGCCTATTTTGTCAATAGTTTTTCGCTCATTTTTTTCTCTTGCATTTTGAATGATAGAAATGCAAGCTGTAATGATAAAAATAGACTGAAATATATCTTGATATTCTTGATAAACTAAATCAAATGTTTCTTGCTTATTAATTTGATCAATCATGATAAGTTTATTTTGTTTGACTTTTTCTCTTATATCAAATTGTGCAAGTAAAGAGATTTCAATATCATAAAAATCAACCTCTTCGTTCCAATTACTTTTACTGTTATTAGTAATAATAGCTCCAATGGATTGATTTGTTTTGCTTGCTTTTAAATAAGAAATAATTTCTTTATTTTTGGATTCTAAATAAATTGATAAACTGGCATAAGGTCTGATGTAAGTTAATACTAAATCTACAAATAGAGCATTTTTATTTTGCTGATCAGTTAACTCTAGTACTAGATCTTTATTATAATTTTTGAATATGGTAAGAATTTGTGGTAAGGTAATGATTTGTTGTTTTTGTATTTTTGTACCAATATTATAATGCAGTATTTCTTTTAATGTTTTTTGTGAAATATTTAGCATTTCATCCATTTTTTGATAAGCTTCTTTACTTAAACTAACAATGTAATTATCTTTTGTCAGATATAATTGTAGCTTAAAACCATCTACATAGGGCGTATTAAGTCCTAAAATAATAGCATCTTTACTATTAGCAGTTACGTTTTTTGTTATTGCCCCACCATCAGCGATTAATTTCATAATTTATTAGCCTCCCTTATTCAAATTTATGATTTTCTTCTTCAAATATGCTTCAAAATGTGCTATAATAGCAGGCAGTAGAAGAGGTGGTATTGTGGCATTAGAAGATGTAAAAGGAGTAGGACCAAGAGCAATTAGTTTACTTTCTAAACTTGGTATTCATACAGTAGAAGATTTGGTGACACATTATCCTTTCCGTTATGAATTTTTACAAAGAAGTAATTTAAAAGAAGCAGAAGATGGTATGCACATTATTATTGATGGAAAAGTAGAAAGCATTCCTATTTTAGTTCGTTTTAAAGCTGGTTTGAATAAGATGAATTTTCGTCTAGTTAGTGCATCTGGTGTTGTTGGTGTTTCTATTTTTAATCGAGCTTTTTTAAAAAGTCATTTAGCTATTGGAACGGGAGTTACTGTCATTGGTAAATTTGATAAGAAAAAAAATGTGATTACAGCTTCAGAAATTAAATTTGAAACCTTATCTAACAAAGTAAAAATAGAACCAATTTATCATTTGACAAATGGTCTTACTAACAAGAATTTAGCACTTTATATTAATATGGCTTTATTAAGTTGTTATCGAGAAATTCATGATTATATTCCATCTTGTTATCAAGAAAAATATCAATTCGTCAATAAAAAAACAGCTTTAAATATTGTTCATAATCCACCTAGTACAGAGAAGTTAAAAGAAGCGATGATTCGCTTGAAATATGAAGAATTGTTTGCTTTTATGTTCAAAATCAATTATTTGAAAGAAGAAAATAAAAAAATACAAAATGCTTTAGCAAGAGTAATTGATCAAAATAAAATCCAGGAATTTATTGCTCATTTACCATTTGAATTAACACAAGATCAGATGAAGGCGGTAGAGTCTATTGTAGCTGACTTAGAAAGTAATGGTAGAATGAATCGGTTATTACAAGGGGATGTTGGTAGTGGTAAAACCATCGTTGCTTTTATTGCTATGTATGCTAATTATCTTAGTGGTTATCAGAGTGCTTTGATGGCACCAACTGAAATTTTAGCCGTTCAACATTATGAAACCATGCAGAAATTTTTCCAAGAATATGATATTAAAATATGTCTTTTGACTGGATCTACTTCTAAGAAAGATAAAGAAAAAATCTATGCTTCTATAGCAGATGGTAGTGCTTCTTTTATTGTTGGAACACATGCCTTAATTCAAGAAGAAGTGATTTATCACAATTTAGGACTTGTTATTACAGATGAACAACATCGTTTTGGTGTTAATCAAAGAGCTAATTTGGAAAATAAAGGCTATAAACCAGATATTTTATATATGAGTGCGACACCAATTCCTAGAACTTATGCTTTGACAATTTATGGTGATATGGATGTTTCTTTAATAAAAACTAGACCGAGTGGAAGAAAAGAAATCCAAACATTTGTCAAAACTAATCAACAAATTAAAGAAGTGTTAGCAATGATGTATGAGCAATTGCAACAAGATCATCAAATTTATGTTATTGCACCTTTGATTGAAGAAAGTGAAAATAGTGATTTAACGACAGTTAATCAATTAAAAGATCAGATGAATTTAGCTTTTGGTAGTAAATATAAAATTGATATTGTACATGGTAAAATGAGTGCAGCTGCTAAAGATGCTAGTATGAAAAAATTTATCCATAATCAAGTACAAATTTTGATTAGTACAACTGTTATTGAAGTTGGGGTTGATGTTCCAAACGCTACGATGATGTTGATTTTTAATGCGGAAAGATTTGGACTTTCTACCTTACATCAATTGCGTGGACGTGTTGGTAGAAGTGATCTTGCTTCTTATTGTATTTTGATTAGTGATACAGATACGAAACGTTTGGAAATTATGGAACAAACCAATGATGGCTTTGAAATTAGTGAGGAAGATTTTAAATTACGTGGTCATGGCGATTTGTTTGGAACAAAGCAAAGTGGAGATATGACATTTAAAATTGCTGATTTAGCTCGTGATTACAAAATTTTATTACAAGCCAAAGATGATTCCTATTCTTATTTAATGTCTTCTTCTAATGATACTGATCCATTAAAGATGCAGTTAATGGAATCTATCGTTCATAGTTAATTTGATGAAATTAGTTAAAAATAATTGACAAAGAATTAAAATTTCGCTATGATTAAAGTGCATGATAGGTTTGTACTTATCATGCTGATTATGATTCACGATTTAATGTGAATTTATATTCAACCGAACCCCCTGAAGAGCCCATTTTGGGCTCATTTTTTATTTGAATTAAAAAATAGAGTATGAACATAAATAATTAAATAAATAAATTTGTATAAGTTTGATAAAGATTAATAATTTTGGTATCTAAGTTTTTTGAATAAAATACCACAATCAATAGACTTTTGTGGTAAATTATTAAAATTTTATTAAATGTTCATAATATATAGAAATTATTATGATATACTATATGTACTCATAAGAAGGTGAAGTACATGGATAATAATACTAAAAACTTAATTTTTTTAAGACCTATGATGAATATATCAGAAATGGTTCCATATTTAAAACAAAAAAATATAAAATTTGATTTGATTTCTGAAGAAGATGCGGAGGCTTATTTAAAATACAATAATAATTATTATAATGTAACTGCATATAAACATAATTTCCAAAAATATCCATCTCCTGCCGGAAAATATGAAGGACTATATCAAGATTTAGATTTTGCATATTTAAAAGATATGGCGATTATTGATCACAGAACAAGATTATTATTATTTAAAATGATAATTGATATTGAACATTATTTAAAAATAAAAATATTGAATACAATAGAAACTATAGAAGAAGAGGATGGATATAAAATAGTTAATTTGTATTTGGAAAAAGATTTTAATGACGAAAAGTTTCCTAAAAGAGTTCATAATAGTATTTTTAAAAAGGTAGGTAATGAGTATTATCAAAAAATATTTTCTAAATATGATGTTGATAAAGATAAAAAGTTAGAGAATATACCAATATGGGAATTCCTTGAAATTATTACATTTGGTGAATTAGTTAATTTCTATGATTTTTACACTAAGGAATATAATTTATTAGATGAAAATAGAGATGTATATATATTGAGAGATATTGTAAAATTAAGAAATGCTGTTGCACATAATACATGTGTATTAAGTGAATTAAATAGGAAAGATAATGATTATCCAGCATCATATAAAATTGTACAATATTTAAAAGATTGCAATATAGGAAAAGTAACAAGAAATAATAAGCTTAGTAATTCAAGAATTAGACAAATTACATATACGCTTTATATGTTTAATGAAATAGTAACAAGTTGCGGTATAAAAGAAAATGTGAATAAAGAAATAAATAAATTATTTTTTGATAGAATAATTTTACACAAAGAATATTATAATAATAATGAACTATTAAAATCAATATATTCATATTTCAAAAATATAATTGAAAAAAATTATGTGAATGTTGATAAATAGTTTGACATAAATATATATTTTATGATATATTGTTTATGCAAGAAAAAAACGTTAAATCGTTTTTGCAAGGGCACTATCTAACGGTGGAGCCCTATTTTTATGTATAAAATTGAATTTATAGAATAAAAAATTGGAAAAACTTTTAGATAAATATTTGTAGAACGAGAATCTTAAAAACTTCAGTTTATAAATTTTCTAAATACCAAAACTAGATACTAAATATCGAAAATAAAGTTATTTTTATAAACTGTGATAAAAGAAAAAGACTTATTTTATAAGACTTTTACTAATTATTAAATTATTACGAACTGATAATAATATTTCCTCCTGAAGGACCTCAAAAGAGGTCCATTTTTGTTATAGTGATTTAAATATGAATGATGAAATTTATAAATGTTTAAAATTGTTTAAATAAGTTTAAAAAATAATATTTTTTATGGGTAGTTAATGACAGTGAATTTATACAAAATATGGAAAAATGAACCAAGTTTAAGAACCTATGATATAATAAAATAAGTTTGTTGAAGGTTTTGTAATGATAATAGAATGTGATGATAATGTTTATAATCCTTTAGGTGGAGGATCTTATGTTTTTGAAAAGGATATAGCTAATTTTTTATTAAATAAATTTAATAAAAATAAAATAGTTATTAGTATTGGGGCACAACCTAACAGTTCACCTCATTTTGGAACTTTAATTGTATTTTCAACAGCTTTTTCATTAGCAAAAAAGATGAAAGAAATAAAACCAGATTTAGATATTTCTGTCTTATTTGAAGTTGTTGATACAGCACCTAGTGAAACAGTTGAAATAAATGGCATTAAATATCAAAAAAGTTTAAAAAACACTGGAAAAATTAATAATAATTTTGATGATTATTTAGAAATCTTGGAATTTTTTAAACAAAGTGATAACATTGATTATATGATTAGATTTCAAAGTAACTTCAATAAGCAAAAATACATTTATCCCATTGTAAGGCAAATAATTGATAATAAGGAATTGATTGCTCCAATATTAGATCCTAAGCATGGTAACTTAAGAATAAGGGTTGCCTGTCCAAGCTGTGGATTAGCAGATAAAAATAGCAAATTAACTAAATTCGATAGTGATAAGATATATTCATATTGTCCAGAACATGGAGAATTTGTAACTGATATAAAAGATGAAAGTGATAGATTGGAATATAATACTCCAGTTAGGAATTTAGTAAGGGCCATAGCTTATGGAATGCACAATGAAGATTTAACACAAGATTATCAAATAATGAGAATAACAGGAAGTGATTATGCAGGTTTTTATCAAGAAGAATTATTGTATAAACCATCTGCAATTTTAGGTTATCCTGTGAATAAATTACCAGCAATTTTATATACACCGCTTATTTTAGACTGGTCAGGAGCTAAATTATCAAAATCATTATATGTAAAACAAGGTGCATATAGTGACTTACCATCTTATTTGATTAATTATGAATTCTTAAAAAATGAAAAGGGAATACATGCACTTGATGTCATACATAAAATAACTAACAATTGGATAACCAATCCATATTTATTATTTAGAAACTATTCTATTTATTATTTTAAAAAGGAGTTTGAAGAATATGAAAAAAGGAATTTACCTGAGCATAAAACCAGAGTTTACAAAAAAGATTGAAACTGGCGAAAAAAATTATGAATTTAGAAAATATTACCCTAAACAAGAAATAGATATTTTATATGTTTATGAAACCGTTCCCACTTGTGCTCTAAAATATATAATAGAATTAGGTAATGTTATAGAGTATCCAAATAAAATATTAAAAGAGGGCTATGGAAATTTAGATTTTAATAACGGCTTAAAGAAATCAAAATATGCGTATGAAATAAAACACGTTGATATTTTAGAGGAACCGATAAATTTATCAAGGTTAAGGGATGAATATAATTTTGTGCCACCACAAGGGTATGCTTATGGTGAAAGATATCCAAAATTAACAAAGTACTTAAATAATTCAAAAGTAAGGAGATTGATTTAATGGAATATACTTTTGATATTAATAATCGTGCATTTAACGCAATAAAAAATAATCTGAAAAGAATTGAAATACGCGCCACTAAAAATGGAAATGGGCATTTTGATTATTCCGTTATAAAACCAAACGATTATATAAACTTCATTTCTTACGATAAAGAAAAAATAAAGTGTATAGTTAAGGAAATAAATTGGTATGAATCAATAGAAAAACTATTGATGTTAGAAGGAACTAAATATACATTATCATCAACTGACAGTTATGATGAAGGAATAAAATCAATTAACAGCATAAATGGATATAAAGATGCGATAAAAAGTAATGGTGTTTATGCCATTCATATAGAATATTTAAAATAACTTCTAACTATCCACTCAACTACCAAAATTGTAGTTTTTAGATAAATTTAGTTAACCTTTAATAAATTGAAGTATTTAATTTTTATTGAAAAATAGGGGTGTCTTAATTTTTTAATCTAGGAGTATGTGATTTTAGGTTGTCCTCTGAAGGACCTCAAAAGAGGTCCATTTTGTTTGTTTTAAATTTATTAAAATGCCACAATCGATTGACTTTTGTGGTAAAACACCTTGAAATTAGGGCAAATAAAATGATTTTATTATATAAAGAACTTATTTGGAAATAATATCGAAAAAGTATCCAAATGCAATATTTACTATGGATAGTGCATTTTATTACCATAATTTAACAGATGTTATTCCTGAAAAAGAATTTTTGCATTAAAAAGAGATAGTACTAAAATTAGTGATAATAGAATTAAAGTTGTATATTATCAGTCTAAGTTTTTTGAAAAAAATATGAAAATTTGATATAAAATGGTTGAAAAAAATGAAAGTTTAAATTTTGATATATAGCAAATAAAATTACATTAATATATTTATTAATATAAGAAAGGATACTTAAATGAAAAAAAATTATAAGTATGGTGAAATGCTTTTAGCATTAAGAGAAGAATATATGGAGTGCAAGTATTTGTTAGATGAATTAAATGATTGTATAAATATTAAATCTAGTCATAATAATTTTTACTTTACTGGATTACTTTCAGATGAGGATTAAATAAATGATTTGAGTGATAGAAAAATAGAATTATTTGTTGAAAAACAATATTTTGATGTTTTAAAAAAATTTCAATATTTAAAATATGATTGGTATGGCCAATTTTTATATAGTGCATTTTTGGTGGCTAATAGAAAAGATAATGGTTTATATAAGCTTGAAAATAACAATATGGAAACTCCTATAGATAGTAGAAAATATATACCAGCAGTTGAAATTATTGATCAAGCAAAATTTTCTGAAATTATAGATGAAATATTTTCATCTGATTTAATGCAATTAAAAGAAGGTCATTTTCGCAATAACCATGATACTATTGCGTTAAATTTCGATCATGCATATATTAGCACAGTTTTAGGAGATACTTCATTTATGGAATGGATTGATGATAGTTTTAAATACACTATAAAAAGACATAATTGCCCTTTATTAATAGAAGATATTTTTTCGTTAGAAATGCCAACAGATAAAATTTCACCTGATTGGTTAAAATTATTAGAAAAACATAATAAAATTTGTGATAACGAATTATTATTTGATGTAGACGTAAAAGCACAATCCAAAAAAGGAATTTTACAAATTTATGATATACAAAGAAATAGTAATAATACTGTTGTTAAATTGTTAAAAAAGTGAAATAAATTTCTTAAGAGATGAAACTAATAAAATTTGAAAATAATAATAAAATAACTAACTAATTCTAATAAATTTATACTATATGATTGAAAGGAAGTTATTATGGATAAAATTTATGATGAATATTATTACAAAATATATAATTGGGCAATCAAGAAGACAAATAACAAAGAAGATGCTGAAGATTTAACTAATAATGTTTTTCTTTCGATATTTGAATATCTCAATAAAAATATTAATGTTGAAAAGTTAGAAAATTTAATATGGAAAATTGCTTATAATATATGGTGCACCAAAGCAAAAAAATATATGAAAGAAAAAAATAACGTCTCTTTTGATGAAACATTCCAAAATGGATATGAAATTGATATGATAGATAAAATTATATATAAAGAAATAATAACGAATTTAGATAAAGTTGAATTATCTGAAAATGAAAAGAAAGCATTTGAATTATACTATATTAATGACCTTTCAATTAAAGAAATAAGTAATAAGTTAAATAATAAAGAATCTAATATAAAATATTACTTATATAATGCAAGAAAGAAAATAAAGGAGAGATATTATGAATAGTTTAAATTTAGATAAGTATTTAGACATTGTAAATGAAGAAAAAAGAAAAAGAGGATTAGATAAGTATATACCACTTTATCCAATGTTAAGAAATTGTGATGATAAATTGTATATTTGTGTTGTTTTAACAGAAGAAAATGATAATGTATGGGAATTAAATGGGAATGTTAAACCAGAATATTGGGTTTTAATTGATGTTCAAAATAATAATATTGTTGAATTTAATAAAACGAAAGATCAAGATTTTGTTATTGGAGATTTAATTTGTAAAAATACTAGTAATAAACAAAAAGAAATTTCAAAATATACGGTAGAGAAAACATTGCAATATAAAAACTATCTTATTGAAGATATAAAAAATGAAAAATTACCGTTACAAAAGAAATTATCAACTATACTAGGTGATGAAACTGAAATTAATGGTGAAATCATAAATATAAATGATTATTTATTATCTAATTTAGAAGAAGAAATTAAAACAAAAATAAATGACTTAGTTGATATTCTTATTTATTCAAAATATGGTTCGATAACATTTTATTATGATATTTTATTTAAACAAATTGTATCAGATTATAAAAATAATAAAACACTTGCTAAAGATAAAATGAAATTATGCGTTGAAATTATGAATGATTATTATGATGGTGTAATAGGTATTGATAATGTTTTCAATATAATGTAACTATAAGTTATTTGCCAAAAAAGATGGTAATAAATAAAATAAATCATTGGTAGTATTTGTATAGTGTAATACATTTACCAATGATTTTTTAGTGATAGTGTTTATTTTTCTTTTACAAATGAGGTGAAATTTTCTATTGCATTCATTAATTTTTTATGTCGTATAATAAAATGAATTGTGGGAATGAAACTTTTTTCTAAAGCTAAAAAATGCTAGATAAAAGACTTAAGTAAATTACATTACTTGTCTTTTTTGTTTGTAGAAAAATATGCTATAATACCAATAGAAACTTTAAATATTATATTCAACATTTAGGAGTAGCAAATGGAAAAATATCAAGAAATTGAAAGAAGTATTATTAAAAAGTATCGAAAAGATATTTGGTCTAATTTTATTAAAGCAGTAAGAGATTATGCACTAATACAAGAAAATGATCATGTTATGGTTTGTATTTCTGGTGGAAAAGATTCTTTTCTTTTGGCTAAATGTATACAGGAATTACAACGACATGGTAAAGTAAAGTTTGAAGCGAGTTATGTTGTGATGGATCCTGGTTATCGACCTTATCATCGTCAGTTGATAGAAGCAAATGCGAAAGAGTTGGGAGTACCAATTACTATTTTTGAAAGTGATATTTTTAATATCGTTCAAAAAATTGATAAGAGTCCGTGTTATTTATGTGCTAGAATGAGAAGGGGATGTTTATATAACAAAGCAAAAGAACTAGGTTGTAATAAAATAGCCTTGGGTCATCACTTGGATGATGTGATTGAAACAACGCTTTTATCCATGTTTTATGGGGCTGAATTTAAAACGATGATGCCAAAGTTACATAGTGAGAACTTTCAAGGGTTAGAATTGATTCGACCATTATATCTGGTAAGAGAAGACTCTGTTAAAGCTTGGCGAGATTATCATGAATTAACATTTCTTAACTGCGCTTGCCGCTTTACAGAAGAATGTTCTTTAGATGATGTAAATACTAGCAAAAGAAAAGAAATCAAAGAATTAATTCGAAATTTAAAAAAGACAAATCCAGCGATTGATTATCATATTTTTAAAAGTTTGGATAATGTGAATTTGGATTGTGTTTTAGGTTATAAACAGCATGGAGTTTATCAAAGTTTTTTAGAAGAATATGAGGGTAGTGAATATGAAAAAGAAGAAAAGGGTTTATCAAGTTAGTAGTATTATTGTTTTATTAGGTATTTGTGGTGTTTTTTATTTTCAACCACAGCTTTCTAATGAAATTTTACAGTTTGTATCTAATAATCAAGTAGAAGCAAAGCAAAGTGATAGTGTTTCTTATGATTTAGAAAATATACCTAGTTATTCTGGTTTAGCAAGCGTTGTGATTGATGAAAATCAGCCATCTTTTTCAGATGCTGATAAACAAAGAGAAACTTTTGAATCTTATCATGAATTAGATTCTTTAGGTAGATGTGGCGTTGCTTTTGCTAAGGTTGGTTTAGAAACGATGCCAACAGAAAAACGTGGCAGTATTGGGCAAGTGAAGCCTTCTGGATGGCATACAATTAAATATGATATTGTAGATGGTAAGTATTTATATAATCGTTGTCATTTGATTGGGTATCAGTTAACAGGGGAAAATGCAAATAAAAAGAATTTAATTACATGTACACGATTTATGAATACAGTTGGTATGTTACCTTATGAAAATGAAGTAGCAGAGTATGTGAAAAAGACATCTAATCATGTTTTATACCGAGTAACACCTGATTTTAGAGGCGATAATCTTGTTGCAAATGGTGTTCAAATTGAAGCTTTATCCTTAGAAGATAATGGAGAAGGTGTACAATTTAATGTTTATGTTTACAATATACAAGATGGAATTAAAATTGATTATAAGACGGGGGAAAGTCATTTAGTAAGTTCTTCTTAAATGAAAATATGGTGTTGGCAAGTAAAATGGTAATTGCTTTCACTTTTTTTTGATGGTATAATTTAAGAGGTGAATAAAGATGAATGATGGTATTGTACGTAAGAGTAAAGTTAGTATTTTAAAAAGTTATGGTGATAATTTTACAGAACGAGAATTTGTTACTAATCCCGCGATTGGGCGTGAAGAAGAAATTAAACAATTGGTCTTAATTTTGTTGACACCTGAAAAATCTGCTATTTTAGTAGGTAAACCTGGTGTTGGTAAAACAGCTTTAGTAGAAGGGCTTGCTTATCGCATTAAAATAGGAAATATTCCAAATGCTTTAAAAGATTATCAGATCATTAAAATTAATACTTCTGCTTTATTAGGTGTTGATCCGGATACAGGTGAAAGTAAAATTCAAATTTTACTAGATGAGTTGAAGTCTTATCAAAATTTAATTTTATTTATTGATGAAATTCACACATTGATGGGCAGTAAGGGCGAAGCATTGGATTTTGCGAATATGTTTAAACCTGGTTTGGATCGTGGTGATATTAAAGTTATTGGTGCTACAACAACAGAAGAGTATGAACGATATATTTTACGTGATAAAGCGTTTGTTAGACGGTTTCAAAAAGTAGAAGTAGCAGAACCAACAAGGGAGCAAACAATTGCAATTTGTCTTGGTACTTTACCAAAGATTGAGAAAAAAACAGGCGCTGTTTTGAATTGTGATCCTTATGTCAAAGAAAAAATTATGGCTTTCTTGACAGATTTAACTAGTGAATATCGTCGTATTTATGAAATTGGTTCTAGGTATCCTGATATTACCTTGACCTTAGTTCAACAAGCATTTTCGTTTGCTATTTATGATAATCGTCATGAAGTCAATATTTTTGATATTGAAAAAGCAATTATGAATACAAAAAATGTGTATCCTGATGTTGTAAAAAAAGAATTAGTAAGATTTCAGGAAGTATTTAAAGATGAAATTGGGGAAGCAGTTGATAGAGGATATCGTCTTGATACAAATTAAAAAGCAAAGAAAAAAGCCAAGTTAGATGGCTTTTTTGTATTAATCAATGTTAATCAATTTCTTTGATTCGTTGGCATCAACTTTTGGAATGCTAATGTGAAGTGTACCATTATCAAATTTAGCAGAAATTTCATCTTCTTTGATATCACCAAGATAGAAGCTACGACAATATTTTCCATAACGTCTTTCTTTTCTTAGATATTTCTTTGATTCGTCTTCTTCTTTTTCATCTTTAATAGCAGTGATGCTTAAATTTCCTTTATTGCATTCTATTGTAATTTCATCTTTGGAAAATCCTGGCAAGTCCATTTCTACATGATAGGTATTGTCCTTTTCATAAATGTCACACTTCATTTTGTTTCCTTCATCTTCAAATAATTGATCTAATGCATTATCAAAATAAAATCTTTTTGGTAACATATATTATCACCTTTCCTTTCCACAATTATGTTATAGCACTTTGGTTAGCACTTGTCAATATAAAGTGCTAACTTTTTTCAAAAAAAACTCTTGCCAATTGTATTAATCTTTGGTAGAATAAATATGTCTTTTATGGCGGCGTTGGTGAAGTGGTTAACACGCTGGTTTGTGGCACCAGTATGCATGAGTTCGATCCTCATACGCCGCC
>CAKPFD010000004.1 GCA_934149515.1 uncultured Bacilli bacterium
TCCTGTAAATTACAGGTTACAATCCTCTAATTAGAAACTATTTATAAACTGTCCAACTTTTGGGGTTCAGTTCAATGGTCAGTATCTTTTCTTTTTTATTAACTAGATAAAGCAACCTCGAATGGATTTTTTTTCGTGCCGTCACCACTTATAATCATAACGTCAAATTTTAGATTAATTGTGGGACGAATGCCAAACAAATCTGCAGTTTCACCGTCGTACCGCATGCCATCGTCGCCTACACAACTGACAGACGTACTAGATGGTGTTAATATCCAATAATATGTATTATTTATAGCTTTATCAAATTGCCCAGAATTTAATTCCCCATATCTTAATAATCCAACTTTTGCTTGTGTAGTATTATAGGTTAAATCAGGACTTGTTGTACCTTCATATTTTGCTAATTTATAGCTTGTAATATCGCTTATTTCTCCCAAATACCATGTTGTATTATCTTCAATCATATTCACTTGATCAGTTGTTAAATAACTTCCACTCGTTAAGTATTCTCCATTCAAGAATGTTCCTATTGTATTACTATCTGAATAATTCGCATCACTTTCAGTCTCGTCAAAAGGCAAATTTTTTTCAGAGCCATCCTCCAGTAATGGTGTAGCACTTACTATTTTTGTTAATCCTTCTCTTTCATGGCTGACGATCTGATATAGATTGTTCTCTCCTGTACCAAATCTAATATACTCACCACTATATCTTGTTGATAACTTTGTTCCTGATGCTGGTGTATCATTATCTCCCTTTAAACGATATGGATCACTTTCTGTTCCAGAACCCGATACGATTTCTACACTAGATTTTAGATTAATCGTGGGACGGATCCCACTCGGATACACAGCATTATCTTCGCGCGCATCGCCATTGTAGTAGTCCACATAACGGACGTTATACGTATTAGATGGTGTTAATGCCCACCAATTTAGACCATTATTTAAATAACCTGTTGATGTAGTAGCATTTTTATAACTCATTGTATATTCATATATATTTAACAAACCTACAGCACTTGTTACCATGGTTGTTTTTGCTGGTTTTGTTGTTTCTTCCGTTATAGTTGCATTCCATACACTATTAGTTTTGATGAAATTTTCATAATCTCTTAAATTTCCTAAAAAGCCATCCACTGTTGTATCGTTTAACCATTGTTGCATATAACTTCCTTCAAAGGCCGAACTTGAATCATTATACGATATTGCTGATATATTCCATTGTGTTATTAATTTGACACTATTATCGCTTGGATCGATAGATACTGCTCTCCATAGTTTGCCACTATACCAAATATAGTTGTTTGGATCAGCTCCTGTAATAAAAGTTTGTTCTGAATCAGTGGTATCTATTGCTCCTTTAGTACCTACTCCTGCTAGTAATTGTTCAGAGACTGTTGGTAATTGTTCAGAGACTGTTGGTGATTTTTCACACTGGGTTGCTTCTACTCTTAATTTTCCTTTAAAAACTTGACCAGAGTAATTGGCATCTATTTCACTATTGAACCATAAGTGTAATTTGTAAGAGATAGATTTTCCACTATCAATTGTTCCTTCATCCAACAAACGGTTTGGATTAGTTCCAATCATTGGTAGCGTTTTTGCAGTCCCTACTTCATTATCTTTATCTAAACTAAATTTAATTAATTTGTCATCGACTCTTGTTTCGCCGTTAGAAAGATCTTTATCATCTAAATACAATTTATAGCAAACATAGGCTTTACCATTATTCTTTAGAGAAAAGCTTGCTCCTTCTTGTGCTAATCCTTGTTCATCGGTGATGGCAACACCATTTTCTAAAGTGATCCCATTACTAGAAGTTTCATCTAACACTAGATTTAAATCCCCTACTTTAACAAGATTTTCTTTACTTGATGTCAAAAATATCGATAAATAAGCATAACTAATGCCAAGAACAACACATAACATTAGAATAAGTGTCCCTATTAAAATTTTTCTTTTCTTTTTATCTTGTTTATCCATTGTCTTCTACTCCTTTAGAAAGAAAAAGAGTAAGAAAATAGTTTGTTACTTTCCTATTCTCTTCTATTTTTATACTATCATTTTTAAAGACTAAATTCAAGAAAAAAAGCTGGCTTATTTTGTAAACCAACTTGCAATAGCATCAATATCGTGATAACCAACTTCTTTTGAAACAAGTTTTCCATCATGATAAATTTCCATCGTTGGAACACTCATAATGCCATGTTTTCTTGTTAAGTTTTCGAATTTATCAATATCAACTTTAAGAACTTGTACGCGTTCAAAATGTTCACTAAAATCTTCTAAAACTGGTGATAACATTTTACAAGGACCACACCAAGTTGCAAAGAAATCTACTAGTACATCCCCTTTTTGAATAAGCTCTTCAAATTGTTCTTCATCTTCTAAATACTTCATTTTTCCATACCTCCTATTTATAATGATCTAATATCTCATCAATTCCTTGAATATCTGATAAACGGTTATTTTCCTTTAATTGCTCTAAGAAATCAACGCTGACAACTTTATACTTCAATAATGTATCAATTACTTTTAAATCATTGGTATTTGTATCCTTACTATCCATTGTTAGTATATCATCTAAAGCATAGTTCATACCACCAAAATGATCACTTAAGAAAATAGAATCATTCATAATATAATCTCTTACTTTACTTTCTTTAAATAACTCATTACCATGAAGTGGAATTGCTAAAACATTAAGTGCTAAGAACACAACTAAATATCCCTCGATAATACCAACGCAAAATCCTAATAATTTGTTTGGTAATGCTAAGATGATAGTAGCATCAATTACTTTTCCAATGAATCCTGAAACTTTAATTAATATTCTAAGAATCATCTGGAAAATAATTATTAATAGCAAAAATGCAATCAACTGATAAAAGACAATACTAAGTGAAGATACGCCTCCTAATGATTTTGTAAAGTGTAAAAATGGAAAATGCTGACAGAAAAAGGAAGCTAAGACATCTTTTAAAGCAAAAGCTAAAAAGAAAACTAAAAAACTCCCAACAGTTACAACAAGTTCTTTTAAAACACCTCGTTTCAACCCAACGACCCCAAACATTGCAATCATCAAAATAATGACGACATCAAAAATATTCATAAACTACCTCCATTCATATTATAATAAACATTTGAAAAATTTTCTAGACCTATCAAAATAAAAAAAATTATGGTATAGTAATGATATTGGTGGTGATTTAATTGAATGAAGTAATAAGAGTAAGTGATAAAACCAAAGAAAAATTAATTGCTTATTATAAAGATAAACGAAAAGATAAAGTAATTCCATACGTTGTTTTTCAAGCAGTAGATGAAGATACAACCATTACCCTATATGAATCAGGTAAAGTAATGTTTCAAGGAAAAAGTGCCGATGTTGATGCAGCCATGTGGAAAGAATTAGATGGTAGTACGAAAGAAGCAAAAAAGCAAAAACAAGAAGATAAAAAATACTATTATTGTTCTTCTGTTGGTAGTGATGAAGTTGGTACTGGTGATTACTTTGGTCCCATTGTCGTAACGGCTGCTTATGTCAAAAAAGAAGATATTCCTTTTCTTGAGAGTTTAGGAATCAAAGATTCTAAAAAAGTAACGGATGACACAATTTTAAAAATAACTAAACCACTTATCAGTAAAATCAAATATCGCAGCTTGATCTTAAGTAATCAAGAATATAATGAAAAGTATGGTAATAATTGCAACATGAATAAAATCAAAGCTATCATGCATAACAAAGTTTTACTACAATTAATAAAAGAAGAAAAACCAGTTATCGATTATGTCATTGTTGATGAATTTGCCAAAGAAAATCGCTATTATGAATATTTAAAAGACATACCAGAAGTTCAAAAAGGAATTACTTTTACTCCAAAAGCTGAAGATAAAAACCTAGCAGTGGCTGCTGCTTCTATTATCAGTCGTTATATTTTCCTTAAAGAATTTGCTAAATTACAAGATGCCGTCCATCTTCCTTTACCTAAAGGAGCTGGGAAAGAAGTAGATGCTATTGGAGAAGAAGTAGTTGAAAAATATGGAGAAGAAAAATTAAAAGAAATTGCAAAATACAATTTCAAAAATACGCAAAAAATACTAAAGACGATTATTTTCTAATCGCCTTTTTTATTTAATCTCTAACTTTAATATGTGCTTCTCTTAATTGTAATTCGCTAACATCGTTAGGTGCTCCCATTAACGCATCAGCTCCAGAAGCACTCATTGGGAAAGCAATGGTTTCACGAATAGAATTTTCATCTAATAATAGCATTAACATTCTATCAAGACCAGGTGCCATACCAGCATGAGGTGGTGCTCCATATTGAAAAGCTTGATATAATGCTTTAAATCTATTTTCAAGATCTTTTTCACTATAACCAGCAATTTCAAAAGCTTTTCGCATAATTTCTAAATCATGATTACGGACAGCACCACTAGCCATTTCAATACCATTACACACAAAATCATATTGATAAGCAAGAATAGATTCTTTATCTTCTTGTTCTAAAGCTTCAAGACCTCCTTGTGGCATACTAAATGGGTTGTGCATGAAAATATACTTTTCTTCTTCTTCACTCCATTCATACATTGGGAAATCTTTGACAATACAGAAAGCAAAAGTATTAGGATCAATCAATTGTAATTTTCTTCCTAATTCATTACGGATATCTCCTGCAAGTGATGCTGCATGTTTTCTATCAGCAATAAAGAATAAAACATCTCCAGCTTGTAAACTAGCTTTTTGAATTAACCCTTGACGTTCTTCTGAAGATAAGAATTTATCAATTGGTCCTGCAAAGGACATATCATCATTGACTTTAAAATAACCAATACCAGGCATTCCAATAGATTTTGCATAATCCACAAGTTCATTAAACCAAGAATTAGATTTATTAGCAATTCCTTCTACTTTGATACCTTTAACAGTAATACCACGGAATGGTTTGAATTCTGTATCTTCAAATTCTTCTGTTAAGTCAATAATATATAAAGGATTTCTTAAATCAGGTTTATCACTTCCATATAAATCCATGGCTTCTTGATAAGAAATTCTAGGAAATGGTGTTGTTAAGATTTTTTTATCTGAAAATTTTTCAAATACGCGGGTAAAGATTTTCTCTCCAATTTGTAAAACATCTTCTTCTTCAGCAAAAGCCATTTCAAAATCTAATTGATAAAATTCACCATATACACGATCACTTCTTGCATCTTCATCACGGAAACATGGTGCAATTTGATAGTAACGATCAAATCCTGAACACATTAATAATTGTTTAAATTGTTGTGGAGCTTGTGGTAGGGCATAAAATTTACCTTTGAATTTTCTACTTGGAACAATAAAATCACGTGCTCCTTCTGGAGAGGAAGCTGTTAAAATTGGTGTTTGAATTTCTGTAAATTCATATTCTTCCATCACACTACGAATAAAGCGAATAACTTTATTACGGAACAAAATAGTTTCTTTTACTTTTGGATTTCTAAGATCCAAATAACGATATTTCAAACGTACTTCTTCACTGACTTCTTTACTAGTCATAACTTCAAATGGTAATACATTTTTACTTTTTCCTAATACTGTTACTGTTTCTACTAAAAGTTCAATTTCTCCTGTTGCAATACGTAAGTTATAATCTTCTTCCTCTCTTTTCCGAACGTCACCTTCTACACTAATGCTAGATTCACGGGTTAACCCATCAAAGATATGATCATCATTACTAACAAGTTGTAAAGTACCAAATTGATCTCTTATATCAACGAAAATAACACCACCATGATCACGAATATTTTCAATAAATCCAGCAACTTTAATATGTTTTCCAACATCTTCATTGGTAAGTTTCCCACAATAGTGGTCTCTATATTTATTTTTTTGCATTTTCTTTTTCCTTTCTTAATCTTTCTTTTATTAATTCTAATGTTCTGTTAGGGTTTGCTTGACGATTACTTTTCTGCATCACTTTTCCCATAAAGAAATTAACAACATAATCTTTATCTTCAAAGACGTATTGTCTTACTTGTTCTTGATTTTCTTGTAAGACTTGTTCAATATATTCTTCTAAAACGCTATCATCATTGATTTGTTCTAGATGTGCCTCTTCAATGATAAGGATTGGATCTTTTTGTTTTTCAATGGCTTGATACAAGATTTTCTTACCATGATCAAGAGAGATTTTCCCTTGATGGACATAATCGATCACGCCGCTTAACATTTTTGGTGTAATGAAAAATTCATCCAATGTAATTTCTAGTTTCTTTAAAGAACTTAACACGCTACTTGTAACAAAATTAACTGTTAAATTAACATCACTACCATAGCTTAGTACTTCTTCAAAATAATCTGCAATGGCTTTATTTTTGGATAAGACATTAGCATCATATTCGCCAATTTGATAATCATTCATATAGTGATAAAATCTTTCAAGTTTCAACATTGGAACTGTTTTTCGAATACTATCTAAATATTCTTCTGTTAAAATAACTGGTGCTAAGTTAGGTTCTACAAAGTATTTATAATCAACAGCATCTACTTTTTCTCTCATAGAGTATGTCTTACCATCTTCATCAATTCGTCTTGTTTCTTGTTTTACCTTTTCTCCTTTAGAAAGCAACTCGGTTTGGCGTTTAATCTCATAATTAATCGCTGCTTCAACACTGTTAAAGGCATTGATATTTTTCATTTCTACTTTCGTACCAAGTTCACTAGCACCCTCTTCCATCAAGGAAATATTGACATCGCAACGCATTTGTCCTTTGTTACTTTTAGCTTCACTAACTTCACAAAACAAGAAGACATCACGTAAATCTTCAAGGAAACGAACTGCTTCCTCACTAGAAGATAAGCAAGGTTCTGTAACAATTTCCATCAATGGCACACCAGAACGATTATAATCAATCAAAGAGTAATGATCATAATGATCAAGACTAGCAGTATCTTCTTCTAGATGTAATTGATGAATATATACTCTTTTTTTCTTATCCCCTACTAAAATATCCAAATAGCCATTTCTACCCATTGGTTTAGTCACTTGAGTAATCTGATAACCCTTTGGTAAGTCAGGATAAAAATAGTTCTTTCGATCAAATAACACTTCATCTGGTTGTTCACAATGTAGGGCCATAGCTGTTTTTAAAGCCTTTCTAACTGCTTCTTCATTAACCACAGGTAAAATACCAGGAAGTCCTAAATCAACTGGTGCAACATGGGTATTAGGATTCATACAAAAAGCATTCGGAGCACTAGAAAAGTTTTTAGAATTTGTCTCTAGTTCACAATGTACTTCAAGACCAATGACAACTTTATACATTCTTATCACCTGCTTTCAAACCTTTTAAACCAGTTACTTCTTCTATTTTTGTAGCAATATTTAATAATTTAGCATCTTCTAAAACGGAAGAAGTAATATTGACACCAATTGGTAAACCTTCAATCATACCACAAGGAATAGTAATACTTGGAAAACCTCCAAAGTTACCTAATGCCATATGATTTTCTAACAAAAGGTATCGATCAGATAATTTATCACTACTATCTTCAAAATATGGTGCAACTCCACCACTAGCTGGTAAAATCATTCCATCATATTGAGAAAATAGTGCTGCTAACTTATCGACTAATAATCGTCTAACGCGACAAGCATTCAAGTAAAGTTTTTCTTGATTTTCTTTTTGCAAGATATAACTACCTAAAACAAAACGACGTTTAATAAGTTCTGAAAAACCTTTTGTTCTAGCATCAAACATAACTTCTTCAATAGAATTACCACTACCACGAGGCCCAAACGCAATGCCTGTTAAATTAGCATTATTACTAGTCGCTTCAGCACAAGAAATACACATATAAGTAGGATAAATTGCTTCTAATAAATATCTATCAATAGAAACTTTTTCAATCACAAAGCCTTTCTTTTCTAATTTAGCAAGTAAACTATCAAAATTATCTAACACAGCAAGCAATTCTTTATCATTACTATTTTCATATTGCCCTTTATCACAAATTTCTTCAATATAGAATAATTTCTTTCCAGTAATATCTTGATCAAGTGTATCAACTAACTTCTTACCATCATCTTTTAAAGAGGTCATATCATGAATATCTTGCCCTTTTAAAACATCACTAACAATAGCAGCATCACGTACACATCTTGTAAACATTCCAACATGATCTAGGCTAGAAGCAAAAGCAAATAAACCATAACGAGAAATCAAACCATAGGTTGGCTTAAATCCAACAATACCACCAAAAGCAGCTGGTTTTCGAATAGAATCACCAGTATCACTACCTAAAGCAAAAGGCACAATACCAGCAGCAACACAACTAGCAGAACCAGCACTAGAACCACCAATTTGACGTTTGATATCCCAAGGATTACAAACAACACCAGTATGTCCAGTCGTACCAGTACCACCCATAGCAAGTTCATCTAATACTGTTTTACCAACAAGAATCGCACCAGCATCCTTTAACTTACGATAAACCGTTGCATCATACACTGGAACATAATCTTTTAAAATATTGCTAGAAGCCGTTGTTAAAATATTAGCAGTAGAAAAATTATCTTTTAAAGCATAAGGAATACCAGTCAATACACTATCATATTTCTTTTTTGATTTATATTTATCAATAATAGTAACAAAACAATTTAAATCTTTTTGGGTTTCATGTGCTAATGTATTAGCTTTTGTAAATAATTCTTCACTAGTTACTTCTTTTTCATCTAGTGCTTTTCTTAATTGTTGAATCGTCATATCTTGATATTGCATCTATTCCACCACCTTTGGTACTTTTACTTGATCTGCTACATTATGTTTTGTATTTGCAAGCACTTCCCCTACTGTTAAGACTTCTTGATCACATACTTCATCTTTTCTTAATGTTGCTTGATATGTTACAAAAGGAAAATGCATTGGTTCTACTTGTTCAATATTAGGAATTTTTCCAATCAATTCCATTTGTTTTAAAATAATATCAAATTCTTGTTGTAATGTCGTATACTCTTCTTCTTTCATATCAAACATTAATTTATGAGCATAATCTTTTAATTTTTCTTTTTCTATCATATTTTTATCCTTTCTACTAAAAAAGATCTCTAAATCCACTTAATTTCTTAAGGGACGAGATCTTTTACCCGCGGTACCACCCACATTATTATCAATTGATAATCACTTTATAAGAATAACGGTCTTACCCGGCTTAGTCTACTATTTTCTTTAAGCGCTCCAAAGTGTTATTCATAAGTCTTTATCCTTCGTTTTCACCAACCACGAACTCTCTTTCATAAAGTAACTTATTACTTCTCTTCATCAACGTTTTCTATGTGCTATTTTACTATGCTACAATAAATTTGTCAATTTCTTATTCTAAAAATAGCATATCTTTTTTTTATTATTTTATACTATCGTTTTAAAACCTGTTTTGTAAATCGTTTCACATCTTGCATATCGGTGGTCACATTAACGCCTTCTTCAAATGGCAAGACATCTAAAATATCATCTTTATAATCTTTAAAACGAGCATCTAATATGGCAACAACACCTTTGTCTTGATTGGTACGAATCAATCGACCTGTTCCTTGGCGTAGTTTAGTTAACATATCGTAAAAATAAACATCATGAATACCAGGTCTTGTTTGTGTTGCTTTATTCTCCATAATTGGATCAACCACTGGAAATGGTAATTTTGTAATAATAAGATTCTCTAAAGAACTTCCTTTAACATCAATACCTTCCCAAAAAGCACCAGTAGCAAGTAATACAGAACTTTCATCTTGTTGAAACTTTTCTTTTAAAGCTTCATTATCAACACCATCTTCTTGACTATAAATTTGGTAAGTGGTTGTTTCATCTTTTCTTTTTTCTAATTTTTCTTTTACTTTTTTCATATCTGATTTTGCGGTAAATAATATCAAAGAATGCCCATTAGTCGTATGTAATAAAGCATCTATTTTATCTGTCATATCTTCTAAATAAGCTTCTTTATCTTTTGTTTTAGGATTAATAGCATCGACTGGATAATATAAAAGAGCATGATTAGCATAATCATAAGGAGAAGGTTGGGAATCTTCACGGTTAAATATTCCTGAAAGTTTATCAAATCCCATAGATTGTTCAAAATAACTATAATTATTTTTCTCTGTCGTTAAAGTAGCAGAAGTAAATACTTTGGCATAATTAGGATTAGAAAATAGACAAGCAGATTGTTTGGTTAAATCTTTTGGAACATAATAAATATCAATATATTCGCCCTTTTTCGGTATTGAACGAACAAAGTAGACATTTTTTCGATCTTTCTCATCTTGAATCAAATCATGAAAAACATTTCGATACATTTTTAAAGAATCACAATAAGATCGCACTGTTTTATCTGTTTGTGATACTTCATTTAAAGATTTTTCTAATTGTTTCAACTGTCTTAAGAAAAGTCTTGTTTCTATTTTAATTGTATCATTACAAGCAAAACCACTTCTACCACTTTCTAATTGAGAAAGAGATAAATCTGTTTGTTTCTTTAAATCTCTTCCTGCTTGTCCTCTAATTTTATGATAGATGATATTCAATGTATCAATCACCGGATTTTCTTGGTGATAATCAAATCCTTCATTTGACAAAACTCCTTGTGCTCTAATCAAAACATTTTCTATTTGCTTTTTATTTAACACTTGAGTAAATGTATCAATTACTTTATCAGGTAAAGTATGAGCTTCATCAACAATTAAAACGGATGGTCGATCAAAGATTTTATCATCACTATCACGCATTAAAGATTGAAGTAATAAATTATGATTAGTAATCACTGCTTTAGAAGTTGCACATTTTTTACGATTTAATTTATAACCACAATTTTCTTGATGTAAGCAACGTTTACAATTCGCTCTATCAACACGAATATTTTCCCAAATTCTATCAGGAATAGCAGTATCAAAATCACTATGTTCTACTTTTCCTTGTAATAGTTGTTCTCTTAAATGAAGTAAGTCTTTTGGATTTCTTACTTGATGAATATAATTTTCTAATCTTTTCTGACAAATATAATTATTTTTACCTTTGGCAATTACTACTGGAATATCAACTTGTAATAAGTTGGATAAACTTTCAATTTCTTTTTTCAATTGTTCTTCTAAAGCAATCGATGAAGTCGAAATAATAAATCCTTTAAAATCTTTTGATTCTTTACTAGCATAAATCACTGGTACTAAATAACCCCAAGATTTACCACTACCAACACCTGCTTCAATTAACAAAAATTGTTTTTCATTAATAGCTTCCACAATATCAAGTGCCATAGTATGTTGACCTTCACGATATTCCATCTTTTCATTTTCTCGTCTATTTTCAAAAAATGCATCTATCTTCTGATAAGTTTCATCCGATAAAATCGGCTCTACTCTTTTCCACATAATAAACCCCCTCTTATGCTTTAACTGTCGCTTATTATACTACAAACAAAGGGAAAAGTCAAACAAAACCAAGCTTCGTACGTTAAAAAAACGTGCCTTTTTTAACATAGATTTTTATTGAAAGTGCACAATTAAAGATAATATTTTTATCTTTCCTTTACTGGTGCTTCAATATTTCTAATATAATGACCATATTCACGATGACGAACAAGGCTTTTAACTTTACCTAATGTTTTAATTTCTTCACCTTGATATTCACTTAGTTTTAATCGTAAACATTTTAAAAAAAGTAATGACGAAACATCCTGTTCATGATATAAATCTCTTAATAATAAATCAGCATTCACAAAATCATCAAAATAATTATCTACCAAAAAATATTTTATTTCTTTATGAAAAACTGAACTATTATCTTTATAACTAATTTCCTTTTTAACATAATCTAGTGTATCAATAATATAAAAATGTCCATTACCATACAATGTATTATACATCACATCAAATGTTGCAACGTGTTTATCTGTTAGCATTTTTAAATCTTTATCAGCAATTGTTAATGCTTTTTCAAAACTAGAAAGTCTCACTTTTAATGGATCAATTTGATATAAGTTCTTTGCTTTTTTAAACGGCATTGTATATCCAACTACTTGATGATTCACTTGAATAGAATCTTCAGGCCATACAAATGTATTGTTTTTAATAGAAGAAAATTGTAAAAGTTCTTCTTCTGACACTGTACTATCTTCTTGTTCAAAATAATGATGGAAAAGTTTATATACTTTATTTGGGTTTTTTTTCTTGCAAGACAAATAACAAACGCCTTGACTTCCTTCGTTTAAATACCGCAAATGATGAATTTCTTGATCCAAAGCCTTCTCATTTACAAAATTCATTGTTTACACCCCTTATCACTTTAGGGCTTATTTTAACACAAAAAGGAAGATTTTGCAACCAAAACCTTCCTTTGCTATCATAGCGAATGCATCTTTTGTTGTTGGTGATAATAGTTTATCTTTGGTAAAACAACTTTTCTATTTTCTAAAACATAGTCATTCCACAAAACTTCACAAGGACCAAAACTAGTATCTTCATAAGAAAGAACACCAGGTATTTGAATAGAATCATCTAAAAATGGAATGGCATTTGTAAGGTTTAAATTATCTTGAATTTCACATTTCGTATAACCAGACGATGTAAACACTTTCATTGTTCTATTGAATTTATTCAAATTTTCTTGACAACTATCATGGTATAATTTCCAAATTTTTTCTCCTTGAATTTGAAAAACATCAAGAAGCATCATATCTTGCAATCCATTAAATTTTTCTGTTGATATTAATTGCATCAATACCTGAAAAGCCAAAGGATTCCCTTCAGATAGCGTTAAAGCCTTATCAAGAATCATCATATCAATATTACTTTTCATATTAGTTCTCCTATATCATTAAATATTTTTAACTAAGACTTTCTGGTTTTCTTTTTTTAAATCACTAGCGGAAGAAAGATTTTCTAAAGAAATATGATGTTCATTGCAAATATGTAATGCTCTTTCTGTCATTTCAGTTACTTCTTTTGAATCAGTTTTCAAAAATTCGGCAATAGCTTGAATAGAAAATTGTTTATCATTAACACAACCTGACTGAAAAGCAAGAACAATTGCTTCTTTCATTGGTAGTGCCTTTTGTAATTGAAAAAATGCATCAGTATTTAATAAGTCTAACAAACAACTACTATCTTCTGTTGTGATAGGATAATCTTCTTGCCTCTTTTGCACGTAAGTTGTTTTTCTTACCTTTTTTGTTTTTCGTTGTTCTTTTTTTTCAAGATAATCTGGATCATTTAATAATTTTTTCATCTTAGGAACCACTACATTATAAAGTCTACTAAATTGCTTTTTTGTTAATTTTACAGAAGAAAAACCACTAAGATCATCGCCATAACGCATAGCAAGAAGTTTCATCTCCTCAATAGATAACTTTGATAAAGCAAGATCTACTTTTTCTTTGGTATAATCACTAAAATAGTGATAAATTGTCTTTGGTTGTTTAAAAAATTTGTCTCCTTTAACTTTCAATCGTGTTAAGTTTTCCAAAGATTTTTCAGGATAATTCAGATAATTTACTAATTTTTCGGCTTGTCCTGATTTTCTGATTTTTGTTAAAGCGACTTCTTCTATTTGTCTAACTCGTTGTCTTGTCAAATGATATTCTTCACTAAGTTTCGTCAAAGATATTACCCTATGTTGATAAAATCCATAACGTTTCATGACAATATCTTTTTCTCTTTCCGTCAAATGACAGGAATCAAGTAAATTCATAACATCTTGCTGTAACCCCAAAGAAAGAGCTATTTCTTCTGGCGTTGCTTCACCTGATGGAATTGATACCTCTAATTCTTGTGCTTCATCATCTCCTACAAGGGTATGAAGACTAATGGTATCATTTTGTAAATCATGTAATTCATTTATTTCATCAACAGATACTCCCATGGCATCCGCCAATTCAAAAGCAGTAGGATAACGATTTAATTTGCCTTGTAAGAGGGTAGTTGTTTTTTGATAAGTTACTAATTTTTCATAAAGATAAACAGGTATTCTAATATTTCTTCCTTTATCAAAAACAGCTCTTGATATTGATTGTTTAATCCAATAAGAAGCATAAGTTGCAAAATGACAACCTTTTTCAATATCATATTTATCAACCGCTTTCATTAATCCTAAATTACCTTCTTGAATTAAATCCAAATAAGATAAACCACGGTTAAGATAACGTCTTGCAATATAAGCAACCAATCGTAAATTGCTTTCAATTAACGTATTTCTAGCCAAAGTATCGCCTTGCAACACTCGATAAGCTAATGTTCTTTCTTCCTCCAAAGAAAGTAATGGTATTTTTCGAATTTCTTGTAAGTAAGCCTTAACATTATCTGGTAATTGTAACGCATCATCATCCACTTCCAAAGGTGCTTCTAATTCTTTTTCTAATTCTAAATTTCGAAAATTATCATAAGCATCAAGTGCCATATGCAACGTTTGACTATCAAAAATTTCATCAAAGAAAGAAGTGTTTTCTTCTGCTTGAGAAATAGAAAAAATAGTTTGCATCGCTTGCTGAAAACTAGGATTTTCTTGTAGTAAATTGATAAACAAATCTATTGTAGGAACAATAGTATAAGTTGTCAAAAACACATCAAACTGTTGAAAGGCTTGAATAACTGCTTCTACACTTACAGAAGATGGAAACACTTGCTGCTGATAAGATTTTATAATAGTGAAAGCTTTGTTAGGATCTTGTAATAATTGTTTTGTTTTTACTTGTAAAGATCGAATCAGCTTTTCTTGAATAAAACGAGCACAATCTATATCATTGCAAGAAAATGACATCATTTGAGAAAGTTCATTTTTTAATAATACTTCAAAGTCTTGTCTTGCTAAAGTAAGATAACGATACTGCTCAAAAATAGGTTCGGCAATCGGTAATACCTTTTCAAATAACTGTTCAAAACTAAGTTGTTTCATTTCATTTTCTGTTAATTCCATACAACTACCCCTTTCTATATTTTATTATCATTTATTTTTAGGAGTTTTTAAATATGTCTTAGGTTTTTCTTGTCCATCTATTCGATACTTTTCTTTAAACTCTTCTATATTTTGTAAAGAAGCCTCAGGATAAAGCATATAATCAGCCATTTCTTTTACCTGTCTTGATCTTCTTAATTTCATAAGTGCTTTTGCTTCTAATTGTCTAATTCTTTCTCTTGTCACATGATATATATTACCAATTTCTTCTAATGTCATTGGTTCTTGATTATAAAAGCCATAACGCATCATTAACACATTTTGTTCCATTTCTTTTAAATTGCAAGCTGTAAACAATTTTTGCATATCGTCTTTTAAAGCTGAAGAAAGAGCTATCTCTTCTGGTGTATCATTCGAAGATGGAATAAAATCACCCAATTCAGTATCACTATCAGCACTAACAATACTATTCATACTGATTGTGTCATCTTGAAGATTGTATAACTCACTTGCCTCTTTAACAGACATTCCCATTGCATTAGCAACCTCATCAATAGTAGGTTGGCGCTTTAGTTGTTCACTTAACTTACGAATGGTTCTACGGCAAGTTCCAACTTTTAAATAAACTTGAACAGGTATTCTAATATTTCTTCCTTTATTTGCAGTAGCCCTTGACATAGCTTGTTTAATCCAATAAACAGCATAAGTTGCAAAATGACATCCTTTTTCCACATCATATTTTTCTACTGCTTTCATCAATCCTAAGTTACCTTCTTGGATTAAATCTAAATAAGACAAGCCCTGATTAAGATAGTTTTTAGCAAACCTAACAACCAATCGTAAATTACTCTCAATAAGCTTATTCTTAGCAGCAGCATCTCCTTGAGCAACTTTAGAAGCAAGTTCTTTTTCTTCTTCTAAAGATAGTAGTGGTATTTGTGTAATTTCTCGTAAATAAGCAACTACACTACTTGGTACATCACGAACACTATCTTTATCAGGAATAACAACTTCATTGTTTTGCATTGTACAATACGTATCTAATACCATAGCTAAAATTTTATTTTCTAACATCTTATCAAAATCAAGAGATGATGATGAAGATTGATAAGCCTGGTATAAAGCATCACCCATTTGCTGAAATACACTATTTTGTTTTGCTAAGTTTAGGATCATCTTTTGTGTTGGTTCAATAGAATATTTTTCAAAGAATTGCTGAAGTTGTTCAAATTTTTCTACACAATCTTTTTCACTAGTAAATGATGAAAAAGTTTGTTGCACATATTTTTCTAATAGAATTGAAGTCGTTTTAGAATCTGTCATTCTTTCTCTTGTTACAGTTTCTAAAGATGATGTTAAATTTTCTTTAATAAAATCTGTATAAGGTTTTACTCCATCATAAGTATGCATAGAACGCAAAACCTCTTGTTTCACTAGTACAGCAAAATCCTTTTTTGATAAATTTAAATATCTAAATTGTTCATAAACAGAATCCACTTCTGGCATTAGGCAATCAAATATTTGTGAAGGATTCATTTGCTGCATATTTTTTAATGTTAATTTCATACTACCTTCCTCCCTTTTTGAAAGTGAATATTATTATATCACTTTTTCTTCATTTGGGGAAAAGTTTTTTATGAACATGAAGCAATAACAATAATTCATCAAAAAAGTAGATTACTTTAAATCTACTCAAAAGTCATCATTATGCTCTTTTTATTTCACACTCAATTCATTCTTTTTCTTCTTTTTTCTAATTCTTTTAAAGATTTTTCAGGTGTTGGTAATTTTTCAGGCATAGTTCCACCATTTTTAGCAATAACTTCTCGAATATTCTTTCCAATACTATAATGTGTTTTATTGGCTTCTTTTTCATTAGAAATATTATCTTTTTTTAACTTTGCTTCAGTTTGCGTTATTCTAAAGAGATTAGCTGCTAATTCTTCGCTTCCCATATTATCTAAAATATCTTCATGGTATCTTAATTTTTTTCTTTTTGCAATATCATCAAGCTGTTTCTCCATTATATAATCCTTTATATCCAGCATTATGAAATTGATCAAAGTTTTTAACGCCACAATTTTTAGCAGTTTGATTTAAAGAATAATTACCCTTTTTAGTTAAATTGCGTTGATAAAATCTTTTTTCTTCTTCGCTTAAATTAATGTATTCTTTTTCTGTTAATTCTTGCTTTCTAGTTTGCACTGCAAAATAGGTTTGACCTAAAGCAACTGTTTTCTTTTTAGAATCAGCATTTTGTACTATCAAATAACAAGCATATCTAGACAATTCATAATCAACTTGCTTTCTTTTTGCACCAGAACCTATTTCTACCATTTTCCCCACTTGGGAAAAATGGTCTGATACTACATAATTACTTTTGTCACAAGCAATTTTAGCATTTTCAATTACCTTACAAAATTTATCCCATCTTTTATACTCAAGAGCAACTTGCAACTCTCTAGCATACCAATACTCATTTCCAAACGCATTAATATGTTTAATACTTTCAAAAGTTGTTTCATTATATTCAGTTATCTGATTCATACTTTTCCTCCTATCTCTTTATATATATTACGAAAAAAAGTATTGTTTTTCTTCTTTATTCTACATAACTACACTTTTTGCTAGAAAACGAACATTTTACTTTAGGTTTATCTTTGACTGTATTATCTGCTTTAAATGCTGTTGATAAATAAATATATTTGTTATCAACACTATCTATCCCCATATGTAGCTGACTAATATTAGGAGTATCATCAAAGTTAAAAGAAATTGTGATTTTATCTACATTAAAATCATTGACTACATACTTATCTATAACTTTCATCTTACCAATACAATGCAGATAAAGTTCATTATCCTTCACATACATATTAGACTGATCATCTAAAACTTCACAACTTTTTATGTTTTCTAACATATAATAAGTGTTATTATCTTTTAATAATATAGTAAGATTACTCTGTGAACTTACCTTATCTTTAGAAATTACATAATGCTTATTATCATACTTTATTTCTTTAATAACTATTTCATCATTAGATAATTGATACTTTTTTAAATTAGATAATGAAGTTTTATAATCAAAAAAGCCAATAAATTGATATGTTATAAAACCAAATAGTAGTAATAATGTCGTTATAATTCCAATAATAAAAAGTTTTTTCTTCATATATAGTTCCTTTCCATATTATTATTTATTTTTATTAAATTCAACTCTTTTAACCAATAAACGCACTCCATATTCAATAGATAAAATCCTAGCCATATAGCCAAATTTATTAATTTTACATCTGCTGTATTTTCTGCATTACTTGAAACATTCTCCATTTATTATTTTTCATTCTATTACCTTCTTTATAAATTATTATTTATCTTTCTCTTTATTGTTTTTAGCTATATACGTTACAACCAAAATAATACCAACAAGATTGCATCCAATTGATAGTCCTAATAGAAAACCACTACTAAAATCAGCAAAAGTACTTGCTTCATTTCCACAGAAATATATATAGGCTAAATATAATAAGTTTCCTAATATAATTAAAAATGTTCCTGTTTTTAACTTTTTCATAAAAATACCTCACTTTCCATTTAACACCCAAATATTTATCAAGAATTTTTTTATTATTATAACATGTCATTATCCAAATTTATAAAAAAATACTTAAAATCAGCATCTTAAGTATTTAATGTTTTAAAATATAAAGAAATTATTTAAATCGAACATAATGAACACCTAATTTTTTATAAATGGTAGAGGCTCTAGGTAAATGAAATATTCTTGCAAATAGTAAATTATAAAATTCATCTATTAAAATAATACCACATAAAGTAAAACTCATTCCCATAAAAACATAACGATTCATATGTCTTGCTAAATAAAAGCAAAGGGGCAAAATCACATAAATTAAAAACAAACTAGAAAGTCCAAAGAAAGAAACACTTCGCAAGCAAACAAAACCATTAATATTTAAAAAATTTAAAATCTCTTTGTTATAATCCCAACAGCGAAGACTTCTAAGATAATACATACCAGCCCCAGAGATATATTCCAAAATGCCACAAGCAATAAAGCTAATCAAAAAAACTTTCCATGGCTTTTTTCGATATCGATAAGTTAAAAAACAAATCATAAGTGATCCTGTTGCATAAATATTAATCCAAGGTAAAAAGTTACCACCTCGCCAATAAAACTGTTTCATTCCTCCATTAAAATAATAAAAGATATATTCATAATAAAATCCAAACATACCAGCAATAACAATAATAAAACAACAAATAGCTATCCACATCGTTTTATCGAAATGATAATCATGCTCTAAATACTTTTTATACTTACTTCTCATTTCACTACTCCACTTCTTATTCTTAACTTATCATATCATAAAAAGCTTCCAAAAAGGAAGCCTTAAAAATTATTCTATCGTCTGTTTCTTTCGATACACTAGTTTTGTTATGATTGCAAAAAGAATACTAAATAGTAACATGATAAGAAGATGTACAAATAAAGTTCTTAAAATGGTACTTGAAAACACCTCCGTAGTTTGAATTAAGGCATTATTCTGAACAAAATAATAACTTGGTAATACTTTAGCAAAATGTAAAACTGAACTAGGCATATATTCCATTGGAACAAAACAACCACACAAGAAAGAACTACCAAGTGCTACAACATTGACAATACCATTAATAGCACCCTTATTTTGAGTAATCGTTCCTATCAAAAAGCCAATCGTCACTCCACAAATAGCAAAGACAAAAGAATTTATCACATACCACATACCATTTAAACTAAGCATCGTATTTGGAAACAAACAAAAGCTAAGTAATAGATAAAAAAGCCACATCAGAAAAGCAATGATAGCACAAGTGGAAAAGACAATTGTTTGATATTTGGCACTTGGAAAACTACTAACTAACATTCGTCTTTTTACTTTATCATTCTGAACACTTGATAAAATAATACTAACACAATATACACAACCTGCTAAAAAAGCATAATTCAAGAAATTAAAATACTTGGTTGCATTACTCAAACTAGAAGTATCTAACCTCGACTTTACCACAACTTTAACATCCATATCAACAACTTGATGCACCTTATCTAATAGTTCTTGTCCTTGATAGGTATCTTTATAAAGATACATTGCCTTTAAGTAATTCTCCACTATCATTTTAGAATACGTTGAATAAGCACTACTACTAGCCTGATAAGTAATATAAGGATGTTTGTTTTGCAAAAAATCTGTAGAAAAATGCTCTGGTATTTCAATACTTGCATGTACATCACGATAAAAAATAGCATCAGCAATTGCTTCTTTGTCAAGAATATCGATATTTTTAACATTCGTATGCTGTTGAAGATAAGAAATAAAATCATCTGTTACGCTATCATCTTTATCATGGTTAATAAGAACAATAGAAGGCTTTTCCATTTCAAAATCAGTCATCGGACTTGTTGATTGTTGATTTAATAAAGTAATACTAAGTAATAAAACAGTATATAAAATTAGCATCGCCTTTTCATGATTTAAAATCTTAAAAATACTTTTAAATACTATCATATTCTTCCCTCCTCAAACAAATAAAGGAAATAATAAAGCAAAGCAAAATAAAGCACCCTAACAAAATTAAATTTCGACAATAACGATGAAGATTATCATAATAATATAAAGCATAAAAACCATCTGTTATCAAGTTATTTGGATTAAAAAGATTAAGAAGAAAAGCATTTTTATCTATGACATACTTTAATGTAACCCCCATCATTCCAGATAACACCGAAAATATCATTGAAATAGCAATCATAATACCAATTTTAGCATTTTCTGAAGTTTTTAAAGCCGCTCCAATAAGAACTCCTAATGATATACCAGCTAAATCACCAATAAGGGTTAATAAAACAACTAAAAAGCTATGATCTCCAAAATCAACATGAAGACAAAAACGTAAAAAGATAAGTAATAAAAAAATACCAACTAGACTAACAAAATAAGCTCCAAGTGTCGAAGCAAGAACTAATATACTTTTAGGACTAGGACAAACAGCAACTCTTTTTCCTTTGCTGCTCATATTAGCCAAACAATATTGAATAGCAGTTAAACCCAACATGCCGCCATACATACAAGCCATCGCAATCAATGTATAATATTCTATTTGCATATAACTTAAATTCGTTTTTGAAGCATCTTTTAAAACAGCAGGTTGTTGTGAAATTTTTACTACAATATCATTAGTTATCGTTTCTACATCAAAAGAAGTAACACCATTCCGGCTATCGTTTTCAATCTCTTGTTTCATCAAATCAGAAATAAACTGTTGATTTTGCTTCAATTGTAATAACACAAATTGTAACACCGTTTGACTAATACCATTTTCTTTAATAACCATTGTTGCATCATCATCTTGAAAAACAATATATCCTTTGATTTTAGAAGCATCTAATAAATCATCAGCTTCCTTCTTATCAACATAAGAAATAGTAAATAATGAATCTTTTTGACTAGTATCAGACAATTTTTCAAAAGCTTGTTGATAATAAGTATTTTTTTGGAAATCTTCATTAGAAACAATAGCAATCGGAATTACTTGCAGCATTTCATCCTGTTCAATATCAGAAAAAGAAAAATAAAATAATGTACCTAAGATAATCGGAAAAGCAAATGTCCAAAATACTAATGCTTTATTTTTGAACAGTACTTTTATTATATAACGTAATTGATGAGTAAACATTAATCTCTTAGTTCCTTTCCAGTAAGACTTAAAAACACATCATTTAATGTTGGGCCTGTTTGAACTTTACTACTACTTACTTTTACATTTTTCTTTAACTCTTCACTACTACCTTGAGCAATAAGTTTTCCTTTATCTAAAATAACAATTCGATCACATAATAGTTCTACTTCTTCTAAGTAGTGTGTTGTATAAACAACCGTTGCACCATTATCTCTTAATTTTTTAATACCATCTAAAATATGATTTCTGCTTTGTGGATCAACCGCTACAGTTGGTTCATCTAAAAAGATAAGACTCGGTTTATGGGCAATTCCACAAGCAATATTTAAGCGTCTTAAAAGTCCACCTGATAGTTGTTTGGGTAAATACTTTCGATAATGTTCTAATCCTACTAAAGAAATTGCTTCTTCAACATATTTTTTTCGTAACGCTCTATCTTGAATATATAAGCCACAAAAATAATTAATATTATCATAGACATTCAATTCATCAAAAACAGCAACATCTTGAAAAATAACACCAATCTTTGCTTTTAGATCATAACTATTTGCTCTCATGGGTTGATGAAATATTTTAATCGTTCCTTTTTGATAATGTAATAATGCTAAAATACAATTGATCGTTGTACTTTTACCACTACCATTTGGACCTAAAAGTCCTAATATCTCACCTTGATAAACATCAAAAGATAAATCATCTACTGCTTTTTTACCCTTATATTCTTTTGTTAAATGACAAACTTCTATTACTTTTTCCATATTCACTCCTTATAACTATAGTTTAATAATACGGCTTGAAAAAGTTAGTGTCAAAGTTTTTTATTTGAAATCTAAATTTACAATCATCTATTCTAACATAAAATCTACTAAATAAATTTGCTTATTTCTTGAATTAGATTTGTATTTTTTTCTACTTTTATTGTATTTATTCCTAATTGTTTCGCCCCATTGACATTATCAATGTTATCATCAAGGAATAATAGCTCTTTTGAATCAATGTTGTATTTGTTTAATACATATTCGTAAAAATCTGAATTAGGTTTTATTTTATGTATCTCAGCGGAGATAATTAAATCATCTAGATAATCAACATTAAAAGACTCCACGATAAAATTTCTTACAAATGATAAGTGGTTAGTTGCTATAATAACCTTTATATTTTCATCTTGTTCTTTTACTTTTTTAAATATTTCTCTATCTTTTACTTTATATAATTTGTCAATTAATGTTTCTGTAATATTCACAATTGTTAAATCTTTTTTAGCAACTTTTCTTGCTTCAATTAAATAATCTGCATCATTTAAGTTTGGTCCAAACATTCTTTCTAACTTTTCTTCTATTTCTGATAGTTCTATATCCTTTTCATTGACAAGAACACCAACTAAATCAAATGCAACAACTTTTATCATTTTATTCCTCCATAATCAAAATTCTCAAAGCTCCATTATTTTTACATGTTTTTACCAAAAAAAGCAAAGTTTTATGTGGCCTTACTCTATTGTAAATAATAAATATAATTTTCTTTTCGTTTTGCTGCTTTTGGTTTTTTTGAATCTCGATACCCTAAAGCACAAAAACCAATTCCTTCATAGGCTCCAGTTATTCCTAGTTCTTTTAAAAGATTTTTACCAAACTCACTTGCAAATTCTTCTTTTGCTCTATGAATCCAAATACTTCCTAATCCCAAACTTTCAGCAGCATTTAGCATATTACCAATGACCAAACTACCATCATAAAGATATGTTGAAATGGTTGTATCTGCTAAAACAGCAAGAATAACAGGGGCACCATAAAACGGATCAATTCCATCTTTAAGACCAGCTATTTTTCCATTTTCTCTTGCAATTTTGTTTCTTACTTCTAAATTAGTAATAGCAATAATAATAGGTGATTGCTTTCCCATCCCAGAAGGAGCATAAGTACCAGCTTCTAAAATAACATCTAACATCTTTTTTGGAATCATTTTTGTTTGAAAATTTCTACAACTTCTTCGCTCTTGTAATACTTTTAATACATCATTCATTATTTTTCCCCTTTCAATCATTAAATCTCAATAAATAGCCATCTGGATCTTGAATTAAAAACTCTCGATCATAAGATATACTATCTCCTACTTGATAAGCATGTGTTTCTAATTCTTCAAAAAAAGAAATATTTAATTGCTGTAATCGTTGAAACATAGCATCAATATCAGAAACTCTCATAGAAAGATTCATCCCTCTACCATACGGATATTCTAATGCTGCTGTATTCCAGTTGTTATTAACTTCTTCTAACATAATTTGATTATTTTCTAGTTGTAAAAAATAAAACTTATCTTCTATTCGTTCATACTGTATTTCAAAACCAAGCTTCTGATAAAATTGAACACTTCTATGAATATCAGAAACACTCAATTCTGGTATTAAACTATTAAACTGCATTATTTCCCTTCTTTCAATTTTATTGCTTCAATTAATTGCCAACATTTCTTATAAATTGTAGAGGTAGATCCATATCTTGTTTTAATATCTTCTAATCTTTTATCATAACCAACATCATTACCAAATTTATCTATCTGCATATCTGCTTGATTTAAAATATCTAAATATTTTGACTGATATGGACTATCTACTTCTCCATGATAATAAATTTATTGAAAATATGGAAAAGAAACCATCTTTAATATTTCTCCTCCTATTTTATTATGTTCGATCAGATCACTTGCAAATTCATAGCCAATATCATGAAGATAACCTATCATAAAGCAAATACGAATTTCTTGTTCTGTAAAATGCTGTCTTCTAGCAATTTCCATCATCTTTCGTGCAACAGCCAAAGAATTTTTCACTCTATCTTCATCCATATTAAATAACTTCCCTTTCAATCCATTGTAAATAATCTTTGGAAATACTAGTTAGTTCATAAGCAGCAAATTCAAAACAATCGTAAGGATGAATAGAACAAACAATATCAAAAATAGCTTGTTGATTAAGTGTTTTTGTTTTTACTTGTAACAAATATTCTTTTTTATTTTCTCTTTCCTGGTTCCAATTCCAACTACTATCACTTCCAATGATATGTGTACTTGCTACAAGTTTTTTAGATAACAAAATATCAACCGTTTTACGTACATTTTGCATATCATCAAAAGCAATTTCTATCATACAATATCGACTCATTTTTATCACCACTTATATTATAGCTAATAATGTTTATCTTTGCATCCATTTATTATAACTTCCTTATTCACCAAATGTATTTTTATGTATATACTTTCATACATTACTTTTTTATCTTTCCATTATTACTTAAAGCTGATTCTAAATGATTTGCACTCAATAATTCATTTGCTACTTTGCTTGGCTTCATCGAAAAATAATTATCATCAGAATAAATTGCATATTCAAACACTTTCCCTCTTGTACTAGTTGTATATATATGATACTTATACTTACTACCATCATTTTTTAAATTATTTGCTGTTTGAACAACCGTCATCAACGTTCCATCTGATCTTTTTGTTGATTTAATAAAGTCCAATTTAAATTTTGATATAGCCTCTGTTGTCTTTGTTATTTCAGTTGGTGTTTTGCAATAGGAACCATCGATCTTTTCGCACTCACCAATATATTTTGTTTTTTTCTTTCTCGAATCATTTATGTTTTCTTTAGAAAATAAAACATTTACAAAAGATGAGATAAATTCATCCCATTTTTCATCACTAATTTTTTTAAATTCATGGTCTTGCTGATTTTTAAATAAATTAGAACCTGAAAACAAAATTTTAGTAGTATTCAAAGAATTATCAGCATTAATTTCATTGTATAAATATCTAAATAATCCTTTATATGTTCCTATTTGCGTTACTCTAAACTTAGTTTCATCTTTACGACGACATAAAAAAGAGGTAGAAGTATAGTTTTTTCGAATAGATGTTTTTAGTTTAGCTTCTTTTACAACATCTTCATCAATTTTTACTAATCCAATATTGTGTTGTAAGTTTTTAGGGAAATGGGCTTGTTTAAATTTTTCTACATCACAAGAAATATTTTCAATGTTAGTAAAATCACCTTTTCTATATTTTGTATTTTTCCATGTGATATCTAAAGGATGAATTTTTCCATTTATTGTTACTAAATTCCAAGCATGACCACCACCACTTTTTGTCTTACCGGAAACATATGAACAATCTATCCCATTTCTATTCGCTAACTCTTTCAATATCACTGCAAAACCTGCACAAACTGTTTTTCTAGACAATATTCCTCTTAATGTTCTATCATGATAATCAGCCATATCTTGAGTTCCTGTCTTTATTGGTATTTCTTTCTTATCTAAATGAAGAAGATAATATTCAGGATCATACATTACATTACTTGTTATTTTATCAATTAAATACACCAATATATCATATTGGTTCCAATCAGAAGCTATATCTTTTTCTATTTTTTCAAATTCAGATATTATTTTTCCAACTTCATTTTTATCATAAAGTGTATTTAAAAAATTTCTCTCCCCAGCCTTACTTATGGTTGATGTTTCAGTATAAGGTCCTATTATACTTACCATTACATTATCATTTAATAAATTCAAACTTGTTTTATCTATTTTTTTAGTATTTTCCACTTGAACTACTAATGGAATATTACCTTGTCTATTTCGATAATAAGTATTGATAAAATTCGCTTCACTAGAGCCAAAATTATCGTATCTAATCACCTCATAACCATATTTAATCATTCGTTATTTCTCCTATTTCTATTATATCATTAATAATTTTTACTCTGTTTTCAATTGAACTTATAACTTCAAAATTATTTTCTTCTTGAACCGTTGATATACATAACAATTTTAGATGTGAAAGTTTTTTTACAAAGTCTAAAGAATCGATATTTGTCTCATCAATAAATAGATATTTTAAATTTTCTAAATTGATTTTATCTATATGATAAACCATACTCCCGCTTAATCTTAAGTATAGTAACTTTTCCGGATTTTTCACTAAACTCATATCTATTGTATTTCCAATTACTGTTAAAGCCTTTAAATTATTTACTTCACTTATAAAATCATAATTATCAATATTTGAATCTATAAAAGACAATGATTGTGTCTTAATTTTTTTCACAAAACTTACATCTTCAAAGTTACAATTGATAAATGAAATTTTAATGTATTTCTTATAATTCGACAGTTTAATTATATCTTCATTTGTCATATCACAATATCTAAATTCTATTTGCTCCACACTTTCATTATTCAATACACTTTTCATATATTCATAAGTATCATTACCATCGATTACAACGCTTTTAATAGTATTCATTATTTTCTCCTTTTTGATTTATATTAAATATTCTTCGTACCAACTCATTTTAAATAATCATTATTACTACTTTCATATATTTTAGTCTTCATGTTTTCTCCGATGCAACACAACTACACATTCAACATGATAAGTTTCAGGAAATTCATCTACTAAATTTCCATACTGTAAAATATAACCGTCTAGATCCTTGATATCTCTTGCAAGTGTCAACGGATTACAAGATACATAAATGATCGTTTTTGGATTTATTTTTGCTAATAATTCTTTTGTTTTTTTACTAAGACCTGCTCTTGGTGGATCAACAATAACTGTATCAAAATCTAAAGCAACTTGACTAGCTATTTTTGCAGCATCCATTGCATAAAAGATAGCGTTTTGGCATCCCTGATAACTGGCATTGCGTTTAGCATCAGCTACAGCTTGTTGATTCAATTCAACACCAACCACTTTTTTGACATCATCTGCTACTAAAAGAGAAATAGTACCAGTACCACAATACAAATCTAGTACAATCTGACTTTTCACACGTTTCACTGCATCAATGACTAAAGAATATATTTTTTTCATTCCTATTGAATTTACCTGAAAAAATGCTTCAGCACTTACGAAAAAATGCTTTCCAAGTACAGTTGTTTCTAAACAATTTTGACCATAGACCAATTGATTTTGATAATAAATAGATATAGCATCTTCAGCAAAAAAAGAAACAAGGCAAGACACATCACAATTTCCTTGAAAGCAAAGCATTATTTTATCATCAAATAAACGAATCATTACCTCTTCAAGATGCAAATGATCTTGAATAAATAATTTTATCTTAGGAATCATAGCATTTATTTTTGGTTGTAATAAAGGACAAGTATCAACGGTTAATAATGTATGCGTCTTTTCTTGATAAAAACCTAATTGATTACCTTTTATATGAAAGGTAACTTTATTACGATAATACTTTGAAGGTGTTGAGATAATAGGAAAAGTAGCCGCAATATTAGCATATTTTTGAAAAATATCTTGCACCATCTGTTGTTTATAAGCTAGTTGCTCTTCTAATGTTAAATGTTGTAATTGACATCCACCACATTGAAAATAATAAGGACAAAAAATAGGTTCTTGTAATACTTTATCTTTTCGCGTAGCAATCATAAATTTCTTTTTTTCTTCAACAATGTCAAATTCAACAACTTCGCCCTTTTTAGTATAAGGAATAAAAATAACCTTTTCTTGTTCTTTTATGATTCCTCTACCCAAATGATCATAACTAACAACTTTACCACGCATCAAAAAACCTTCTTTCTTAAATCATTATAATGAATTTTAAAAAAAATGTACATACTAAAAGCAAAAGGAGGGATAAATTTGAATACTAGCAAAAAATTACAAACCATTTTAGGGAATAGTTCTGATCTGATTATAAGACCTTACAAAATCGGAAAGATAACCATTATTTTAATACAAAGTGAAACACTAGCTAGTTCAGAATTTATTAATCACTTTATCTTAACTCATCTCGTTCACTTAAAGTTAACAAACAAAAACAAAGAAACCGTCTTATTCAATCAACTACCCGATAATACAATCAAAAATATTACTGGTCTAGATCAAATGGCTGATTACATCAACAAAGGTTTTGCACTTTTATTATACGATGAAAATAAAGCCATTGCTATTGAAGCTAAAGCAAATCTTGATCGTGGTATTAATGAAAGTAATAGTGAAAGTACAATTCGTGGTAGTAAAGATGCTTTTAATGAGAATTTTAACACAAATATTGGACTTATCAGAAGAAGGATTAGAAGTAAAGATTGCTATTTAGAAAGCTTTTATCTTGGAACTAAAACCAAAACAAAAGTTGGCCTAATGTACATGCATACCATCGCCAAGGAAGAAAATATCAAAACCGTAAAAGAAAAACTACAAAACATTAACATTGATGGTATTTTAGATAGTGGTAGCTTAAAAAGTCATCTAGAGGATAAGCAAAATTTCTTTTTTCCAACAGTAATGGCAACAGAACGACCAGATAAAGTAGCACAAGCTTTACTAGAAGGAAAAATCATTATCGTAACAGATAACTCTCCCTATGTTTTAATGACACCAAGTTTTTTTGTAGATTACCTTCACTCACCAGATGATTACTATCAAAAAGCATTTAATATCAGTTTTATTCGTATTTTACGGTTCTTTGCTTTTATTATTTCTATTTCTACTCCAGCCATTTATATCGCTACCATCACGCACAATCAGAATGCTATTCCAAGAGATTTATTGCTAAATTTTACTGCTCAACGACAAAGTGTTCCCTTTTCTGCTCTAACAGAAGCTTTATTTATGAGTATTTCTTTTGAAATATTACGAGAAAGTGACATACGAAAACCTGCTGCTATGGGAAGTGCTGTATCTATTCTAGGTGGTTTAATTTTAGGAGATGCCGCTGTTTCTGCTGGTATTATCTCTCCGATCATGATAATTGTAATCTCTATTTCTGCAATTTCAGGACTTGCCTTTTCCTCTATGGAAATGATTGCAGCCTTACGTTCCATGCGTTTTATTATGATGTTTCTAGCTATCGCCTTCGGACTATTTGGTCTATTTTGTGGTAGTTTTATCCTTCTTGCTAGTCTTACAACAACATCCACTCTATCCCTTCCTTACTTAGCACCAATCACACCATTTATCAAAGAAGAGATAAAAGATTCTATCATCAAAGGTAAAAACAAAAAAACAAGAAAAAGAAACCCTTTATTAACAAATAATATAATACGAGGAAAATAACATGAAAAAGATCATTTTATTAGTTGGAATTATTATTTTAATCAGTGGTACACCCTACCAAGAATTAAATCAACTACTACTAATCGACACTATTGCAATTACCAAACAAAATAATGACTATCATCTTTATTTAAGTGCCATTTCTTCTACTAAAGAAGAAGATAGTACCAAATCAAACTATCATACTTATGAAATTGCAAAACCATCACTATTAGAAGCCATTCATGCTGCTCAAACGATCAATAACAAAAAAGCCTACTATCAGCATTTAAAGCTGATTATCATTGATCAAGATCTACTACAAGAAAAAAATACAATTAAAGCCATCCAAAACAGTTTTACCAAAGCTAATTTCTTTTTTATAGCATCTGCTACTACTTCGTCGCTTATCAAAAACTACCCTACGTACCATCAATTAAAACCATATCTAACAAAACAAACCACTTTTTATAAGTTTTACGCAAACTACCTTGATCCAGTAAAACAAGCCTACCTTCCTATTTTGAATAATGAAGATAAAAAAATTCAAAACAAGCAAATATATCTTCTAAAAGATCAAAAAATATTACAAGAAGAAAATTTAAAAATACTTCATCTTTTAGAAAATAAGGAAACTTCCTACGAAAGTAAAACTAAAGATAATGGTTACTATATTTTAGAAGATATACACACTACGATTACGTACCAAAATAAAAATCTATCTATCACCATAAGTGCAACTCTAAATGAAGAAAGCAAAAAAAGCAAACAAGAGATTAAAAAGGATCTAAGTGAAAAAATAAATACTTATTTCAAAGAAGATCAACAACAAAACTATCCAATTTCTAGTATTTTTACATCCATTTATCGAAAAACAAGGAACTTTGACCAAGCGAAAAAACTCTACCAACAAACGAAAATAACAACAAAATATCAATTGAAGAAAGGAAAGAACAATGAAGCATAAAACTATTACTATCTTTCAAATGACATCTATTATTTTCTTTTTAATTCATCATTTCTTTTTAGCAAGCACTAATACTTTTTTAAATATAGCAAATAATGATTGGTTAATTAGTTATCTTCTTGGTGTATTATTAGCATTTTTTGCTTTTCGCTTTATTATCAAGCGTCAAGAAACATATCAAAAAAGTATTATTTTCCACTCATTTGGAGCCATCATTTTATTATTGGTAAGTTTTCTTTATTGTCTCTGGCAAACAGCAACGATTATTAAAGTCAATTTTTTACAAGAAGGAACAATAATACAAATTATCGTACTATTATGTTTCATTGCTTATTTAATATCTAAAAAAAATATGGAACAAGTAGCAAACCTTTCTCTTTTATGTTTCTTTTTCTTTTTTATCTTTTTTAGTATCAATATTGTTTCTATTTTACCTAGTTTAACCATAGATTATATAAATCCTTTCTTCCAAGAAAAACAAATTACTATTTTCAAAGGTGCAATATATTATTTTTTTATGACAACAATTCCTTTATTATTGCTATTTTACATTAAGGATGAACATTGTGAAAATAAAAAAAAGCAAAAAAAGTATTTCTATTTTGCTTTCTCAATTAGTCACATCACGATTTTATTCCAATTATTGATGTTAGCTTTAGGACCAAGCATTGCTTTTAGTAAACAAGATCCATATCCTTATATGTTGATTTTCCATTTATTTGCTAACACAACAGTTCTTGATCGATTTAATTATTTGTTTTCTTATTATATTTTAATGGATAATATTATTTTACTTGGTATTTTACTAACAATTATTAAGACGTTAAGCGTTGACAAGTATAGCCAGCTTGTACATAAGCAGCATTTTCCACTTCTAAATCTTGAGCATAAGTAGTTTTTAAAGTGTTAGTCGTATCGTTTTGTATGGTGTCTTTTGTAAGGTATAATTGAACACCATCTGTACTAGTAGCATCTTGAATAGCTGGATTACTTCGTAATGTTTGAATCTCACTCAAAACAGCATCCACTTGCGTACCAGTAGAAAAATTTGGATAGAAAAAAGTTACTTTTTGAAATGTTTCATCAATATAATTCGTGGTAACACGAACAGTATACATATCATTTCCCAATGGATATTGCTTCGTACAAATTAAAGCAGTTGCCTTCTTAGTTGGTATTACTGGTCCTTGTGTATCTTCTTTTAATGTAGCTCGAAAAATAGGTGGCAATATAATAACGCATACTAATAATATCATAGCAACATATACCAATACATTACCAATATCAAATTTCTTACTTGACTTCATAATATGCCTTTTCCTCCTCTTTTTCTACAATATAGTGTTTATTCAAATTGGATACAAATTTAACAACAGAAATAATTAAAAATAAAAATGGAATAATAGGAAATACCATAAAGAAATGATAAAAGAAACGATTATCCGCAATAACATGTAATTCTCTTACTGTTTGAGTAAAAGCAGTACTAAATCCAATAGATACTGCCAATAAAATTGCACCAAAAATGATTCCAACAACATTACTCCAATAATTTACTACATAATTTGTTTTATTTGGATATTTTTTACTATTTTTTAGATTATAAAAAAGTGTAAATAAACAAAATACAATCATGACAATTAATAATGGTATTAAAACATACCAAATAATTTTTTCAAGATTTGCTAAAGAATATACTACCGTCATATCATCTCACCCTAGTATTAGAATAACACAGTTCCCTAGATTTAACAAGAAACAAAATCATTTGTTTATCGTTTGACGTCAAAAAAAAGAAGCACTATGCTTCCTTTTTAGCAACAACAGTTTTTCCTTTATAACTACCACATTTAGGGCAAACGCGATGTGGTTTAATTGTTTCACCACAGTTTGTACATTTTACCATACCTGGAAGTTCTAAAGCATTGTGTGCTCTTCTCATTCTTTTTCTTGTCTTAGACACCTTTCTAAAAGGTACCGCAAACATTTGAATATCTAATGCTAACATTTTATCACTCCTCTCCAAACTCTTCTAACAATTCTTTAAAGGGATTATCCCCACTAGAAGCTTGATAGTGTTCTTCATCTATCAGCTTCCATCCATCCCCAGAAAAGTTTGAATAATCATTCACCTTACTATATCGTATGGGGATCTCTAGTACTATATTTTCCCACAAAATATCCATAATGGCAAGAGTATTTTCATCATTTTTTATTTTTTCTTGAACATTATCATCAATTTCAAAGGAAAACGGATAAGATATTGGTTCTAAGGAAATAGAATCAGGAATTACCATTTCACCAGTTACTGTCGCTTGCATCAACAAAGTGTCTTCCAGTTGTTGTAATGTTCCTTTTAAAGTAATTGGTGAAAGTGATATAATTTCACTATTTTGATAATAAGATAAAGGCATTTCTATCACTTTATCTAATATTATTTCATCTATTTCGTGCTGTAATAATTTCTGAATATTCAAATTCATATCACCTACTTTTTAAGCATAATCCAAATCATGCAAGATAGCATACTAAAACTAAGCGACATATTTTCTTTAATGACAATGGTCTTTTCAAAAACACTAGCAACATCATCCACTAAATCAACTATCCAGCTTTCTAAATAACGTGGTATTTTAGCACCAAAGGGAAACATATGTGTTTGAATAATATCTTGTTCAAGTGCATTTAAAGGATAGTATTCTAGGGAATGTTGTAAAGCACAATCAGCATGCTTTAATAATCTAGTTGTTTTAGAATCAGAAATATCATCAAAAAAGAAATCATGCAAAGCCGAAGCACGCGCTGTTGATTGATAATCAAGATGTAAAAACTTCGTAATCTTATAAGAATAATAAGAAACTCTTATCATGTGATCATAACGATTCATACCATGATGAATACAAGATTTCATCTTTTGATATTCTTCATTCGTAATAATCGGTTCAATCAATTGATTAAATTCCTTATTTTGATAACTTGTTTTTAATTTCATGAACGGAAACCCACTTTCTCTTCTTTATCAAGCAATTACAATTCTAGCATAAAAGTAAAAACATTTCAAGTTGATGAAATTTGTTCATTTTAATAAAAGGAAAGAAAAGATAGATTCTGCCTATCTTTTGATAAAAAAACTATTCTGTAATCTGCTCTTTTACTTTTTTCATACCATTCATAATATCATTTTTAAAAAATCGATAGCTAGTAGAAATTAAAATATAAATTGGTAAAGCGATAACAATACCGAAAAAGCCTCCGATAGTACCCCCTACAGATACTACCATGATAGTAACAAGTGGGTTAATATTATTCGTTTTACCATAAACTTTAGGGGAAATAACATATCCATCCAGTTGAGGAAAAACTAAACAAATAATCAAGGTTGCAATAAAAACTTTAGAAGAAATGACAGAAGCCGTTAATAAAGCAATTAAATTAGTAATTAAACCACCAAAGTATGGAATAACCGTTGTAACACACGCTAATACACCAAATAATAACCAGTTAGGATGTCCTGCGATGAAAAAGACAATGGAATATTCAAAGAACTGAATAACCATAAATAAACCTAACCCTTTTAGGTAATTACTAAATTCTGTATCTAACATTTTTAAATAATAATAACTCTTATTCTTTAAATTTAGTAAAAATTCTTTGATAACCCTTCTAAACTTATCCATATAAGCTAAAAAGTAAATCATAACAACAATAACAATAACAGATTTTCCTAAAATAGAGAAAGTCTTTCCAACAACATCAATTGTTCCTTCTTGCACTACAGTACCAAGACCTGTAATTGCTGTATTCAAATAATTCGTAATTGCTTTTTCAAAGTCATCAATATTGATATTGAATCTATTTCCAACATCACTTAACACCCGTCCAATACTAGAAGAAAAAGAAACAAGCTGATTGTATAGTAAAGGAAGTGTAACCGTCAAAAGTGCCAATACAATAAATAGTATTGTAACCACGACGATCGCAATCGCTAAAGACTTTCTAACCCCTTTTTCTTCTATTTTTTTTACAAGAGGATGAAGTGCATAAGCAATCGCAAAAGAAATAATAAATGGCAAACAAATTTCTATGATTCTCATAAAAATGTTGAACCAAGTTCCAATATTTGTAACACAAATAAATAACAAACCCATCAAAATGAGAAAATTTAATAATTTATAATTAATCTTATTCTTATACATATTTAACTTACCTTTCTAAAAGAATAGTTGTAGGCCCCATATTAGTCAAAACAATTTCCATATGAGCCCCAAATATACCTGTTTCTGTTTTTACGTATTTATTTAAACACTGATTAAAATAATCATATAATACCATCGCCCGACTTGATTCTAAAGCATTCAAATAACTTGGTCTATTTCCCTTTTTAGTATCAGCATAAAGGGTAAATTGAGAAATAGATAACACACTTCCTGAAACATCAAGAACAGATAAATTACCAACGCCATTTTTATCAGGAAAAATACGTAAAGCAACAATCTTTTTCACAAGTTCTTCTATTTTTTCTTTGGTATCACCTTCTGTAAATCCAACGAATAACAGAAGTCCTTTTTCAATTGAGCCAGTAATTTTACCATCCACTTGACAACTAGCATTTTGACATCTTTGTACAACAACTCTCATCTAATTAGCCTTTCTACATTGATAATATATGGTTGTTTGGCAAGTTCTAGTAATAATTTTTCAAGATGCGTAACATTCTTGACATAAGCTGTCATTTCATAAACTGCCATATCTCCTCTAGAAATTACTTTTACTTCACTGATATTTACTTCTAATTTACTGGTTGCTTGAATAATATCTGCTAACATATTAGAAGAAGTATTCGTGTAAATAACTAATTCTGTTTCATATTTCAAAGCTGGCGTGTTACTCCATTCTACTTGAATACAACGATCATCCATCATAGCTAAATTATGACAATTACTACGATGAACACTAATACCATTACCTTTTGTAATATACCCGACAATTTCATCTTGATAAACTGGATGGCAACAAGCAGCAAGACTAACTTTAATTTTATCAATACCCGCAACAATAACATCATTTGTTCCTTCTATTTTTACTGGTGTTTTTATTTTTGGTTTTTCTTCTTCTACTGGTTTATAAATAACATGAATAACACTACTTGGATTAAACTTTCCATTACCAATATCAAGATATAATTCTTCTAGATTATCTACTTTAAGACTTTGACATAATAGTTTTATATTTGTATCAGATAAAAATTCTTGAATACTATATTTTCTTTTTCTTAATTCTTTTTCTAGTGAATCTTTACCTCTTTCTATTAAGATCTCTTTTTCACTTTTTGTAAAATAACTTCTAATTTTATTTCTTGCTTGCGTTGATTTAACGATATTTAACCATTCTTTTGATGGATGTGCACTTTTATTTGTATTAATTTTTACAATATCATTATTTTGTAACTCATAATCAAGTGGAACAATAGAACCATTGACAATCGCTCCTACAGTTGTTTCTCCTACTCTTGTATGTACTTTATAGGCAAAATCAAGTGGTGTTGCTCCTTTTGGCAATTCAAATACATCCCCTTTTGGTGTAAAGACATAAATATTATTATTTAAAACTTCATCCTTGACACTATTAACAAAATCTTCACTACTCATTTTATCTTGTGATAATTCCATAATAGATTTAAAAAATTGTAGTTTCTGCTCTGTTGTATTTTGCATACTTTTACTAGCATCTTTATGTTCTTTATATGCCCAATGAGAAGCCACACCATTCTCTGCCACTTCATCCATTTGATAAGTTCTAATTTGGATTTCAAATAAATACCCATCAATTCCAAAGACAGTCGTATGTAAAGATTGATACATGTTTGCTTTCGGCATCGCAATATAATCTTTAAAACGTTTTGGTAACGGTCTAAACTTAGAATGAATAATACCAAGTGCTAAATAACAATCTTGTTCTGTATCAACCAAAATACGAAGAGCAAGTAAATCATAAATATCGCTAAACTTCTTACCATTATTTAATTTGTTATAAATACTATAAATACTTTTTGCCCTTCCTTTGATTTCGTGAGGAATATGATGTTCTACCAACAAATTAGATACTTCTTTTAACATCTCATTGACCGTTGTATCTCGTTGTGCTTTTGTTTTATTTAACTTTTCAGCAATATCATAAAATACAACTGGTTTTAAATAACGAAGTGATAGATCTTCTAATTCACTTTTAATCTTATGGATTCCTAAGTGATGTGCTAAAGGAGCAAAAATTTCTAATGTTTCTTTGGCTTTTTGCTTTTGTTTTTCTTCAGGGATTGCCCAAAGTGTTCGCATATTATGTAACCGATCAGCTAATTTGATAATAATAACCCGAACATCCTCACTCATTCCAACAATAATTTTCTTATAATATTCAACTAAATATTCATTATCTGTTGAAAAATGAATGCGACCAAGTTTCGTAACTCCTTGCACCAAACGTAACACATTTTTACCAAATAGAATTTCTATTTCTTCTTCTGCCACATCACAATCTTCCAAAGTATCGTGTAAAAGTGCTGCTTCAATACTTTCACTATCTGCATAAACACTTGTCAAAATCAAAGCAACATTCAAAGGATGAATAATATATGCTTCTCCACTTTTACGATATTGACCATCATGTTTTTCTTTGGCAAAAGTATAAGCTTTTTCTATTTGATCTCTTTCTTTTTCGTCTTTAATGTAATGATTTGTTTTTTCTACTAGATCAGCAAATGTAATTGTATCTTTTTGGTGGGACATCAAAATCCCTCCTTTCTTAATCGTTAATACCTGCAATAATCTTTTCTGTTAATTCTTTTGGTCTTTGTTTTCTTTGTGGTTTTTGTTTACCAATGTTTTTCTTAGCAAATAAATACCATAAATAACATGCTAGGAACACAGAAGAGAACGTTCCAGCAATCAAACCAACCATCATCGGAATATTGAAAGTCAATAATTCTTTACTACCTAAAATCATCAAAGCAACAACTGGTAATAATGTTGTAAGAGAAGTATAAATTGAACGAACAATTGTCTGTGATATACTTTGGTTCAAAATATCTTCTAGTTCAGTACTTGATAATTTTTCTAAATTTTTACGTTCTAAGTTTTCTCTTACTCTATCAAAGACAACGATGGTGTTGTTAATAGAATAACCAATGATTGCTAAAATTGCTGCAATAAACATAGAATTTACTTCAATTCGAAAAATAGCCATAATAGCGATCATAATGAAAATATCATGTAAAAGACAAACAACAGAACTAATACTAAAACTAAATTGATAACGAATCGTAATATATAGAATAATACCAATCAAAGATATCAAAATAGAGAAAATAGCATTTTTAACAAGATCTTGTTTAACAACATTACTAACTACACCAATATCTACTTTTGCTTGATATTTATTTTCAAAATAACTTTGAACAGTATGTATTTCATCTTCTTGTAAGACATCTTTTATGCGAATATCTGTTTCTCCATTTGCAGATTCAATAGTTACTTTTTGTAATTTTAGTTCTTTCAAATCTGCTTCTAAATCTTTAGAAGAAATCTTTTCATCACTTGTAATACTAATGTCACTTCCTGCTTGATAATCAATACCAAGATTAAAGCCTTTTGTACCAAGGAAAATAGCACCTACGATTAAAACAATACTAGCTATCGTTGCTACAATTTTTCCATAACGTAAATAAGATGGTACCTTCTTTTCTTGTTCTTCTTTTTTTGAAGGAACATTTAAGAATAAGGATAATTTATCATCAAAATAACCAGTTTGAATAAATAAATTCATAAAATATCTAGTAATTGCTACCATCGTTACCATAGTAACACCAATGTTAATAATTAACATAGTAGCAAATCCTTTAACGCTACTTTCACCAAAAACAAACATGATAATAGCAACTAATAAGGTAGTTAAATTTGAATCAAGAATCGTTTTAAAACTTGATTTATTACCATTTTTAAATGCAGTTTTCAAGCTTCTTCCCTTTTCAAGTTCTTCTTTAATTCTTGAAAAAGTTAAAACATTAGCATCTACTGCCATACCAATACCTAATATTAAAGCAGCAATTCCAGGTAAAGTTAAAACACCACCAACTAACCAAAAAATTGCAAAGACAAATAAGGTATATAGCAAAATTGAAACAGTTGAGATAAGGCCTGCAAAATGATAAATAATAAATAGTAATACAATGATGGCACTAACACCAATAATACCAGCAATCAAAGTCTTCTGTAAGGTTGCATCCCCAAAAGAAGCACCAACAGTTTTACTAGATAATTCTGTTAATTTTGTTGGTAAAGAACCAGAATTAATTAAATCTACTAAATTCGTTGCTTCTTCTTCTGTAAAATCACCTTGAATAATAACATCACTAGCAAAACCACGATCTACCTTAGCAGCACTTAAACAATGACTACTACCACTACCACAACTAGCTTGACTCGTTGCATAATGATCCGTTTCTTCATCGTAATCTAACCAAATAACAATAACATTAGTATCATAATTTTTAACTTTATTTGTTACTTTATAAAACATATCTTTATCTTTAACACTAAGTAACACCGCAGGTTTCCCACTAGAATCAGTAGTAACCTTTGCACCACCTGCTTTTAATACATCACCACTCATCAATAATTGATCATTAGAATCACGAAAAGATAAGGATGCAACAGTAGATAATGTATTTCTTGCATCTTCTTGATTGGTAACCCCTGCTAATTTTACTCTTATTTTATCATCGCCTTCTAAAGTAATTTCTGGCTCTGACACCCCAAGAGTATCAATACGTTTCATCATACTCTTATAAGTAGCATTTAATTTTTCTTTTGTCATTTTACTACCATCTAATGGTTTAACTTGATATAAAATTTCAAAACCACCCTGTAGATCTAGTCCAAATTTTAAATTACTTAAAATTGGTTGAAATAACAAACAGATCAAAACAGAAAGTAAAATGACAAAACCTGTTCTAATCATCATTTTCTTTTTCTTCTTTTGCATTTTCATTCTCCTTTTAAATCACTTCTAAGCTTGATATTGGTTTAGCTTTTAAAAGTTCTTCTTTAACAAACTCTTCTAATGCCTTTGTAGATACATTAAAAATATCATCGACAATATCGCAAAGCATCAAATCATGTGCTTGCTGCCATTTGGTTTGTTTTAAATAATTCCAAACATCTATTTCTCTGATATAGAAATAACCCATTCTACTTAACTCTTGTTTCTTTGCTCTTAGTGCTGGTCTAAGTCGTTGAAACAATTCTTGTTGAGAAGAAAATTCTAAAGCCATCTTTACTCACCTACCAAACTAAAATTATTGTACCAAATTTCTTATAAAATGTCTTCATTTTAGGAAATAAAGCATAAAAAATTATTGTTGAATAGTATAGCGTACAAACAAACGTTTGTCAATTGGATATTACACCAAAAGAAAAAAGAATTTTAGGAAAATTCTTCTAGCATCATACCATTATTTTTTCAAAGTAGCCCGTGGAAAACTATGATGATAAATATCTTTTAATTGCTGTGTCGTCACGTGAGTATAAATTTGAGTAGAAGACAAACTCTCATGTCCTAATAATTCTTTTACTGATAAAATATCGCACCCTTCATTTAACAAATGTGTTGCAAATGTATGTCGTAAAACGTGAGGAGATATTTTTTTCTGAATAGATGTCTTTTTTATTGCTTTATCTAAAAGATAAGAAACCCCTCTTGCTGTTAATACCCTACCATTTTGATTCAAAAAAATCTCTTGGCAATGAAATCGATTTAACTTTTCATAACCATCTTTTAAGTATAATTCAAGTGCTTCAAGTGCATACTGACCAAAATCAACAATTCGATCTTTACTACCTTTCCCATGAATCAAAATTTGCATCGAAGAAAATTGAATATCCGTTATTTTTATTTGTAACAATTCACTAACCCGAACCCCAGTTGCATATAACATTTCTAAAATCAAACGATCTCGTTGTCCTAAAGGCGTCGTTACATCACAAGTAGCAAATAATGCTTCTAATTCATTATATTCAAAATATCTTGGCAATTTTTTTTCTTTTTTAGGACTCGTTACTAACATAAATACATTAGAAGAAACTTTATTTTTTTTTAATAAATAACGATAAAAACTTCGTAAAGCACTAAGATGACGACTAATAGTAGCAGCTTTTTCTTTTCTTTCATCTTTTAAATGCATCAAATAAAGCCTAGTATCATCATACGTTACATCTAAATAAGAAATTCCTTCTTTTTCTAGATACTGAAAATAATCTTCCAAATCACGCTGATAACTATCCACTGTGCAGTAAGAATAATGTTTTTGATATTCTAAATATTCTAAAAATAAATTAAGATCTTCCACGTTTTGCCGGTCCTTCATCGTTATAAGAGATCGCTTTATCTAATTCTTCTTCTGATAAAAATTCTTCCTTTTCTTCATTTAATTGGTTATACCAATGTGTATAGTGTTTGGCATAATCAGTATCATCAAATTCTGGATAAGAAACAGTTGTCGTCTTTTTCGGTTCTTTTACTTTTCTAGGATTAGAACTTGTCTTTTGAATCGTATTAGTATTAGCTTTCATTCTTTGTACCAAAAGTTTTCTAAACATTGGATAATTTCTTGCTTCATCTAGTAAATTAGTAAGTAACATACCAGTATACGGATCACTTTGATCCATATTAAGATACTGTCTAACTCGTAAAGCAAAATCAGATCCCTCTGGTAATAGTGCTTGCAAACTATCTCTATTTCTTGTCTCTAGTGCAGTTTTTAATGGATAAATCACCTGTTGGGTTAATTGAAAATGCAAAGGAACAAGTTTCATCGTTCTAGGACCCTTAGGAGTTGTAATAGAACGTTTGGAAATTCCTGCAATAATATCAACAAGTTCCGGCTGGCCAAAGATAACTTTTTGATAATAACTTTTACTACCAGCACTACTACGAATAGCAAATTGATTTTTATCACGATACTTACTAGGTAAAAAAGAGGAAAAATTAATCGCCAACTTACCCGCTGTAAAAGCGTCGATTTCTTCTAATGATGTCAAAGAAACATTTTCAATATAAATCGCCTCTTCATCATGATAGGGATGCCTCTTATCATATTTATCATAAACTGATCCCACTAATTCATAATATGTCTTCGCCATACCAATACCTCCCATTCTGCACTTTTTTAATTGTACCTAGGCAAAAAAAGTGTCAAGTAATACTATTTTTATCATAAAATAAATTAGTTGAAAATGCAAGGCTTTCAAACGAATTATAGTGTTTTTGCATCGTAATTAGAAAGAAATTACTTAACATTTTTATTGTGAAAAAGAATTTGAGTATGATACAATACAAAAGCACGACAAATGAAAAGACAAGGAGATTTTATGGAAGAAAAAGAATTAATTTTAAGATATAAAAATGCCAAAAAGGCTCTTAATAATTTTTCAAGTGAAGTACCAAAAGCACTTGAAATGCCAAATTTATCTTATGGTGAATTAAAGCATATGGATGAAGTCGCACATAAAATGGGAAGATTGATGTTTCGATCTTTTTTTGAACCACAAGAACTAGAAATTATTAAAAAGGCTGGCAAAGAAACTATGATGTTACATAACAATCAAGAATTAAATGAAAATCAAGATATATATGAATTGATCCTTCGTTATGATAGATTAAATCAAACCCTAGATACCATTGCAGATTCTATGATGTTCAAATTTCAATATAGTAAGATGAAAGATATTGTCTGTGAAATAGGCAAAAACTTAATCGCCGGTTTTTTTAACCCAATAGAATTAATAAAAATCAAAGAACTAAAACAACAAGACACCATCATCAATCCAGTCTACCAAAAACAATATATTTATCAAAAAAACCAATGGTAAAAAAATCATTGGTTTAATTATTAACTATTTAAATTGTATTCTTAATCTTCACTCTGATGTAAATATTCTGCTATAGCCATTATCATATCTGGTGCTATCACTTTATTTTTTTCATTTTTTGAAATGTTATTTTCAATAACACTTATTGATTCGCTCAAGGGAATAGATTCAATTTTAAAATTACCTTGCTTTTCATGTTCAGTATATTTTACTTTACTTATATCTGGATTTTTACTAGTTTCAATTAAATAATAATATATTTCAGATTTTCTATTCTTTCCAATTTATAGTCATAATTATATATTGTTTCTTTCATTTTCCAAACACCTCATATTAATTGTACCAAATTTCTAGCGAAAAGTCTTTGGCTTTATTTATTATCAAAAAAACCAGAATAACATTATATTCCGATCACTTCTAGGTGATAAAAAAAGATAAAATAGTTGATTGTTTGATTAAAGCACCTCCCCCACATTAACTTTGAGTTTACTATAGAGAATAACGTCATATCAAACATCTCGCTTATTTTATCTTTCTATGGTTAGTTTAGCATTTTTTTAAACTAGAACAATACTTATTTTTTATCTTTATCGCAATTTAGACAGTAAGGTTTATCCTGATGAAGAACTAATTGACCACCACAAGTAGGACATTTTTCTTCTAAAGGTCTATCCCAAAACGCAACTTTACATTTTGGAAAATGATCACAGCCATAAAAAGTTTTTCCTTTTCTTGTTTTACGTTCAATAATTTTTCCATCACAACTAGGACAATCCATAACAATAATGACTTCTTTTTCTTCCTTTTTAATATATTTGCATTCTGGATAATTACTACATGCCACAAATTCTCCATACTTACCATGACGTTTTACTAAAGGACTTCCACATTCTGGACAACTCTCTCCCGTTTCTTCATCTGGTTTTTTCTCCATATCTTGAAAAGCTTTTTCCACACGTGGTTCAAACACATCGAAAAATTCTTGAATCACTTGATTCCAAACAAGTTCTCCTAAAGCAATCTTATCTAAGTCATCTTCCATTTTACTAGTATATTCTACATTGATAATATCAGAAAAATACTCTTGTAATCGATCGGTTGTTTCTACTCCTACTTCCGTTGGAATAAAACGTTTATCAGTAAGAACAACATAATCTCTTTGTTTTAATGTATCAATCGTTTGTGCATAAGTACTAGGTCTTCCAATTCCCAACTCTTCCATTTTCTTAACAAGTGAAGCTTCGCTATAACGAGCTGGCGGTTTAGTAAAATGTTGTTCCTTTTCAACAGCATCTGCTACATATTCACTTGGAATCACAAACGTTGGTAACAATACATCTTCATTAGATTCATAATCCATATAGACTTTTAAATAACCATCAAATGTTAAAATAGAACCAGTCGTTTTAAATAAATACTCATTATTTTCTAATAAAACCGTTGTTTGATCAAACTTAGCATCACTTATTAAACTAGCTAGTGCTCTTTTATAAATTAAACGGTAAAGCTTATATTCATCTGGTGTCAGATAGATTTTAATCTGTTCTGGATCACGTAAAACATTCGTAGGTCGTATTGCTTCATGGGCATCTTGGACATTATCTTTTTTCTTAGCTGTTTTGACATATCCAACATAATCTTTTCCATAACTTGTTTCAATATATTGATATGCAGCACGAATAAACTCATCAGATAATCGAATAGAATCCGTACGCATATAAGTAATCAAACCAGTGGTTTCACTACCCAAATCAATTCCCTCATACAACTTTTGTGCAATCGACATCGTCTTTTTAGGAGAAAATCCTAATTTTGTTGAAGCTTCTTGTTGTAAAGTAGATGTAATAAACGGTGGTTTACTTTTTCTAGAACGAACTTTTTTATCGATATTTTTGACATTGAAAGTACTAGATAACCTATCAAGAACAGTTTGGGCTTCTATTTCTGTATGAAGTTCAATATCTTCATTTTTATATTGATATAAATCAGCTTGAAAATCTTTAAAAAAAGCTGTAATGGTAAAATATTCTTCCTGTTGAAAAGCTGCTATTTCTCTTTCTTTATCAACGATTAATTTTAAAGCAACACTTTGTACACGTCCTGCTGATTTTGCTTTTATCTTTGATTGTAATAATTTTGATAAACGAAAACCTATAATACGATCTAAAATTCTTCTTGTTTCTTGACTTTTTACTAAATTATTATCAATCTTTGTAGGATGTTGAATGGCTTCTGTTACTTTATCTTTTGTAATTTCATGAAACAATACTCGATCATAAGCATTCTCATCAATTTGTAAAGCTTCCTTCAAATGCCAAGAAATCGCTTCTCCTTCTCGATCTGGGTCGGTTGCAAGATAGACATGATCACTTTCTTTAACATCTTTTTTTAAAGCTGTAATCATCTTCTTTTTCCCCTTAATCGGTACATAATTTGGTTGAAAACCATGCTCAACATCCACACCTAAACCAAGTTTCCCACTGGTTGCTAAATCTCGAATATGTCCTTGACTTGCTACTACTTTATAAGAGGAACCAAGATATTTTCCAATCGTCTTACTTTTACTAGGACTTTCCACGATAACTAGTTTTTTTGCCATGCATCATTTCTCCTTCTTTATAACTTATACGTTATTTCCTTGCTTTTTGTCAAGATAATTTTTAACCGGTCCATAACTTTTTCGATGTTCCTCTAAAATACCATATTGAGCAATTGCTTCCAAATGTTTTTTCGTAGGATACCCTTTATTATGTTTAAAATCATACATCGGATATAACACATCCATCTCTTCTAACATTCTATCTCTTGTTACTTTAGCAATAACACTAGCTGCTGATATAGTAATACTTTTTAAATCTCCTTTAATAATAGAAGTAGACGGAATATCAAGATCTAATTTCATGGCATCAATTAACACATGTTCTGGTCGCACTGGACAATTGGCAATTGCTTGTTTCATCGCTACTTTTGTCGCTTCATAAATGTTGATCTCATCGATCACTTTTGCGGATACAATTCCAATACCAACACCTATCGCTTGTTCCATAATCATTGGATATAATGCTTCTCTTTTTTTCTCTGATAACTTTTTTGAATCCGTAAGTCCTGGTAAATCAAAAGTTTCTGGTAAAATAACACAAGCTGTCACAACTGGTCCAATCAATGGTCCACGCCCCACTTCATCTACTCCTGCAATCAATGTAATCCCTTTATTTCGTAATTCTTTTTCATACATGTAATTATCCATTCTAAACTCCTTTTATAGTTGTAAACACCCAAATACATTGGGATAATTAGTAATAAATTGAAATTCTTCAGCTCGTTTTTTCTGCTGCATTTTTTCTTTTAAAAAAGAAACAACCAAAGATATATCATCACAATCTTGCATTTGAATCATGACTTCTTTAGAAATATCAAGTTGTTGTAATAATATTTTTTCATTTAGTAATTCTGATGGAAAAACATAAAAATCAACATCGATATAATTACTATTAGCACTTGATAATAAAACTCCTATTTTAATATTTGGTAATGTTTTGATATGGTATAGAAGATTATAACTAACACTACAAACGTATAGACAAAGTTGTTGATAATTTGTTAAGATTTTTTCTAATTCTTCTAAATAGTGTTTGTTTTCTAACACAATTTTTTCATATTCTTCTACAACAACTGCTTCATTTAATGGTAATAAATTCAAGATAATTTTTTCTTGGTAGTCTTTTAATATATCTAGTGCTTCTTCTAAGGTGAATATATCTAAGTAAGAAACTTCTTCCAAGTTTTCATTTTGAATAGTAAAAGCCGTAATTTTATTCGTAGAAATAGGAGAAAAAATCAAAAATTTATCGTCTTTGGTTTTCACAATATCTAACATAATTCCTGTTAATTTTCCTTTTTGATAAGCAACTTGTTGTAAAAAATCTTTATTATTATAAAGGTTATTTTTATGAGCAATAATTTGCATAAATGAAACCGTCCTTTCATTTTAAGAATATGATAGAAGGACGGTTTCATGTTAATTTAGTTGATTTTTGATTTTTTCTGATACTTGTTTCATATCATAACGCCCCTTGACTTGAGGTGTTACTATTTTCATGACGTTTCCCATATCTTTAATAGAAGTAGCTTGTAGTTCTTTAATGGTGTTTTGAATTATGGCATCGACTTCTTCTTCTTTTAATGGTTCTGGTAAATAGTTTTGTAAAATTTCTATTTCTTCTTTTGCTTCTGCTACTAGATCATCTCTTTTTGCTTTTTCAAATTCTAATATAGAATCTTGTCTTAATTTGACTTGTTTTGCTAAAACATCAAGAACGATTTGATCTGTGATTTCACATTTTTTATCAATTCTTTCTTTATCGATAGCAGCTTTTACTAATTTAATAACATCTAGTCTTTTTTTATCATGTGCTTTCATTGCTTCTATTAAGTCTTTCTGAATGGTTGTATACATATTTTTCTCTCCTTTTATGCGACTTTTTCTTTTTTGATTAAGTAGTAGTTTTTACCATCTTGTTCAAAGGTATATTTATAAGTTGCTTTAACACTTCCATAAATACCATCTAATACTTCTGTTGTTAAGATAATATTTTGATCTTGTTGTTGTGCTTTTACCAGTTTTAAGTTATAAGGGCTTTCTTGTTGTTCTGTTTCTTTTTGATATAAAACATAACCATCGTTTTCACTATCGTAATAAGCATAATGTTGACTATCTACTAAAAAGTTTGTTTTTTCTACTGTTACATCACCATAAATCGTTTGAACAGTTTTCTCCATTACTTTACTAGGGATGAAAGTTGTCATACCATTACATTGATAACCAGTTGTATCTGCTTCGATTTTGATAACATCACAGTTGATAGATTGAATATCTTTTTTGGCAATATTATGATACCCATAATAAAGCATAACAGCAGTATTCATTACATCTAATTCTTCTAAATCTTCATATGCAATTTTTTGATATAACGCTTGTACAGTTTTATCTTTTATCGAGATACTATCAGAAGGCGTTTGTTTTATTTTTTTATAAGCAAGTAACACACCACCGGTAATGATTTCTAATAAGACAATAGTTAAAACAACCTTCAACCAAGTATTACTTTTCTTCTTTTTCATTTGTTCACCTCTTATATTTTCTTCTTTTTAATAAAGAATTTAATAATATAACTTTCAAAAATCATCATAATGATAACGAAAGCCCAAGCAAAGATTGTATAAATGGTTCCTTCTGTATACTTTGCTAAGATAGCTAAAACACTTTCTGGTACGTATTTTCCAATTAAAGCAGCAACATCCGGCAAACCAATATTCAAACGAATAAAGGTTAAAATTCGAAGGGCAATATCAAAAATGGCAATAAAGTAAACAAAACTTGAAAATCGGCGAAAAAACATAATAACTAAAATCATTAAAATAACAAAAACAACTAAATCAATATACATAAAAACACCTCTTTATTCCATTATTACTATATCATATTTTAAGCCTTTAAAACAGCCTGTAAATAAAGATTATTCTTCTTTTCAATAGCAAGTGTTGTCTCATCCCCATGACCAGGATATAACGCTAAAGAATCAGGATACACACTCAAACGCTTTAAAGAAATATCCATTGCTTCTTCACTTCCTGTTGGTAAATCACATCTACCAACCGTATCTTTAAATATAAAATCACCTGTAAACATACAATTATCACTTTCAAAATAATAACTAACAGAATCACTGCTATGTCCTGGTGTATAAATAGCTTGCAAAGTAAAATCACCAATTGTCATCACTTGACCATCTGCCAAATTACTTTTTTTAAATACTTTTAGGCGATGATTTTCATTTAAAAAATCTCTTAATGCTCCAATATGATCAAAATGAACATGAGTTACAAAAACCCCTAAGATCTTATCATTTCCTATTTTTTCTTTAATTTTTTTAAAATCACTTCCAGGATCAATTAAAAGACAAGTATGATTTTGATGTAAAACATAACAATTTTCTTCTAATATTCCTGTTACTATCTTATCTATTTGCATTTTCTTTTTCCTTTCTTATTATTTTAGAATTCACATCTTGCATTATTAGTATAGTGAAAAAGAATTGTACTTGTCAAACGAATTTGCTTTTTTTACATAAAAAAAGATGAACTTACATCATTTCATCTTCAAGATCATAAGCTTTCGCAATCATTTTATGTTTCATTGCTTCAAACTTCTCTGGATTTTTCTTAAAATAAAGAACTGCGGAAGCAACGCCAACACCAGTTAGTGCTGCTACAATCATTTTTTTGTTCATGTTTGTCATTCCTCCTACTAAGTAGTATGACTTAGTTTTTTTAAACTATACCATTTTTTAAAAATTCTTGTAGTGTTGTTCTTCTACTATTGGTTATGTTTCTAGCAATGGCTAGTTGTAAGGCTTTTTTATCTCCTACTAAGATTAGTTTTCCTTTCGCTCTTGTAATGGCTGTATAAATTAGTTTTCGGTAAAGCATTTTTTGATAGATTAAGGATAGTGGAATAATGACGACTGGAAATTCACTTCCTTGGCTTTTATGAATGGAAATAGCAAAAGCATGGCGTAAAGTAGATAACATAGATGGTGTATAACAAACTTCATTGCCATCAAAGGATACATAAATTTCTTTTTTGCCTAATAATTTAATTTTTCGAATGATACCAATATCGCCATTATAGACATTGTCATCTGGCATATTTACTAATTGAATGACTTTATCGCCTTCTCTAAAAATAATATCACCACTAGCATATTCTTTTTTATGATTTGATTTAGGATTTAATAGTTGTTGTAAAGATGTATTTATCTTATCAATTCCAACAATACTTTTATACATTGGTGCTAATACTTGAAAAGAAGGTACTTCTTTTGCAATTGTTTCTATGGTAGAAATAAGTGTTTTTTCAGTCGTTTCAATAAATTCTAAATCACCATCTTTAGAAATTGCGTTTTCTAAAAAGATGCCATCTTGTAAGGCATGAGCAAAGGAAATAATGGCAGAACCTTTTTCTTGGCGATAAATGTTTTTTAAAGCAATCATTGGTATTTCACCACTTTGAATCATATCTTCTAAGGCATTACCAGCACCAACACTTGGCAATTGATTAGCATCTCCTACAAATACAAGATGACAATTACTTGATAGACCTTTTAATAAGCTAGCAAGTAATTTGGTATCGACCATACTAGCTTCATCGACAATCACCAAAGAAACTTCACTCTTATGATATTCATTAATCTGAAAACGATTGGTATCTTTATTCCATTTTAAAAAGCGATGAATCGTGGAAGCACTAAGTGAAGATACTTCTCCCATTCGTTTACTTGCCCTACCTGTTGGAGCAAGTAAAGCTAAATGTTTCATCAAATCTTCCGTGGAATAGTGATGAAGTTGTTGATACAAGGAAATAATGCCACCAATAATAGTAGTTTTACCAGTACCAGGACCACCAGTAATAATGGAAATAGAAGAAGAAAGCGCAAGCGTAATCGCTTCTTTTTGTTCTTCATTATAAACAATTTGTTTGCTATTTTCTAATTCTTTTATCATTTTAGCAAGCCTCAAAAAAGAACGCCTATCTTCATGTGCCAATAAACGAAATCGTCTTGCAATCAGTACTTCTGCTTCAAAATATTCCTTCAAATAAAGTTTTTCTTCTCTAATAACAATAAGGCCCATTTGTTCTAGACTTTCAAGACAACGCGCTAGCTCATCAATAGTAAAAAAAGAGGCTAATCGTCTAACATTTACTAACAGTTCTTCTTCTAAATAATAAGTATGACCATAAACATTACTAATTTCTATCATGGCATAAATAACAAGCGCCCTAAGACGTTCTAAACAATCTGGTTGATATCGTGATTTCAAAGCAATAGTATCAATTTTCTTAAAAGAAACATCTTCTAGATCATAATAGATCTGATAAATATCTTGTTGTAAAATATCTAAAAGTTTATCTTTATAGTGATGATAAAATCGCATCGCTTCTTTTGGTGAAAAGCCAAGTGTAGATAACTGTAAAATAATTTCATAACTTGCTTGATAAGATAGTAAAGATTCATGTAAAGTTTGCACTTGTTTTTTAGTAATAGATGGTACCATCAATAAATCTTGTTCCTGATGTAAGATAACATCAAACGTTTTCTCTTGAAAAGTATCCACTAATCGTTGAGCAGTCTTCTTTCCAATTCCTTTAAACATATCGCTCGATAAAATATCCACCATAGCATTCTCTTCAGACGGTAAAATTCGTTCTAGCTGTTCAAATTCAAATTGCTTTCCATACTTTGGATGTTCTACAACATGTCCATGTAAAAGATAGGTATCCATTTCATTTAATACCGGACAATACCCAACAATCGTAATCGTAGAATGTAAGAAGAAAGACACATCATCGCTTGCTTCTGTTACTTTGAATAAGGCAATCAAATAACCAGTATCAAGAGCTTGAAAAATTTTCTTTTGATATGTTCCTTTTATAACTGACATACGCTCTCCTTGCAAACTTGCCCTAAACAACAACCAAGAAGATAATCTTGAATCATAACATCATAAAAGGTATTTGTTTCTAGTTCCTGTTTTATTTTTACTTTTAAATAATTACTAGTATGTCCAATGCTATAACCATCTTTATATTCTTCAATTAAAACAGATAAAGTTTTTCCAATAAAAGAAGTAGCATACTCTTTTTCTAATTGATTAGATAAACTAACTAAGGCTCTAGAACGACTTTTCTTTACACTACCATCTAAATGATCAGGTAATTCCATCGCTTTAGTTCCCTTACGAGGTGAAAATGGAAAAACATGAATCTTAGCAAAAGCAAATTTCTTAGCAACAGCTAAAGTAGAAGCAAAATCTTCTTCACTTTCCCCTGGAAAACCAACAATAATATCCGTTGTAATCGCAATATCTTTTCGAATCTTACGAATTTCTTGTAACGTATGTTCAAATTGTTGTAAGGTATATTTACGATTCATCAAAGAAAGAATATGATCACTTCCTGCTTGTAATGGAATATGTAAATGATCAACAATGACTTTTTCTTGTCGTAATATATCTAAAACTTGTGGTGTTAATTCTGTTTCTTCAATGCTAGAAATACGAAGTCGCTTTAACCCTTCTATTTTTACTAATTCTTTTAATAAATCAGCAAAACAAATACCTAAATCTACACCATAGTTTCCTGTATGAATTCCAGTTAAAACAACTTCTTGATAACCAGCTGCAACAAGTGCTGTTACTTCTTTTACAACCGTTGGTAAAGCCTTACTACGACACTTCCCCCGAACAAAAGGAATAATACAATAACTACAAAAATTCTCACAACCATCTTGAATCTTAACAAAAGCTCGACATCTACCCTCAAAATGAGTCAAAAACATATCTTCAAACAAAGTATTATCTTTAGCATCTTGTTCTATTAAGGCATTACTTTTAAGCGGTTGTTTATTAATAAAATATTCATCTAATAAGGAAATAATTTTATTTTTGTTTTTCGTACCAATATAAATATCAACACCATCTACTTCTTCTTGTCCATTTGCTTCAACAAAACAACCAGCTGCCACAACGCAACTATCAGGATTTCTTTTTTTCGCTTGATGAATCATCTTACGACTCTTAATATCAGCTGTATTGGTTACTGTACAAGTATTAATAATGTAAACATCATTGATATCATTAAAATCATGAATTTCATATCCTGCTGCTTCTAATTCTTGTATTAAATATTCACTTTCATATGTATTAACTTTACAGCCAAGTGTACAAATACCAACTTTCATCTTTTTCACCACAAATGGATAGTATTATCTCCAATCCCTTTCTTTTTTTATGATATATTATTTTGTTTTTGTTTTAACATGCTGTTTTTGTGCCGGATAAACCATTAAATACATTGTCTTATTGTGTTCATCCCTCATAATATGAAACGCATAATCCTCTCTTTTGTCCTGTTGTTTAGATGAAACATCTGCTAATATTGGATATAATTGCTCTTTACAGTAATTAGAAAATGCTTCATCTTGTTTAATAGAATGATTATCTTTTCGAGAAAAGGCATAGACACCTTTTACATCTGTAGCATAGCAGATATAAGTATCATTTTCTTGATGATAATCCCCATCTTTTACAGATACTCCAAACGGAATAGAGATCAAATGTTCATCTAGTTGTTTATTCTGCATCATTTCCAAAGAAGAAATAAAATCATAACGTTTCTTGACAATTTGTTTAATAATAGCAGATGTCAATTGATTTTTTCTAGATTTTTCTTCATACAAACTAAGTGACGTTGCATAAACATCTTCTAAAAAATCTGTCTGCTGACGCAATGAATCTAAATCAAGACGTAAATAATCAAAATAAGACGTAATTTCTTGACTCATCAAAATAGGTTCAACAAGCGTCTTATCTGTTATCTTTTGAAATGTTTCATCTTCTCCTTCAATAGAAAGATTAAAAAAACCATTCACACCCATCTTCTTTAAATATCTTAAATCACGATTTTGGACAAGAATTGCGCCTTCTTCTTGTAATAAAACTTTCATAAAAAAACCACCCTTTCAAAGTGCCTATTAGTATATCACATTTTAAAAAAATTACAAGATCTAAAACAGCATAAAATAAGAAAAAATGTCATTGCTTGTCACTTTCATAAAAAACAAGATAAAACAACCAAGTAATAAGAATGGTCCAAAAGGAATCATCCTCTCTTTATTTTTATAATAAAGGAAAATAGAAACCGGAAGTGCCATAAAACTAGCTAAGAAAATAGATAAAATTCCTAAAAACGGATCAAGTACTAATCCTATGACAAATAAAAGTTTAACATCTCCTCCTCCCAAGCTTTCTTTATGAAATAACACATTTCCAAGGCAAAGTAATCCATACATAAATAAAAATAGGGCTACTCCACTTGCAACATGGTAAAGTGCTCCTTTCATTCCAAGACGTAAAATTTGAACAAAGAAAAAACAAATAGCAAAAAACAAAAGGACTTTATCATCAATAATAAGATAAGTAAAATCACTCACTAGTACAATCATGAATAAAGAAGCTAGTAAAATACTAAGTAGAAATGAATAAGAAAAAGAAAAGCTATAAAAAGATACCATAAATAAAATACCAGTACCTACTTCACTTAAGAACAAAACAGGTGAAATCTTCTTCTTGCAATAACGACATTTTCCTTTCAAATGTAAATAAGAAAAAATAGGAATCATATCATAAAAGGGTAAAGGCGTAAGACAATGATCACAATGACTACGTCCTATGACAAAGCCTTCCTTACGCCCTACTCGAAGTCCAACAACACCTAAAAAAGAACCAATAAAACTACCAAAAATAAATAAACAAATATAGATTAAAACCATTTTCCCACCTACCGAATCTTTGAATAAATATCAAACATTGGTATTACAATAGATAATAAAATTGTTCCTACAATCACTGCTAAAAGGGCAATCATAATTGGCTCGATCAAACTTTGCATTTGTTTGACCAAATTTTTATGTAAATTCTGATAATAGTTTGCAACTTTTTCCATCATAAGTCCCAATTGTCCTGTATTTTCCCCTGTCACAATCATCTCATACGCCGCCACTGGAAACGCCCAATTTCCCCTAAAGGCCTCTGATATAGCAGCACCTTTATTTAAGTTGATGATCGTTTTATTAATTAAATCTTTATAAATTTCATTTTCTGTAATTTTAGATAGAATTTCCATACTATCTGTAATGAACACCCCATGATTTAAAAGGGATGCAAAGGTTTTGGTAAAATTATATACTTCATTATAAATGATCACTTTATTCATGATTGGTATATGCATCATGATAGTTTGTATCTTTTGACGAAACCATTTATTTTTCTTATAGAAAAGAACAAAGAGAAAAATAAACGCTGCTGTATATAAAATTAAAGCAATATAATGCCCAGTAATAAAATCACTGACGCTCATGACAATCAATGTTATCTTTGGTAATGCCGCATCATTATCACGGTACATTTCCACAAATTTTGGTACGATCGTCGTCAAAATAAAGATAACAACAGCAATCGCTACAAACAAAACAACAACCGGATAAGTCATCGCTGAAATCATCTGTTTTCTAGCTTCTTCTTTTGAAGTATAATACTCTGCCATATCATCTAATACTGTCGTTAAATCACCAGTTAATTCCGCCGTTTTTATCATATTGATCAAGAGTTTTGGAAATTTATCTTCCTGTTTCGCCATCGCCGTTGATAAATTTTCACCTTTTAATAGCTCATACACCACTTTTTGATAGACTTTTTTATGTTCCATCTTTTCACTTTGTTTTTCCAAAATACGAACCGAATCTACCAATGGAATACCAGCTTTTAAATAGGTAGATAATTGTGTTAGAGCAAACGCTAAATCACTAGCTTTAAATCCTCCAAAAGATAAATCAATATCATAAGGCTTCCTAGGTTCTATTGTAATAATTTCATAGCCTTCATTTTCTAAGAAGTTTTTCGCATCACCAATGTTTAAAGCTTCAATAGAACCATTTAAAATTTTACCAGAAGAATTTTTAGCTTTATAACGAAAAGAATATAGTGCTTCTTCTTTTTTCTTACCATTTAATATTTCAAATCCTTTAATATCTTTCGGCATCATTTGTTGTAGTTGTTGTTCAGATTCTGTTTGGATCTGTTTTTCTTTTTTCAAACTGAATTTATCAATTACATAAAGAAAGCCGTTCAAGGCATAATGCAAAATTTTAGAAGGAATAGCAAAAAAAGAACGAACGACATGGTAAACAAAAATAAACGGTTTCCATAGTATTTCCATCAGTAAGCCACCCACCTTAATTATTCTATTAAAATTATAGCATATTTTTAAAAGACAAGACAAGAAATTTCAGCTGTTCATCCTAAAAATGTTGGTGCTAAAAAAGAAAAAGAATCAAGGTTTCGTAAAACGCCATAGAAAATAAGGGTTAAAATGATGCTATATAAGATTTTGGAAGGTATAACAGGGTATTTTTTCTGCCAAAAAAGAAAGTAAATAAGATAAAGAAGTAGTAACAAAAATACCAAAGGATTATAGCGAAAAGCTTGATATACATTTCCTTCTAATAAGGAAAATCCCATTCTAGTCACACCACAACCAGGACAGTAAAATCCTGTTAATTGATGGAATAAGCAAAAAAAGTGCAAAGAAAAGGCTTGATATAAAACATAGTAAAGGACAAAAAGGAAAAAAAGAAAGAAACATTTCTTTTTCATATTATATCGCTCTAGCCAATCGATTCAAATCACTTTGAATCAAACATTCACTGACAATACCAAGTCCCAAAAGACTCAAGATAAGGTATAAACCAGCATTATCACTAATATCAATTCCATAACGTTTACCAGCTAAATAAAGTTTTTGTCCCATCTTATAATTCCAATAAAAATAATAAATACCACAACTCAAAATCATATAAAGTATCGCCATTCCACCACTAGCAGTTGTAATATCACTTAATTCATTCGATTCATCACTCATCATCGCATACCAATAAAGACCATAAATCCCACAGGTAATAAAAGATAAAATAACACAAGTAGCAATATCTCTTTCTTGCAAAGCACCATTGAAAACATGTTCAACTTCTACCCCACAACTAGGGCAAAAGCGACTATTTCCTTCTATTTCTTTTCCGCAATGACTACAAAACTTAGTCATGTTTCCACCACCTTTTTATCTATTATAGCATTATACCCAATAGAAAAGAAGTTATATTTTTTAAAATGCACACATCACTTTGTAAAAACATACATTAAAAAAGAAGGAGGAATTTATGGAAAATCAATTAAATAACCAAGCCACTGTCGTTGGAAATTACAACGAAATACCAACGACCATTACATCAAATGTTACCCTTGTTACAATGATCGAAGGATTAACTGTTACGATAGCTGCTGATAAGGTTACCTGGGCAGATGGGGCTCTAACATATACGATTACTATCGATAACCAAACCGAACAAACGTATACAACCCCAATAATTACCGACGTACTAAATACAACATTAGTCAACTTTACAGCTGGTAGTGTTGAAGTCAATGGTACAAAACTAGATGAAACCAAATACACTTATAATCAAGAAACTGGAACCCTTACCATCAACTTAGAAGATATTGAAAAAAGTACCAGTAATAAAATTACGTTTCAAGTTACAAAGAAAGACTAAACAAGCATTTACGCTGAAAAACAAATGTTATCTAACAACAGATAAAATAACCAAACAAAGCAATCTAGTCATCACTAAAGCCATCACTACTAGTAATTATCCAGAACTAGATTGTACAACCCCTTACTGGCGTTATTAAGTATTTTCTATTTCTAAAGAAAAACTAGCACCTACATCGATCAACCTATTACTAGTACCAAAAGGTCCATACACCATACCATGATACGTTGTAAAGATAAAAGAATTGTGGACATTAACCTCAAATATCAAATCAGAAACACCATAAAACAATTCCCGATAAGTACTTGTAAAAGTAACATCTGCTTTTGATAAAATCACCAAAAAACAAGATCTATTTCAAAACAAAAAAGAAGAATTACCTTTAGAATCATGTAAAAAAGAACTTACCCACCAATTTCAATCTGACGACATTCTGCAATCTCTCCACCAGCAGTCAAACTATCATCCAAAGCATGAACATAAACATCCAAAAATCTAATTTGAGGACCAGTATACGTAACATTTTGATAGACAATAACACACTGCCGATATCTGTATTTTCTGATACAAAAATAACACCATAATAATTATGTCCAACGATTGTAATATAGCAAACCTCTACCTTTGCCGTTGTAGCATTCGTGACATAGATTGTATCAGAACTACTCAAACTAAGTTTATCTCCCAATTGATGAGTAACCCCTTCATATGTTCCATCAATGGTAAGAGAAACTTTATCTTTAGAAATAGCAATACCACCACCCATGACAATATCACTACCTAAATAAATATAAGAATATGTATCACTATTAAACAGCACCTCTTTCAATTCTAACCAGAAATAAACTACCACCTTAATAGAATCTAATACCAATATAATATCCCCTCAATTTACTATATGAAAAAGGTGAAAAAATGGCTAAAGCAAATGCACTACTTGATTCCATTGATCCATACACTTTCACCGGCAGTGCTTTTGTTATCGGACTTGTACTAGCAAACAAACTATCAGCAAATGAGCAAGCAAGTATTGGTAACTGGTTACAATTAGTAGGACTAACCATCCAAACATATTCTTCACAGCAAACAATTATAGAAGAAAAAACCGCTCCCATCACAACCATTCAAGATAGTATTGAAGAAATAAAAAAAGAACTTGAAAAACTACAAAAAGAAAAGGAAGATAAGGAACAAGTAAAGTTTTAAAAACATATACTATCAACAAAAGGTGATAAAAATGTATAATCCATATAATGCATGGCAAGTACCAATGCAAATGGCCAAAAAATCAATCGACTGGGCTGCCATTTTAAATAACACCCAAAAAACATTAGGAATCATCAATCAAGCAATTCCAATTGTGTATCAAGTAAAACCACTCGTAACAAACGCTAAAACGTTATTTAAAATAGCAGGAGCCATCAATCAAGATGATGAACAACAAGTAAATAATAACAACCAAGATTATCAAACCTACCAACAAGAAACAATAAGAAAAGATAACAGCCAACCCAAATTTTTCTTATAACGGGTAACTGTTATCTTTTATTTATTTAACTACCAAGTTTTACCGTAAATGGATTTTCTTTCGTGCCATCTCCACCAGTAATCACAACATTAGATTTTAAATCAAATGTAGGGCGAATCCCATTTGAACCCGTAACAGCGTCTTGAACCGCCATGCCAGTGAAATCAACAGAAAAGACTTTAGACGTATTATATGGTGTTAATAGCCAATAAAGTAAATCATTTTCCCTTATCGTAAATTGCCCAGAATTTAATTCTCCTAATCTTAATAATCCAACTTTGGCGGTTGTTGTATTAGATGTTAAATTAGTACCTGATGTACTTGCATATTTTGCTAATTTATAGTTTGTACCATCTCTTACTGTCCCCAAATACCAGGTTGTATTATCTTCGATCATATTTACTTGGGCAGTCGTTAGATAATTTCCACTTGTTAAGTATTCTCCATTCAAGAAGGCTCCTATTGTATTACTACGTGAATAATTAACTCCTGAACCTCCTGGACTTGCAAAGGCCATTGTTTTATAGCTTCCATTTGATTTCAATGGTATGGCACTTACTATTTTCGTCATTCCTTTTGTTTCATGACTGACAATCTGATATAAATTATTTTCTCCTGTTCCAAAGCGAATGTATTCTCCACTATATCTTGTTACTAGTTTTGTTCCTGTTGTCGGTGTATCATTATCCCCTTTTAAACGATATGGGTCACTTGCTGTTCCAGTACCTGATACGATTTCTACACTCGACCTTAAATTAATTGCAGGACGAACACCTAACGAATACAAGCCAACATTACTACCACTACTACTACTACTGCCACCAGTAGCAGGACCCTTTAACCCGCCAAGATGACTAACATAACGCTCGTTAGACATATCATATGGTGTTAGTGTCCACCAAGAAAAATTATTATTTAAATAATCTGCTAAACTTTCATATTCATAGACATTTAATAATCCCACAGCACTTGTTACCATGGTTGTTTTTGCTGGTTTTGTTGTTTCTTCCGTCATAGTTGCATTCCACATGCTATCTGTTTTAATGAATTTTTCATAATCTCTTAAATTTCCTAAGAAACCATCTACTGTTGTATCATTTAACCATTGTTGCATATAACTTCCTTCAAATGCTGTATTTCCTGATGCATTATATGGTATTGCTGATATATTCCATTGTGTTACTAATTTGACACTATTATCGCTTGGATCGATAGATACTGCTCTCCACAGTTTGCCACTATACCAAATATAATTATTTGGATTAGTTCCTGTAATAAAAGTTTGTTCTGAATCAGTGGTATCTATTGCTCCTTTAGTACCTACTCCTTCATTCAACAATTTTGTAGCAACTTTAGTAGGGGAAGATGTAGAATTAGCTTTATCTAACAATTGAATGGAATCTATTGTTTGCAACTTACCATTTCCATCAATATCACAGTGTGGAAAATATTTAGAGTTTCCGGCAATATAAGTACCACCAGCAGTAATTGCATCATGAAGTAAAGTAGCATCATCTTTTGTTATTTTTCCATCACCATTTAAATCACACATTAATGGATTAGTATTACTATAACCATTCACAGATATTTTGCTCTTAAAGGTTTTCCCTTGCGCCGTATTATCCGCATCATTTGATAACCATAAGTATAGTTTATAAGTTATACTTTTTCCGACATCTAATGATTTTTCACCTGTTACTAACATAATAGAAGCACCATCTGAAGATGTACTAGCACTAGTATAATCAGCGATTCTAACACCAGTATCATAACCATCTCCAGTGATACGATATTTAACCCACTTATCATCTAAAGTACTATCACTATAACGATCAAGTGAAATTGTATAATAAGCTGTAATATCTCCTGTATTGGTAATTGTAAAAGTATAAGGTGTTAAAGATGCTGCTTGTGTATCTGTTAATGGTACTGCATCATTTAATGAAATAACATTTTTATCAGCAAAATCCACTTTTAGAGTACCAGTTTGAATACTGATTTTTTTTGTACCAGTTAATGTTTTCGTAAACACTGCATAAGATGTTCCAACTAATGTAATGATACTAACAAAAGCAACAGCAATAATCAATAATACCTGTTTATTTTTTAATAATCTTTTCATCTAACATCCCTCTATCTAAAAGTATACACGATAAACTAATTTTTTCAAATATAAAAATAAATTTTTACAAAAAAAAGACGTTACAATTTACAAAGTAACGCTTTAAAATGCAGAATCTACATAGAACGATTTTATGCATTATTTGCTCTTGCCTTCATAAATTCATCATCTGATGCTTTTTCTAATACATTTGTCTGATAATTCAAACGATAAATACGATGTTGTTTTGTCTTTCTATCTACAATACGGAATAAACTGATATATTTATCTTCAAATACACGATCTGTTACACCATAACCATATGTTGTAAGTTTTGTATTGTCAAACAAACTAGAAATAATATGTTGATAACCAACTTCATCGTTTATATCATAAACTGCTTTCAAAGAGATTAATGATTGTTCTATTTGTTCTTTTAAAAACTCATATTCACCTTTAAACGTTGCTTCTTTTCGTTTGTCATCATATGCATTATTATCATAGATATATAAACTTTTAATCGCCTCATCATAATGATAATCACCAATACCAGAGAAAAACAAAAACGTTCCAGAAGCAGTAGCAGCAAAGTATAGTGCAGCAAGTAACATTACTATATATCCTGAAAAAACAGAAAAAATAGATTCATCATATTCTTCTCGAAATTGATTAATAAGATTAATAATCACCAAAACAAATCCAAGATAGTAAAGAACTCTTAAAATATAATTACTATAAATTAAATTTAAAAAAGCAGAATGTGGTGTTACGAAAATAGAACCAATGATAACACCAATGACAATAACTAATTCGATTTTATTAAGAACAGGCATTTTTTCTTTTGTCTTTTGAAATTTGATAACCTCTACTTTTTTATTTTTAGAAAAAATAGAAGTTACAAAATCAACAATTGCTCTTAAGCTAAAATCAAAATTAAATTGAACTCTATCACCTTTGATATAAATCAAAAACACAATCAGTTGAACAAAGGAAAATATCGTCCACATCAAAGACCACATATAATCCCCTAGTCCACCCATTTCTGTTAAAATCATCAAGATAATAGAAGGAATACCCCCAAATATAAATGATATTGAAGAAACAATAATCAATAAAATAATAAAACCTATCAAGTTTAACATCTAAAATACCTCTTTTATTTATTTTTGTTTTTGAGAATCTAAATCATCAGCTGATTTTTTCATTAAAGACATTAAATTACCACCCTTTTCACCGTTGACAAGCATTGTATAGAATGTATAATCTAAGCTTTCTTTATTTACTTCATAAACGACTTCAACAACTTCATCTTTTTCAAATTTATTATTTCCTTTGACACTAATTAAAATCTTTTTTGTGCCACCTGCAATTGCTTTTGTATATTGATCCCAACTAGAATCTGTTAGAGCATTATCAAATAATTCTCCTACAGTATAACTTCCCATGTAAGCACTAGCTTCTCCTTTTCTGATGGCATCAATATATTTTTGATATTCTTTATTCACTTTTACTTTTTCTTCTGCTTTCCCACATCCTGTCAAGCCAAGAATTGCTGCAAAACATAATACACATATAATTATTTTCTTTTTCATTTTTTATTCTTCCTTTATCTAATTTTTTATTTGTTTTTTCTTGTAATTTGATAAACGACTGCTCCTATTGTAAATACTAAGCCAACTCCAATTAATACTTTAGACATTTCTAAATTATCTTGTTGTTTCTGTTCTAATTCTTGATAAGTATACTTCCAACTACTATCTGTTACTGGTTTTGAAGAATCTTCATAAGATATAAAGCCAATACAAGTAATGAAAATACCGATGATAAGTAGCACTAGAAATGTATGATTTTTCTTTGGTTTTGAAGTATTACTAGCAAGTTGTTTACCACAATTAGAACAAAATTGACTTCCTTGTTCTATCTTTTTACCACAATTTTCACAATACATGTAACTTCTCCTTCTCTAATTTTTTTATATGGCAGTTGCTTTTACAAATTTTGGTACATCATATTCATATTGATTTTTTATTTTTATTTTTTCATATTCAACAGTAACACTATAATACGTTTTGTTTGCTACATCATATACTAAAAGATAATTCACTTGACTATTAGAAACCATCATCTTTTGATCACTATAATTGCTAGATCCAATCATCTGTGTGGTATATTCTGTTGAGCCATCAGTAGAACTATAAGCACGACTACTACTGTTGATAATAGTATAACCATCTAAATTTCTTTGCATATCTCTTACATAGACATCTTTATGTCCTTCATCAGACCACGTTGCTACTAGTTGATCAACAGCACCATTTAAAGCATCTAACATCTTTTGATCAGACTTTGTACCACAACCTGTTACCCCTAACAAAATTACTCCAATGATGAAAACACTAACTAATTTTTTCACCTTATCCTGCATCGTATCACTCCTTTCTATATCATTATATAAAAAGAGAATAAATATTTCAATAACAAAAAAGGACTGTATCAATTACAAGTCCTAATAGTTTTTACGGTTTCTATTGTTTACATAGTCACAAATAATGGCCGCAACATTCTCATTTCCTATTTTGGTATCAATACATAAATCATAATGACACTTATCTTGCCAATCTCTATTAGCAATAGCACTATAATAATTAGCACGAAGTTGATCAGAATTTATGATATGATTTTTGGCTTCTTTTTCATTATCACCATAATGTTCCATGATATTTTTTATTTTATAATCCATTGGTGCATATAAAAAGATAGTAATTAAATTTTGATTATCTTTTAAAAAAGTCAACAAAGTATCAATATCTTTATCCATTATTAAAAACTTCTTTCTTACAACTCATTATAACCTAATATATAAATTAATCAATAAAGTGCCTTCCTTGATAGGATATATTTATGATTAAATTACTGATCATATATTCGATACTTTTGCTTTTCACTATTTTTTAACAGTTTATATAGTATGTTCATGACGCAACTTTGTGTTTATATAATAGCTTTTATTAATAAGGAATAATCAATCTTAATTTAAACTTCCAAAAAGGCATATCACTTGACATAAATAGTCTTGGTAAATGATATTTATCATCACTCAATGTTACTTTTCTATGTTCTTTTCCTGGCCCAAATGTAAATGCTAGTTTGTAATGATTGTTTTTCAAAGCTTTTTCTATGTTCTTACTAACGCGTCCATAAGGATATGCAAAATATTTTGTATTAATTATGTCATTCATTTTTTTAAAATCATTATTTATTTCTTCATAACTTAACAAATAATCATTTTCATGATGTAAATCATAGGTATGAGATGCAAATTCTATGTTAGGATATTTTCTTTTTGCTTTTTTTATCATATTTAAATCCATATAATTTTCATTTCCACCATTATAATTTACTCCCATATAAAATACTGTTGCATTAAATTTATATTTTTTAAGTATTTTAAATGCTAAATCATAATTAGATTTATACCCATCATCCATGGTAATTAAAACTGATTTTCTAGGTATTTTACAAGTCTTATTTATAAAACAATCCATTTGTTCCAGCGTAATTGTGGTATAGTTATGGTCTTTTAAATACTTCATTTGCTTTTTAAATTTTTTTATACTCATTTGCATATTACTACTAGAAACCCCTTCTGTAAAATCGTGGTATCCTAAAACAGCAACTCTTTGGTCCTTATAAAGTAAAAAAAGACAAATAATAATTAGTAAAATAAAACTAAAAAATAATACTTTCAATCGTTTTTTCATATACAAAACATTTCCTTCTATTTATCAACACTATTATAACATCATATTTTAATAAAAATAATGCTCCTTCACTTCTTCTAAACTAGCAAAATTCATCTGATATAACAAACCATTCTGACTTTGTTCAAGTAACAATTTTTTCTTCATACAATCAGGTGTTACAACATAAAGACCATCTTCAAACAGAAACATCACCATCACACCTCTACTAAATTATTGTACCACAGCTAAGGATAACTTTCCTATAAAAAAGGAAAAGCATTTCTACTTTACCTTTGTCTGATAGTTACCACAAACTAAATGGGCACTATATAAATATTCTTTAGAACTTATTTTCTTTACTTCTATGTAGCTTTTTTTACTATCACAATCATCATCATTGCTATCGACAACTTGATTGATATATTTTTCTTTGATTAATGCTTCTAATAAAACTTGTTTTGTTTCATTTTCTTCTTTTGGCAAATAAACAATATAATCAGAAAAATAATCTTTTGCTGCTAATATCATCAGCTCTTCTTGTGTTTGATAGTATTTATTTCTAGATGTTTTTAACAGTTTATTAGCAGAAAGTAATACCACTACACTCAAAATCATCAAAATAGCAATGGCTGCTAACATTTCTAGTAAAGTAAACCCTTTTTTATTCACTATTTTTTCTTTCCTACTTTTGCAGTTATTTTTCGGTTATCAAAATGAATTAAGCAAATAGATATAATCGTCTCAATAAAGACGGTAACAAAATAAGTTCTCCAGAAATTATCGATGAATATCATTCTGCTAGCGAATAACATGCTGATGAAATTATCAAATAACATAGCAAAGATGTAAGTTGCAAGTAAGGCAAGTTTATTTCCATCTGTATTAACTAGCAAGTAATAATAGACCGTTAAGTTGATCATTTGACTAACCATATAACCAAATAATTCACCAGTCAAAGGAATATAATCAATATCCTTACTAGCAAATAAACTAGCACAAATGGCAAAGAATAGGAATAAACAAGCTGAATAACTAATTCCATTCATGGTTTCTTTATAGCCATATTTTTTAGTAATAATATTTGCTACAAAGTAACGGAATGGATAAGCAAAAACAGCAAATGTCAAGCTAGCTTTACCAATGGAAAAATCAAATTTACCTAACACCCATGATAATATGGTAACAGAAGTAAGTAATAAGATATAGACCCAAACGCCTACTTCCTCTTCTTGTGTTTTAGACTTTTTCATAACTTTTAACACCTCCTTATTCTATCATTACTATATCATATCTATCATCGTATTGCAAAAGAAAAAGCTTCTAATGGAAGCTTAATTTTGATTAGATTGTTGTTGTGTACGACTTTCACGTTCTGCCTTTTTCTTATCGCGACATTCTTTACATCTTTTTGGTTCATTTGTTAAACCTTTAAGTTGATAAAATTCTTGTTCACCAGCAGTAAAAGTAAATTCTTTCCCACAATCACAGCAAGTAATAACCTTATCCTGAAATTCCATCTTGATCCTCCTTCTTCACAATATTGGACTAGTAAAAGAATGAATATCCAACATTGATAGGGTCAAGAGAATATACAATTTTTTAAGATAGTCCAGTGATAACCTCACACTATAGAGTATAACATAAAGCACTATTTTATGCAAAAAAATATTTAAGAAATTTTACAATAAAGAAAGTAATTTTGATCATAGTAAACTAATTGGTAAGTAGGATCATCTTTTAAGTAGGAGTAAAGATTATCTTTTTTGGTTACCAGTAGATGGGTAAAGGGATAACGTTTTAAAAACGCCTTGATATCTCCACCTTTAGATTGTAAGTAATAGTATTCTGCTAAAACATCGTATTGATGATTTAATTTTTTAGAAAAAACTTCCGCTCGTGGATCAATATAAACTTTATACCCTTGAAACTCCATATAACTACCACTATCAAAGCTAGTATATAAAATGACATCCGTCTTATTAGTAGTTGCGTCTAGGTAAGAAACAATACCATCCAATGGATGTGTCATTTGGTAATTACGCTTGAAAAAGATGCAACAGCAAGTAATAGAAATTACTAAGAAAATAACATATACTACTTGATACTTTCGGCTAGTTGGTATCGGCTGTAAAGAAATTTTATCTTTACAATAACTAGCAAGTGGAAAAATAGTAGCAATTAAAAAGTAAGGAAAACTTCGATACGCTGTAAGGGTTAAAAAAATAGTACCTAAAAGTAAACAAGCATAACGTATTTTTACTGGTTTTTTATTCTTAATGTAAAAACCAAGCACGATGAAAACAGAAGCATAAATAACTTTTCCTAAAAACGTCTTAACAGTTGGAAGTTGCATCTCATGAATCATCAAATGCAAAATAGGATTCCCAAAAGATAAAAACAAATAAGAAAAACTAGCAAAACCATAAGGATTAAAGCAGGCACTAACAAACATCAAACAAATAGCAAGAAGCAAAGGAGAAAAAGAATACCTTTCTTTTTCAAAACCACCAATAGAAAGCGGGAAACATTCCACCAAATAAGGTAATACAAAGCAAAGCAACATCCACCAAGTAGCACCATGCAATTGCATTTCAAAAAAAGAAATTACTGGTAATAAAAATAAATACTTACGCTTCTTCTCTTTTACATAATGTTCTAACGCCCAAAATAGCAAAATATAATGAATATAACTAAAAATTTGAGGACGTGCTACAAAATAACCACGTGATAGAAAAAGCGCGATAATAAAGGTTAAAATAAAGGAAAGATAAAAGTTTCTATCAGATAAATAAAAACACAAACGATAAAAAAGATAAGAAAATAAAACAAATAAGCAAACAACCAAGAAAGCAAGCAACATTCCTCCACCAAATTCATAAACTTTAGCAAAAATAACACCCGTTAATACTTGCTGCATAATAAAAGAAAAGCCTTGATGAATTGTAAATGGCTCCATCGAAGGAATACCATAAGAAAGAACATAACGACCACTTCTAAGTAAAAACCAAGTATCATTATCTAATCTCATATTAGAACATAAACAAAAAAATAAAGGAATGAAAAAGAAAAACAAACATAAAAACTTAGAAGGTCGATATACTAATTTCTTTTTCATAAAGAAGCACCTCACTTTTTTCTAGTGTAGCATTTTTTCAAGAATAAAGGAATGAAAAACAACATTTTATCATAGCTTTTTTATAGGTGATTATCTTCATGAAAAAGCTTTTCCTATTTCTCATTTTCCTTTTTCCCCTACCCGTTTTCGCAGCAATTGATACTGCAAAATCAACCATTGTCATGGATATAGATAGCGGTAGAATCCTATATGAAAAAAATGCTTATGAACCACGTCTTATCGCTTCCACTACTAAAATAATGACTGCTGTTTTAGCATTAGAATCAGATAAATTAGAAGACATGGTAGAAGCCAAAGAAGAAATTTTAAAAATGTATGGTACTAGTATTTATTTATCTTATCACGAACAAATGCACCTAAAAGATCTTATCTATGGTCTACTCCTTCGAAGCGGAAATGATGCCGCAGTCGTTATTGCTACTTATCTTTCAGGAAGTGAAGAAAATTTTGTCACTTTAATGAACCAAAAAGCCAAAAGTATTGGAATGAAACAAACCAATTTTGAAAATGCCCACGGCCTAGATGAAAAAACAAAAAACTACTCCACTGCTTATGATATGGCTTTATTATCAAGTTATGCTTATAAAAATTTAAAAACCTATCGTACCATCAGTAAAACTTACAAATATCAAGTAAAAACCAAAGAAAAAAGTTATCTTTGGTACAACAGAAACAAATTATTAAAGCAATATAGTTATTGTACAGGTGGAAAAAATGGGTATACACCAAGCGCTGGAAAAACATTAGTAACAACAGCAAAAAAAGATAATTTAAACTTAACCATCGTGACATTAAATGATCCAAATGAATATGTTACGCACAAAAACTTATATGAATTACTCTATCAAAAATATACTTCTTATCAGTTAGTTGATAAAAATACCATTCCCTTAGGAAACGGTGCTTATATCAAAGAAAGTTTCTCTTATCCCTTAACAGAAGAAGAAAAGAAAAATATCACGATCACTTCTATGATTGATAAGGAGATTAAAAAAGGGAAAATTGGTTATATTCATGTTAAGTTATATAACAAAGAAATTAAAGAAATTCCCATTTATTTAGCTAGCAAAAAGAAAAAAACAAGCTTTTTTAAGAACTTGTTTTCATAAAACGAAAGAACGTAATACTAGGTCTTGCACCAAAGCGATACGAATACTGACTCATACCAATACCTTGAGAAATATAAAACTTTGTATTTCCTAAAGAGTAAAAGGACTTCTGATATTTCTTAGCACCTTCTTTTTGTGCAAATCCAATACCAAATAAGTTAACTTCACCACCATGATAATGTCCAGCAAGCGCTAATGAAACCGGATGTTCACTTGGAATAGCATCAAACGAATCAGGTTCATGCATCATCAAAATAGAATATATCGCTTGATTCGCCCCTTCTTGTTGGTAATAGGAAAAAGTATCAACAAGATGTGTTTTGTCATTAGTATTAAAACCCATCAACAAAATTGGATCATTTTGTTCTTGATAAATCAAATCATATTGATTATTTAAAATGGTAAAACCAGCAGCTTGTAAAATAGAAATACTCTTTTCTTGATCAGTTTCCCCTAATACAGCATACTTTCCAATGGGTGCTTCAATTTTATTTAATGTAGATGTCAGCTGTTCTTTTTGTTTATCACTAAGTTTATTATTCTTTACTACATCACCTGTAAATAATACCATATCAGGTTTACGTAAATTAATCTGCTTCACCACATCATCAAGTAATGCTTGGTTTTCATAATGCAAATCAGAAAATTGAATAACTTTAAAGCCATGAAAAGCATCAGGTAAACTATTACTTTGTATTACTTCTTCATGAACAATCAAAGAAACAGTACCAACTTTTGTAATATATAAACAAACAAAAAACACAAGAAAAAAGCAAAATACAAATCCTTTGACAATCCTCTTAACTATTTTTTGTTGATGCATCTTTTTTTGCTCTTCAATAATTTCATTTTGCTTCTCTTGATTCAACTCAATCCTACTTTTCATCCTATCACCTATTCTATCTAAGTATATCACAAAAAGGTAAAAAATAAAGTAAAAGATAAAAGCATAACAATAAGCGTTATGCCCTTTTCAATTGCAAAAGTTTTTATTAACTTGCTAATTTCACCTCAAAAGGATTATCTTTTGTGCCATCACCAGCCGTGATTACAACATTAGATTTTAGATTAAATACAGGGCGTACACCATACGAAGTCGTTTCCCCCTCATAGTCTGCATTACAATTTTCATCCACAAAACGAACGTAAGAAATGCCATTTGGTGTTAGAGTCCAATAAGGTGCATTATTTTCAGTCCTATCAAATTGCCCAGAATTTAATTCTCCTAATCTTAATAGTCCAACTTTGATAGTTGTTGTATTTGAAGTTAAATTAGTACTTGTTGCACTTACATATTTTGCTAATTTATAACTTGTACCAGATTCATTTACCATTCCTAAATACCATGCCGTATTATCCTCTATCATATTTACTTGAGCCATTGTTAGATAACTACCACTTGTTAAGTACTCACCATTTAAGAAATCACCCGTTGCATTATTAGTCGAATAATTTATATCACCCTCATCATCAAAGGCAGTTAGTTTATATCCTCCATACTTCAGTGGTGTAGCACTTACTATTTTTGTCATTCCTTCTGTTTCATGACTGACAATTCGATATAGGTTATTATCTCCTGTTCCAAAGCGAATGTACTCTCCACTATATCTTGTTGCTAGTTTTGTTCCTGATGCTGGTGTATCCTTATCTCCTTTTAAGCGATAAGGATCACTTGCTGTTCCAGTACCTGATACGATTTCTACATTAGATTTTAGATTAATTACAGGGCGAATACCATACGAATATGTGACATTCCTACTAAGTGTACTACCATTATAAAAGTACACCTGATAGACACCACCTGATATATTACCTGGTGTTAATGTCCACCAATCTAGACCATTATTTAAATAACCACTTGAATATGTTGTACCTTTATAACTCATTGTATACTCATACATATTTAACAAACCTACTGCACTTGTTACCATGGTTGTCTTGGATGGTTTTGTAGTCACAGTTGTTAATGTTGCATTCCAAACACTATCAGTTTTGATGAAATTTTCATAATCTCTTAAATTTCCTAAAAAGCCATCTCTCGTTGTATCATTCAACCATTGTTGCATATAACTTCCTTCAAAAGATGAATTACCTGACGCATTATATGGTATTGCTGATATATTCCATTGCGTTACTAGTTTGACACTATTATCATTTGGATCAACGGATACTGCTCTCCATAGTTTTCCACTATACCAAATATAATTATTTGGATTAGTTCCTGTAATAAAAGTTTGTTCTGAATCAGAGGTATTTATTGCACCATTTTTTCCTACTCCTTTTAGTAGTTGCGTAGCTACTGGTGTTCCCATCACTTCTCCTGTTTTACCATAAGCATTTACTTTAACAGAAAAGACTAAGTTTCCTCCATCCCCTTGTGGGTTATATGATTCATCTACATACATTCTTAAACGGTATTTTTTGTTAAAAGTTGTAGAGGTTGATCCCATTGCTAAACTCATCATGTTAGCTGGTCTTCCGGTATAATCATTTGCATTAATATCAGCACTATAAGTTGCTGGTGCCATTACTTCCGTTTCGCTTCCATCTGTATTTAATTCTGTTAAGTATAACTTGATATTTGAACCATCAATCTTTTTACTACCAGTTGTGACATCTTGTGCTGCAATCTCCCAATTGACATTGGTTGTTCCCTGAATGGTTGTAGATAATGTGAAATCAAAGTATTCACCTTCTTTTAGACGTACCTTTCCAGTGGCATCTGTTGTTGGTAAGGCTTTATCAATTGATATCACATTACTACTTTCTTCATAACTCATTCTGATGACACCTGTTGTAATTGCATTTAATTTTTCCCCTGTTCTTGTGTAAGAAAAAGCTGCATAACTTACACCAACCACCGCAATAAACAAGACAAGCATTACTAGTATCATAAAAATTTTCTCTTTATTCTTTTTTAACTTATTCATTGTTTTTACTCCTTCGTTGAAATTTATATACAAGAAAAGATCAAAATACAAAAATATTCTGATCTCTAGGCGGTAAAGAAAGATGAGATAGTTAGTTGTTTAAAGTAACCCCCCCCAGGTTAACTTTTGGTTAATAGAAGAAAGTACCATCATATCAAACACCACCTATCTTACCTTTCTATTCTAGTTTAGCAGCTATTTAGCATAAGAGCAAGAGCAAAATGAAAATATTTCATAAAACAGCTGTAAAATAGCAACGTAAGTGGTTTACATAAAAGAATAATAAAAATAAATTTCTTTTTTTCCATTCCACTAATTCCTGCAATATAACATAATAAGTCATCTGGTGCTCCTGGTAATAAAATACCCCAGAAGAAAATTGTTTCAAATTTCTTGCTTTGAATATATCCTAAATATTTTTTGATAGTTTTCTCTTCAAACAATTTTTCAATTAAAGGAAGTCCATAACATCTTGAAATATAAAAAGCTGCAATAGATCCAACACAAAGTCCAACATAATTATAAATAAAGCCATAAAATGGACCAAATGCTAATACTCCTGCTAAACAAGAAGCTCCTCCTGGAATAACTGGGAAAATAACTTGAACTATTTGAATCAATAAAAAGAAAATAGGTCCTAATAGACCGTATGTTTTGATTTTATCAATTAAAACATCGCCAGAAGAAAAAACACCTAAACGAATACCATAAAAAATAAAACAAACTAATAATACTGTGGTAACAGCTGTGATAATCGTCATTACTTTTTTTAAAGTTTTGGTATCTTTTTTTATCACGTTATCACCCCTTTTTATCTATTGTAACCATGAAAAGATAAAATCATGCAACTTTAACTTTTTTCTTCCAAAGTTTTTTGAATTAAAGCAAGAACAGCTTCTTTTGTATCAGCAGTAACTAAAAAACGATTACTATGACAAAACTTAGCACCAACTACACCAGCTGCTTCTTCTAATACTTTATCGCTAAGACCTGCCCATTTTGAGCAAAACAAAAGTCGATTGCTATGATCACTTAAACTATTAGGAACAGCTTTTGCTGCATAACCACCACGATTGGAAGGAAATACTACAAATAAAAATTGTTTTTCTTTATCAAGAGTTAATAGTGTTTCTTCATAAGGCATAAAGTAAGGTAAAACAAGAACTGGACCTTTTTGTGTAGCCATTAATTTTTCTACTTCTTTTTTTGCTTCCATTTTGGCATTGATGCTTTTAATTTCTGCTTGCAAAATAGTTTTAGCAACTGCTTCTGCTAATAAAAATTGTTGATTTTCTTCTGCTTCTGTTTTACTGCAATTAAATAATTTAATAATATCACTTACAGTTTTGACATGATACTCTGCTTGAATGTTTGGAAAGACACCATTATCAATAGCATCAATTGCTAAGACGAAGTCCCGATCCATATAATCAAAAACATCATCTACTAAATGAATTTGTAACTTTTGTAATAATTGCTTTCCAAAAGCTTGAAATAAAAGCCCAAAGGAAGCATATTTAATCCCATTTTCTCTTACTTTGGCATCTAATTGATGGTGATCAAATTTTCCTTTTCCAATATCAAAAACAAGACTATCTTCACTTCTTTTACTAAGTTGTTCTTCTGTTGTACGCATAAGAACAATATCATCATATAATAGCTCTAAAAAAGCAGTTGAAAACACTTCATCTGCATGCATTGTTCCTTTATGGGTAATAAATTTTGCTTTTGTTATATCTGTTGTTAATTGTATCATTTTTTCCTTCCTTCTAAATCGACATTACGATTATGTTCAATCGGATCCCACGAAACATCTTTTTGCATCATTGCTCGTTTTAAACAAACAAGATAACTTGCTAAAAATAAAGGGTAATAAAAACAAACTTTTACTTTCATTTTTGTATTCAACCGAAATTCTTTTTGTTCATGTAACACAATATAAGCACTAACTAGAAATAAAACAAAATAAATAAGTAGTAAAAAACAAGCGATTGACAAAATATCTGGCAAGATGCTTAGTTGATTTGTTAAATGAAACATAATTTTTCCAAATTGCTCAATAAAAATACTAACAATTCCAATAATCAAAAGAATATAAGGCTTAACTCCCATCAATGCTTCAAAACAAGAAGCAAAATTACTATCATGTTGTAAACATTTTTCATAAATATCCTGATAATACATTTTTCTTGCTTCAAAATAGCCTTTGACCCATCTAGTGCGTTGTACAATAGTGGTTTGATAATCAATTGGTTGCTCATCATAAAAGATAGCATTCTTAACATAAGTCGTCGTAAAATCATGAATGGTGGCATATAAAGTTAACTCATAATCTTCTGTTAGAGAACGAAAAGGATACCCTTGCCAGTCTTCCACATGACGTCCTAAAATATAAAAACCTGTTCCACTGATGGTTAGTGTTTTGTTATGCTTCATTCTAGTAGCATTTCCTAGTGTATGAATCATAGAAAACGTAAGAGAAGAACAAGCAGCATAAACACTATCATTACCATTTTTGGTATTTCGATACCCTATTCCAATATCATAACCAGCAGCAATCGAAGGAAACATATTCTCTATATACGCTTCATCTAAAACATTATCAGCATCAAAAATAAAGTAAGCATCATAACTTTTCTGTTGTTTTAAGATCATTTGAACAGCATCATCTAGGGCATATCCTTTCCGTTTTTTTGATAAATCTTGCCGAAAAACAATATTCATATGATATTTTTGGGCAATAGAAACCGTTGGATCTTTTTTATCTTCTACAATAATATAAACATCTGCCGCTGGCACTGGTACCGTTTGGTGTAAAATACTTTTTAAAAGTGGTTCAATCACTGAAGATTCATCTCTTGCTGGAATTAAAATAGCAATTTTAAAAGATGGTGTTAACTTCTTCAACTCTACCTTTTTTCGACTTTGAAAAGCTTCTAGTAAAAATATAACCATCGAAGTAAATAGCATGATAAAAAATACAATCATTTTTGGATTCCTTTCTGTACTTGAAAATTCATATTAGGAAATTTTTCTTGTAAATAAGAATCAGGAAAGGTTTTATCATAAAACTTACCAACAGATGAAATGGGTGGATGATTTTCTTGCCGAAGTGTTCCACGAATTAAAGCACTCCAAGAAATAAGCATATCAAAACTTAAGAAAATAACCAAACTAACATAGAAAAAGTTTCCTAGACGATTTGGAATAGCTTCGATCATCTGTGATAAGAATGGATAAACCCATTTTACTAAAATAAAGCTCAATAACCCCCAAAACAACATAAAAGGAATAGTAGTTCTTCCTTGAATATTTAAAAAATGATGGGAATAATCCCAAGAGACTGTATGTGTAAAGACTTCTTGTAAATAGCTAATGCTATATTCCAATGCACCTCCCAACAAAGCACCATAGCAAAAGATTTTACCATCAGAATATTTTTTTCTTCCTAATAGATAAATAATTAAAACAGCACCAAGACCATACACTGGACTAAAAGGTCCATAAAACACTCCAGATCGTCTCTGCCAAAAGATACTACCATTCAATACATAAGCTTTACAAAAATTTAAAATTTGTTCATAATAAGCGCCAAAAATAGAAAATAAACTAAATATTAAAAACATTTTCTTAAAACCAGTACCACTAGCAAAGGTTCTTTTATCTTCGGTAAAGTACTGCTTTATCTTTATCCAAAATTCACTCATACTTCTAACCCCTTTAACTGGTGCGTATTATATCATATTTTATGCTATTTTGTAAAGGAATCATGATAAGATGTTTGTTTTTTATCCCATCTAGCACAATAAACATCTAAATTATCACATAAATTTCTAGCCATTGAATCTGTTTTTGCAATTTGTGTTAGTTGATCTTTGGCTTTTGTTTGTTGTTCTATAAAAGCTAAACAGCAATTACTTAAAATTTCTTCGTTATTTAACGCTTGATAAGCACTCATTTGATCAGAAGAAACACAATTAGTAAGAACGTGTGCCAGTTGATCAAATGTCATTTCTTGCCTAAATCTAGTATCTAATACCGTTGGTTTTCCTTGCTGAACCAAATAACGACTATAACATACCATTGATTTTAGCAATTCTGTTTTCATAGCAAGTGTAGAAGTATCAGCAACCAAATAGCGAAGTCCTTTCGTTCTTGTATAACGATTATCTTCTTTTCCATCTTGATATAACATATGGTTTGCTAATACTCTAGCAGCATAGTATTGACTCTCATTTTGTAAAGCTTCACTTGGTCCTTGTTCTTTTGATTTAATTTCATAATAGACGTTTGAAGAAAATGCTAATGCGTTTTCTACTACTTCTTTATTTGTCATCTTTTACTTCCTTTCTATATCCATTATGACATGTTCTACAACAATTGAAAAGTCTTCTTCACAAACTTCATACCATTTTACAGGAAGTTGATGTTTAAAAAAGGTATATTGGCGTTTAGCATAACGTCTTGAATGTTGTTTGATCGCTTCTTTGACTTCTTCTAGGCTACATTCATTTTTAAAGTAAGGGAGAAACTCCTTATAACCAATTCCATTTTGTAGTGCTTTAGAAGTTGAATAGTGATCTTGAAGATTTGTAACTTCTTCTAAAAGGCCATGTTCAAACATCGTATCTACTCGTTGATTAATTCTTTGGTATAAGTGTTCTCTAGGAAGCGTCAAACCAATAATTTGGAAGTCATAAAGTGGCTTTGTCCCTTGATTAGCAATTTCTTTTTGTTGTTGCAATTTATTAAGTAGTGGAATCATTCGTCGACGATTATTTACATCAAAAACAATATCTTTATCATACTTTCTAATCTCTTTTGCTAAAGCTTCGTTAGTCCAGTTATCAAAAGAATTAGTATTTTCTAAAGTTTCAAACCGATAATCATATAATAAGGCTTTTAGATAAAGACCTGTTCCTCCAACTAATATAACATTTTTCCCTTGTTGTAATAAAGTATCAAGAACTTTTCTTGCTGTTTGTTGATAGGCATAAACGTGATACGCTTCATCGACTGGAACATAACTTAATAAATGATGAGTAACTCCATCCATTTCTTTTTTTGTTACTTTTGCAGTTCCAATATCTAATTGTTCATAAACTTGCATCGAATCAAAATTAATAATTTCTGCTTGATAACGTTTCGCAAGAGCAATCGATAAAGCTGTTTTTCCAACCCCAGTTGGTCCAACAATCGCTAAGATCATAATCTGCCTCCTTTTACTAAACAAATAGCATAATCATTTTTCTTGATTTCTTGGCAAGATAAGCCTTGAATTTTCTCTTTTAAAAGCCGATCATATAAGATTTTATATTGTCTACTTTCTTGTTTATAGCGCTTATCTTTTTTTGGTAAGCAAACGCCAATCGTAAAACTACCCCTATCAAGTACTTGCGGCAAAAGATCACTTACTTCTTGATACGTTCCATTACTAATTAAATGATAATTAAGTCGCTTATCAAGTGGTATATTTCGATTCAAAGTATAACAAAGATCACTACGTCTTGCTTCTAACACATAACGGCTTTGATCTAACAAACTAGAAACACTATAATTTTCATCTTCACTAACTTCTAAAATAAATTTAGAAAAGTGATCAGGAAAGCAAGCAGCATTTAAAAATAATTGATGTTCTTTTTTTAATTTTTCTAACCATTGATGATAAATATGTAATCTTCCTGTTTGATACAATACATCAACATAACAATTTTCTTCTTCATAAAATCTTTCTTGTAAATAACTCAAATCAACCAAACCTTTCTAATTTTTAATTCATTGCTCGTTTAAATAAGCGTTCTAATTCATAATTGCTATAAGTGATAACTGTTGGTCTTCCATGCGGACAGGTAAAAGGATTCTCACAAGTTCTTAATTTTTCTAATAAGTAAGTCATTTCTTCCATGGAAATATAATCATTTGCTTTAATAGATAAACGACAAGCTAGGGTAATTGCTGTTTTTTCCACAAATTTTGCTTTATCAAACTCACCTTTTTCTAAGATGATAGCAATGATTTTTTCTAAAGATGCCTTTTCATACCCTTTAAATAGGAAGTTTGGATGACTTCGAATAATAATGGAAGTATCACCAAATTCTTCTGCTTCAATACCAATTTCTTTTAAAATATCTAGATATTGATGAATACGAATCATTTCATCTTTCGAATAATCTAGGCGAATTGGTACTAGCAAAGTTGTAATTTCTTGACTTGGAGAAGATAAAGCTTTCAAATAACGTTCATAATTAATGCGTTCTGCTGCAGCATGTTGATCAATGACATACATTCCATCATCATTTTCAGCAATAATATAAGTTTTATGAACGATTCCAACTGGCATCATCTTCTTCATTTTAGGACCATTTTTTTCTAAAGAGACAACTTTTTCTTGTTCTTCTTCTAAAGGAAAAGTTACTTCTTCGATAATTGGTTTTCTAGGTTGAACAATATCTTCTACTTCAAAAGGACTAGTAGGAGCTTCCATTGGTAATTGTTCTTTTAACTCTTGTAAAGTTTCCATATCACGAACTGGAGCATGAGGAATCAACAACACTTCTTTTAATTTAGCGGTAATAAGATGAGTAACTAATTCTTTTAAACCATCCATTTTCGAAAATTTAATATCCATTTTCTGGGGGTGAATATTGATATCGATAAGTAGTGGATCAACATCAATTAACAACACAACAATCGGATATTTATCTTTAGGAATATAGGTATGATAACTATCTAGAATTGCACGATTTAACTCTTGGTTTTTAATAACTCTTCCATTCACCAAAGTTGTCATAACACTTCTTGCAGTTTTCGCCATTTCAGGATAACAAATATAACCACTAATATTGTAATCTTCATCTTCTCCTTCAATAAATAACATCTTTTTACAAACATCAACACCATAAATAGCATAAATAACTTTTAATAAGTTACCATCCCCTGTCGTATGTAACAATTCTTTTTCGTTATTGATTAAAATGAATTGAATATCACAATGAGATAAGGCCATTTTGTGAACATAATCTACAATCAAAGCAAGTTCTGTATATAAATTTTTCAAATATTTCAAACGTACTGGTGTATTATAAAACAAATCTTCTACCGTAATCGTTGTTCCTTGTTGAAAATCACAAGCTTCTACTAATTTTGTTTTACCCCCTTCAATCACAACATGAGTTGAAACATTATCTTTCGTTGTTTTCATATCAAGATGACTAACAGCAGCAATGGAAGGAAGTGCTTCGCCTCGAAATCCTAAAGAACAAATATGAAATAAGTCATCTAATTTATTTAATTTGCTCGTTGCATGGCGTAAAAAAGCAAGGGTAGCATCTTCTCGATCCATTCCAATACCATCATCTTCGACAACAACTTTTTTAACACCCGAATCAACTAATGTAATTTTTATCTTCTTTGCTTTTGCATCAATACTATTTTCTACTAACTCTTTAACAACATTTAAAACACGCTCTACTACTTCTCCTGCTGCAATCGTATTTGCAAGTACATCACTCATCACATGAATACGGCTCATCGTGGTCCCTCACATATGCTAGAAGTAATGTGTTTCATTTGCGAAACATCCATCTTACAAGCATCACTTTCATACTGTCCACAGCGAAGACAAACTTGAAAATCAATATCTTGGTTAAATTGTACATCTTCATTTCTTGTCACAATAACATAAGCTGAACAACTATTTCCTTTATTTCTTGGATTTCTTAATGTTTTCATATAACCTTTACAAACTAGCATATCCCCTTCTAGTACTAAAGAAGATTGAACCTCTGGCGTATAAATACTATTTTCTATTAAGAAGTTAGAACTAGCAGAAGATAATGTCTTTTCATAATCCTGATAAGCAACTTGATATGTATGATTTAAATAGGCCGAAACACCAACAACAGCAAGCACTGCTAAAATCGCTAGTATAACAATCGTTGCTAGTAATTCTACCATCGTAAAACCTTTTTTATTCATTATTTTCATCCTCCCTTAATGCTTCATAAATAGATGTGGCAACATCATGTCCTACAATTTCTTGTAATTCCTCTATCGATGCTTCTTTTATTTTCTTTAATGATCCAAAATGTCGTATCAAAGCTTTTCTTCGAACTTCCCCTACCCCTTGAATACTATCTAAAACAGAGTAAAGAGAACCCTTCTGACGCAAACTACGGTGATAAGAAATAGCAAAGCGATGCACTTCTTCTTGAATCCTTGCCAGATACAAAAACAAATGGCTATTAGAAGAAATCGATAATGTTTCTAAATCTTGATTAATGACAGTAGCAGTCTTATGGTGATCATCTTTGACTAGCCCAATGATCGGAATCGTTAAATGCAATTCATCTAACACTTCTTTGGCAACCAGCACTTGTGTTTTCCCACCATCCATCACCAATACATCAGGAAGTACTTGATTTTCCATAAGTGCTCTATAATACCTTCGATATAATACTTCACGCATCGCTTTCAAATCATCTTTGACTTCTATTTTCAAACGATATTTTCGATAAGCATCTTTCAAAGGTGAAAATGAGGTAAACACTACCATCGCTCCAACATAATACGTTCCAAACAAATGGGAATTATCAAATGATTCCATCCTATCAACACAATCAACACCTAATAAATTTGCTAATTCATCTAAAGCTTGTCGCTTACTTTTTTCATCTTGTTTCAACTTTTCCATCTCTTCATGTAATACTATTTTAGCATTATCAACAGCTAAATCAAGTAAATGTCGTAAATCCCCTCTTTTTGGTGTTGTCACTTTTAATTGTAAATAAGAACTAAGTAAAGCTGTATCCAAAGTATCTTGAACTAGTATTTCTTTTGGTTTCATATTCTTTTCATAAAAATGTATAATATACCATAACATATCATCTTGCGTATTATCTAAAGTTAATAAGGTTTTATGAACTTGTCCAAATAACAAGCCATTTCGTACAAAGAAAACTGTAATCGATAAATAATTTTCTTCTTGATAGTAAGCAAATAAATCAAACTGATAAGCTTTATGTAAGTCAATTTTCTGTTTCGTAAGAATAATATCAATATCTTGCAACATCGTCTTCATCTCTAATGCTCTTTCATAATTTAAATTAGCACTAGCTTTTTCCATTTCATTTCGAATCCTATCTTGAATCATCGTACTATTACCTTTTAAGAAACTAGTAATTTCCTCTGTCATTTTAGTAATGGTAGCTTGATTAACTTCCTTTTCACAATACCCTAAACATTCATGTAAATGATAGTAAAGACAGACATGTTTTGGTAAATGATCACACTTTCTTAAAGGATATAAACGATTTATCATTGAAACTATTTTTCTTGCTGCAAATGCATTAGGAAAAGGTCCAAATAACTTACCATTTTTCTTTTTTCTAGTAACATTTCGAACAACTAACAATCGAGGATAAGTTTCATTGGTAAGTTCAATATAAGGATAACTCTTATCATCTTTTAATAGAATATTATACTTTGGATCATATTTTTTAATAAGGGTAATTTCTAATAATAACGATTCTAATTCACTACTAGTAACGATATATTCAAAATCATAAATATCTTGCACTAGCATCGCTGTTTTTCCTGTCTTGACACCAGCAAAATAACTTTTCAAACGATTCTTTAAATTTTTGGCTTTTCCAACATAAATAATATAGCCATTTTTATCTTTCATTTGATAACTACCAGGTAATTCTGGTACTAATTTTAATTTTTCTGCAAAATTGATTTTTTCCGACATTCTTCTCACCATATTTCTTCTATTTATTATAGCATAATCGTCAATTGACAGCAAAAAATAGTCCAAATACTTTCAAAAGATAATAAAATAACGTATAATAAAGAAGTATTAATGGAGGAATTTACTTATGGCAAAGAAAAAGCAAAAAGAGAAAAAGCCGAAAAAAAGAACTTGGTTAGTAATATTTGGAATTTTACTAATCATTGTGAATATGTTTACAATTTATAATATTCTATTATTAGGACCAATTGAAGAAGTCATTCGTTTTATTATCATTGGAATCTTAGTTGTGATTGATCTGATTTTTATTTTCAAGATTAGACAGAAAAGAAAACATAAAGAAAAAAAGGTAAGGTTATTAACGACACTGATGATAGTGTATATTCTTATCAATGCCTTGGTAAGTGCTGTTATCATGTATGTTTATGGTAATATTGATGGTATTAATAAAACCTTTGTTACTTATTCTAGCAGTTTAATTACCTTACAAAATAGCGATATTACATCAATTGGTGATGTCAAGAATAAAAAAATTGGTATTATTAATAACACCAAATCACCAGATGGCTATATTATTCCAAAAGATATTATTAAAGAAAATAAGTTAAGAGAAAAAAACAATACGATCAAAACATATGATGATTACACTTCTATGTTAAGTGATTTATATGACCAACAAATTGATGCCATGTTTATTGCAACCGATTATCCATCAATGTTTAATAGTATTGAAACATATGCCGATATTGCAAAAGATACCAAAATTATTATTACCAAAGAAAAGAAATTACTAAAAGCAACAACTAGTAGTAGAGAAACAGCTTCCGCTGGTAAAAGTGTCAAAGAACCATTTACCATTTTATTAATGGGAGTCGATTCTACCGATGATGGCTTAAGTAAAAATACAGTAGCAAATGGAGATAGTTTGATTTTAATCACTTTCAATCCTAAAACCCTAAATGCAACAATGTTAAGTATTCCTCGTGATAGTTATGTTCCAATCGCCTGCTGGAGCAATAAAGCCGAAAATAAAATTACACACGCTGCAGCATATGGAACAGATTGTATGATGCAAACCATTGAAAACTACTTTGATGTCAAAATCGACTACTATGCAAAAATCAACTTCCGTGGACTTGTTTCATTAGTAAATAAACTAGATGGTATTGAAGTAGATGTACCACAAAATCTATGTACTGATAATTCTAATCGTGAAGGAACCGTATGTATCAAACAAGGACACCAAGTTCTAAATGGTGAACAAGCCTTAGTATTAGCAAGAAACAGAAAACAATTAAGTCGTGGTGATCTAGATAGAGGACTAAATCAGCAGATCGTCATTCAAGGAATCGTCAACAAAGTAAAAGATATGAAAAGTATCAATCAAGTAATGAATGTTCTAAATACCATTTCTAACAATCTAGATACTAACTTTACTACCAAACAAATCTTATCATTTTATGATATTGCAAAAGATATTATGAATAATGCTTTACAAAAAGATGATGCAGATTTAATTAATATTCAACAACTATTCTTACAAGGAACAGGACAAATGATTTATGATGAACGAAGTCGTTTAGTTCTATGGGATTACGTACCAAATCCTGCTAGTAGAAAAGATATCATCACTGCTATGAAAGTAAACCTTGGAAAACAAGAACCAGAAATGGATAAGGAATTTAGTTTCTCTATTAATGAAACCTATGAAAAACAAATCCCAGGAAATGGACCATACAAAACAGCTTTCAGTTATTCCCTACTTCCAAGTTTTATCGGTGATAGTCAAGCACAAGCAAGTGCCTGGGCAGCAAAAAATGGCGTAAAAATTACCTTTAAAGGAACAAGTGGACACGTAGTAAGTCAAGACTACCCAGCAAACAAACGAATCGATTTAATCAAAGGAAGCGTTACATTAACACTATCAGGTGGTAGTACAACAACCGAAACAACAAAAGATAACACCACTACCACCAAAGATAATACAACTAAGAATGATACTACGAAAGATAACACTTCTAAAGAAGAAGATACAAAAGACAATACAACTAAAAATGATGATAAAAAAGAAGATACACCAAAAGACGATCCAAAAGACGACACACCAAAAGACGACGATAAAAAAGAAGAAGAAGAAAAACCAAGTCAACCAGACGAATAAAGGAAAGAACATAAAACTCTTTCCTTTTTTAATTTTTATAATACCTCTGATTTTTACTTGTCGGAGTATCTGGAAGTGTCATTTTAACAACACCAGTTTCTAATGCTGGAATCAAATAATTTTCTCTAAATGAAATACGTGATTTCATATCAAGTAATTCCATGAGTTCTAATGTTGTATACTTTATTCCTGGTTCCATAACATCCAATAATTTTTTTACATAAATATGAATATGTTGAAGTTGCGTATGAACACCATCTATTAAACCATCAAGCACTTCATCTATCATTTTTAACATAAATTCAACAAATTCAACAGAATTTCCATTATCATTACAATGTTGGATTGCTTTATAATAATCATCTTGATACTTTTTGATTTCCGATTCTATTGGAACATATTCAAACAATGGTTCCCAATTGGAAAGAATAACATTCTGCCATAATCTAGCAGTTCTACCATTTCCATCTTGAAAAGGATGAATAAATACAAATTCATAATGAAATATTGATGATAATATCAACGGGTGTATTTCATCTTTTTTCAATCTCATCCATTCAAATAATTGATTCATTAATTTATCTACTTGTTCTGGTGGTGGACAAATAAAAATACAATTTCCATCTTCATCAAAAACACCTTCGCCACCTTTTCTAAAATCACCAGAATTTTCTACAGTTAAATAGGTTAATACATCATGCATCTTTTTTAAATCAGTAATTGAATATAGATTAACCTCGCTAATTTTTAAATAGGCACGATAAGCATTTTGAACTTCTCGTATTTCATTTTTCGGACCAATCACTATTTTACCATCAATGATATCTTTTACTTGATAAAAAGATAATGAATTTGCTTCAATCGCCAAGGAAGAATGAATTGATTTAATCCTGTTGTTTCGTCTTAATATTGGCATTTTATTTAAATCTTTATAATTATCAAGCTTTCCTATTTTTTTCATAATAGAAGACACTCTATCTAGCATAACATTGGTAATAGTAAACGGTGGTACATAATGATTCATTTCATCACCTCATTTTGAATAATTATATTATACTTTTTTTAAGTCTTCCGTCAATCATCTTGTATGTTATCTTGTATGTTTCTTGTATGCTAAATACTATACACCAAAAAAGGTAATAGCAAACACTACTACCTTAACTTAATAATTTCTAACTTGCTGCACCAGGTTCTGCGCCTTCTTTTCCGTACACATTTATTCGAACAGAAAATTGTAAATTACCACCATCACCTTGAGGATTATACTTATCATTAACATACATTCTTAAACGATATTTACGACTAAAACTACTACTATCAGAATAAGATGCTAACATTCGTACCCCAGCAGGCGCGCCAGTAAACTGATTAGGTGTTGTTCCTTCAGCATAAAAATCTGGTGGGTTTTGCGCAACTTCATTTCCTGCACTATCTATTTCTGTTAAGTATAAATTAATATACTTCCCATCAATTTTGCGACTACTAGTTGTGACATCTTTTGCTGCGATTTCCCAGTTAATATTAGCACTACCTTGAATCTTACCTGTTACTGTAAAATCAAAATACTCCCCTGTTTTCAAACGAATGGTTCCAGTTGCATCCGTTGTTGGTAATGACTTATCAATAGAAATAACATTACTACTTTCTTCATAGCTCATAGAAAGAACACCAGTTGTAATACTATTTAAATTAACCCCTGTTTTTGTATAAGAAAAAGCTGCATAACTAATACCAACAACCGATGCAACCAAAGCAAAGATTGCAGCAGCCATAAACACTTTTTCTTTTACAGAATACTTTTCATTCAAATTCATCACTCCTATTCTTATCATTAAACTTAACATAAAATGACAAAAATTTCAATCACTTCCGATCAAAATGGTTGCGAAAACAAAACCCTTTACTATTAGCATTTTTAAAATAACCATGATAACTTGCTAATGTTTGTTCTAGTTTCTGTGGTTCATGTTTTTCTAAATAATGAATTCTTTTTTTAATTCGTTGTTTTGTTTTACCGTTTAATAACACTAATAATTTTTTATCTCTCAACACAAAACGATAACCTAAAAAGCAAAAGCCATGATGCATTTCAACAATTTGGGTTTTATGATTTAATTTTAGCTTTAATTTTTCTAATTGTTGTTCAATTTTATTAAGACAATCACGCAAATAGTTCTTATCTTCATGAAACAAAATAAAATCATCCATATATCGTACATAACACTTAATTCCTAGTTTTTCTTTAATAAAATGATCTAAATCATTCAAATAATAAACAGCAAGAATTTGACTTGTCATGTTTCCTATTGGTAAACCTTTCCCCTTTTGATAATGTGGTAACGCTTGTAAACTAGCAACATGCGCATCATAATCTTTGATCGATAATTTCTTTAAATTTTCCATCTCATTTGTTATCACTTTATCTATTTCAGAAGAAATATACGCCTCATCAGTACTTGTAATAATTTCTTTTACTAATTGATAAATACGTTTATCTTCAATTAATTTATCTAACTTTTGCAAAAGTATTTCATGATCAATAGAATAAAAATATTTACAGATATCACATTTTAAAACATATATTTTATCATGGTGTACTTTCATTTGGTTAATATATTTTTTTACATAAAAAATCCCCTTACTTGTTCCTTTCAAAGGTCTAGTAGCAACATTCGTAGGAATCAATAAAGGATCAAGTAAAGGAAATAAAAAATACGTACTAACAAAATGATTAATTATTTTATCTGTCATTACTTCACTCATGATCAACCGATATTTTGGTTCTTTTATAATGAAAATATGATAGTTTTGATGATGATAAGTACCACGAATCAAAAGTTGATAAATATGCATTATATTGCAAGAGAAGAACAGTTCAAATAAAAATATTTTATCTTTATGTTTTGTATTTGTTTTAATTGTTTGATAAACATTCATCAAATTTTCAATCGTCACAACTTGTTCGTAATGAAGATTCTTTTTTCTCACTTCTAATCACTCCATAAGAAAGTTTTCTCATCTCAATTAAAAAATTACTAACAGCCATATACTTCTTAGAGCTAATAATTTTTTTCTTATAACTAATGCGCATATAATAATCTAACATAGCAATTTGAATAACTAACATTTTTAAGTATTTTTGTTTGATTCTAATAGTATCTTCAATTCGATAAGAGAAGATATTTTCGATAATTAAATACATAGTCTTTTCTATATTTTGTTTTAATACAATTTCTTTTTTAGGATAATTTACTAATAATTTATTGATATAATCAATTGTTTTTTCACTATTAGAAAGAAGTTTAAAATTATCATTAGAGTTCATCAATAAATGCCTTAATACGGTTATATTGATTACAATCACTTGAAATTAGTAGTTTAATTCTTTCTAAAAGAATATCATTGGAACGTTTTTGATAATAATTTTTCTGTGCTAGTTGTAAAAGAATAGGATAAGTGTTATCAACTGCTGTATAGGAATTTTCTTTTTCATGATCAGTAATATAAAAAGATATATTTTTCTCTTGTAAGTTAGCAATGACTTTTTCTAAAGCTGTGATTGGAAACCCTAGTTTGTCATTTTTTATTTGGTATGCAAATAAGTATTGTAATAGCATCGCATCACATGAATAGGTAACATAAAAGCTTCCTACTTTTATCAATACTATTTGTTCTTGATGCTGCTTTTTTAGTTCATCGTATTCATCTTTAATTTTCATTTTTCTCCTATTGGTTATGCCAAAGATCAATCTTGTTTCCAATCTATTAGATTATGGCTTTACCATTACTTCCTCTAATTATCAACCGTAATCGATAATATGCGGTTACATTAGTAATACTTACCAATTTGTAGTAGGAATCTGGACGGACTCCGTTCGAATTCGTCACGTTATTCCACGGGTTCAAATTCCCTGATGTCGTCACATTCCACACGTTAGCGTTCGAGTTGTTCGAATTGAAGTTAGACGGCGAAAGCTAAGAAGGAAAAAACATAAAAACAAGCCCGTTAATAGATTGACCTCTTTATTATTTTATTTTTGTTTTAATGCACCATAGTTTTCATCTAAATAATAATTTTAATTAGTCAGATGAAGTATACATCATTTATTCTGGCATAAATATTTACTATTTTCTATCAGGCAAAATGATGAGTCATTTTGCCATTACCTTTAACTTAAAGTTAATTCAAATGGATTAGAGCTAGTACCGTCTCCCATTGTAACCAGCGCGTCAGCACTCAGGTTAATAACTGGACGGACTCCGTACGAATTCGCCACGCGATTCCACGGGCCCAAATACCCTGATGTCGCCACACTCCACACGCGAGCGGACGAGCTGTTCGAAGGGAAGTAAGACGGCGAAAGCGTCCAGTAATATTTCCCATTATATAAATAATAATTACTGTTAGGTGTATAATATACTCCACCTGCAAGCGCTATTTCATCTGCCGTAATTAAAGAAATTGGATATTTTAATGCCGCAGCTGCATTAT